>JBEAXT010000109.1:0-3534 GCA_041159695.1 Pseudomonadota bacterium
GCCAGTGGTCGTCCGTGCCTCGAGCGCGATATCGACGCCACGGGCGCGTTCTGCCGCGACGGCCTCTTCGAGGTTTTCGACGAATGCCGCGACATGATGCAGTCCGGACTGCGTTCGTCCATAGCGTTCTCGCAATACGGACGGTTCGTCGTCCGGTTGAGAGATGAGCTCGATCATGATGTCACCCGCCTGACCGTAGGCGGAGGTGTGCACCCAGTTCTGCGGTGTGCCGCGATACCGCGCAAACTCGAGGGGGATACGCTCCATCAGGTAGAAGGGGCCCCAGCCGCGGCTGACCGCATACTGCATTGCGGCCTCGCGTGAGTCAGGAACGTGATAGGCGAGCTGCACCGGGTGCAGTGGCAGACCGCTCGGCGTGATTCCGTCCGTCACCCGAGTTTGCGCAGCGGGTCGCGACCGTCCCAGTCGACGGCCGCCTTGCGTACCAGGCCAAAGAATCCGTCGATGGCAGGTCCGCGTTCGATGAGCTCGATCATGCCTCCGGGGTGCGCCCCCGGCAGAGCGTCCGTGTTCACGTACGCGAAGCGGATGCCGTTCGCGGTTTCACCAGCCTGAACCGGCTCGACCTTGCGTTCGGCGAGACGTGCGAGGGAATCGGCTACGGAGTCCGTCATGACGCCCATATGTTGTAGGCCGCCACGTGCAGAGCCGTCGAAGGTCGTGTAGATGCTCGGCGTATCGCAGTGTTGGTGAATGAGCTCCACTTGGACGGATCCCCACTGACCGACGGCCACCGACAGATCGATTTCGAGAGGCTTGCCGCGAAAGTGGCAGCGCCCGAACTGGATATGATCGAGCAAGAAAAAAGGACCCACTCCGATCGAGGCCCAATGCGCGACCGCCGCCTCAATATTCGGTACGACGAAGCCCAGTTGGATCACCGGACCGATGACGGGCGAAATCACGACGGGTAGTCCGTCAGCCGACGTGATCGTAAAAGTCGAGCGTCATACCGTCGGCGCCGCCATCGAGGCACTCGAAGATCGGCGGGACGAGTCGATCGTGGAACGGCGTCTTCTGGTGGTATTCGAACGCAGCCTCGTCCTTGAAGCGCGCATACACGGCGTAGACGCCTTTCTTTTCGCGATGACGGATCACGTCGTAAACGATGGTGTCCGGTTCGTTGTCATGCGTCAGCTTGGAGAGTTCTCTCTGCAGACGCTCGAAGTCTTTTTCTTTTCCGGCCTTAACCTTGAGCAAAGCGAAGAAGACGGCCATTTCAGTGCTCCTTATCAGTGAATACTTGTCAGAGAAAGATGAACGTGATCAATCCAATTTGAGTTCTTCGACGAGCGCAGTGCGCAACTTAAATTTCTGGATCTTGCTCGAGGACATCGGCCACTCGGTGACGAAGCGCACGTGCCGAGGCACCTTGAATCCGGCAACTTCTTTGCGACAGAACTCGATGAGTTCCGATTCGGTGGCTGTCGCGCCCGGCTGCAATTCGACGAAGGCCGCAGGCACTTCCGCGTATTTGGCATCCGGAATCCCGACGACCTGCGCAAGCTTCACCGCCGGATGTTTCTGCAGCTGCGCCTCGATCTCGGCTGCCGCGACATTCTCACCGCCGACCTTAAGCATATCTTTGAAGCGGCCGTGGAACATGATCGTACCCGCCGCATCCAGCGAGCCGATGTCGCCCGTATGGAACCAACCATCCTTGTCGAGCGCCTCGGCGCTCTTGACCGGATCACGGTAGTAACCCTCGAACAGGCTGTAGCCGCGTACTAGTACTTCGCCGCGCTCGCCCGTAGCGACCTCGCGACCGGTGTTCGGGTCGACGACACGAACCTCAAGACCCGGAAGCGGGCGGCCCAATCGCGTAATTCTTTGTGATTGCGGCTCGCCGGGCGAACCGGTCGACACCGTGCCGGACGCCTCGGTCATGCCGAAGCTCCCGACCTGAATGGCAGCAGGCATCGCCTTCATGATGGGTTCGGCAACGCCCGGAGGCTGTACGGCGAAGTTCGAGTTCATTAAACGAATGCTCGACAAATCGCGCGTGGGGAAATCGGGATGGTAGATAAGCCCCTGCATGATCGTGACGAAGCTCGGGTAGGTCGCTGTGACCTTATGATCCTCCAGCATCTTGAGCGCTACGCCCGCATCGAAATAACCCATCGTCAGATAGGTGCCGCCGACGTCGAAGATGGCGAGCATCGGCAATACAGCGGCGATGTGAAACATCGGCAGCGGCGACCAGAGGGAGTCCTCACGTGTCAGACGGTACCGATGCCGTCCAAGCGCGATGGAGTTTCTCACTTGCGCTTCGTGGGTGATCAGGCAGCCCTTCGGGTTGGCCGTGGTGCCAGAGGTGTAGAGCATGAGTGCAGTGTCGCGGACGCGCGTACGCAGACGAGTCTTGTGAACCTCGATCTCGGGTATACGATCGGCTGCGGCGTCAAAGTCCGCTTCGGCGACGAATCCGGCCCGAGCGCCTCGGCCATAGAGCGCGACGTTACGTAGCTTCGGCGCTGCCGCAAGTTTAAGCGACATCGGATCTTTCTGGGTCGGCAGATCCGTCAGCGCTCCCTCCAGTCGTTCGACAAAGTTCACCTGCTCGGCCACCGCATCGGTCGTGATCAAGGTCACGAGATCGGCGTTCTCCACGACGTAACCGATTTCGCCCGAGCGATAGCGCGCATTGATCGGCACGATGACGGCGCCGCACAGCGCAATGGCAAAGTAGAGCTCGACGAACTCGGGGCAAGTCGGCATGAGGATGCCCACGTGGTCACGCGGACGAACACCAAGCGCCTGTAGGCTACGTGCACGACGAATCGTACGCGCCGCCAACTCCGCGTACGTGTAACTTTTCTCGGGAAAAACCAGGGCCGTCTTGTTCGGGTCGCGATCGGCGGCTGTCAACAGCAAATCGCCCATGGTCGTGACGGCGATACGCAGGGTAGCGAGATCTTCACCGCCTTCCCATTCCATGGTTGGAGTTTTTTTGGTCATCGTTGTCCCCGAAAATCCTGCTTATTCTTTGGGCAAGCCGAAGACGAGCAGGACGTTGCCCGGCATATGGAAGTACGTGCCGTAACCCGATGCCGCGAAGAGCATTCCGTCCTGCACGACGGGTCCGGCGCCGCCGCCGAAGGAACCACCGCTGGCCTTCGAGCCATCGACCGTCGTGACTTCGCGCGTCGTGTCGTACTCCCAAATCACGCGACCGGATGCACTGTCATAGGCGCGCAAACGTCCGTCCATGTGACCCGCGAGCACGGCACCAGGCATTGCGGTGATGGCGGCCGAGATACCGGGCTCACAGTACTTGCGGCCGTTGCAGACGTCGTTGGCAGGCTGCGACCAAAGCATGCGACCGGTGTCGATGTCGACGGCATAAAGCCCCGCTTTCGACGGTACGGCGTGCAGATTTGTTTCGGCTTCCGGGTTCGACATGTCCGAGATCGGCACGAAAAGTGTGCGTCCCTCGAGAGCCATGCCGAAATGCACGCCGCCCTGGATACCGCCGCGTCCCACCTTGTTACGCCACAACGGACGACCCTTGTC
>JBEAXT010000136.1:0-3089 GCA_041159695.1 Pseudomonadota bacterium
AGCCCGCTGCGTCCGCCGGAGCTCAGGCTCGCGCCGATCGACCAAAATCTTCGCGCTGCGCGGCCCGTCCCCACCATCGAGTTCTTTTGCTCGCTACGTAGCCCTTACACCTGGCTCGCGATCCCTCGCATTCGACAACTCGCGAGACACTACGGTGCAACACTCGAGCTCAAGTTCGTCTTACCGATGGTGATGCGTGGGTTACCCATACCTGCAGCCAAACATTTTTACATCTTGGCGGATGCCAAACGAGAGGCCTCGAGGCTCGGCTTGCCTTTCGGCGACGTCGCCGACCCGGTCGGGCGCCCTGCAGAGCGAGGCCTCGCCGTGTTGCATCATGCGATTCAGCTTGGCTGCGGTGAGGAGTTTCTGGAATCGTTTCTGCGCGGCGTCTTTGCTGAAGGAATCGATGCCGGCAGCACACGCGGACTCCATCGTATCGCGCAGCGCGCGGGGCTGAATGCGAACCAGGTGAATTCAGCTCTCGCCGATGAGGCGTGGCGTGCACTTGCCGAGCGACATCGCAACGAACTTGTCTCAACAGGCTTGTGGGGTGTTCCGAGTTTTCGTGTCGCGGGTTTACCTGCGTATTGGGGTCAAGATAGGCTGTGGTGCCTTGAGGATGATCTAATCCGACTCGTGACATGACTCGACGACTTCGCCTCGGTCTACTGTTCGTTGCCGTCTTGGCATCGCTCTTCGCTGCGTTCTGGCTCGCGGGTGGCCGCGCGGGTCTCGCGCTCGCTTTCGCCAAGTACTTCCTGCATGAGGAGCACGCTCCTTTTCGCGAAGTCACCTGGCAACGCGGTCCAGACTCTGCTGAACCCGTAGCCCCCTCTGCCGTCGCTCAAAGAAAACCGAATGTGATTCTCGTCGTCGTCGACGATCTCGGTTATGACGACCTGACCGTGCTCGGAAAAGGTGTCGCCAACGGTCGCGTTGCGACCCCGAATATCGATCGTCTTGCCCGTAGCGGAGTGCGCTTCGATGCCGCGTATTCGGGCAACGCGACCTGTGCGCCCTCTCGCGCAGCGATCATGACGGGGCGCTATGCCACCCGTTTCGGTTTCGAATTCACTCCCGCACCAAAGGCTTTCATGAAATTGATCTCCTCGGGACTGAATCAACACCCCGGCGAGCCGCCACCCGTTTATTTCGCGGAGCGGGCGGTAGGACAGCCTCCGATTGAAGAGATGGGACTCCCGAAGAGTGAGATCACCATCGCGACATTGCTGAAATCTGTGGGTTATCACACCGTGCAGATCGGCAAGTGGCATCTCGGCGATAGCCCTAACTATCGTGCGTATGCACACGGCTTCGACGAGTCTTTGAGTCTGAAGTACGGCGCCGCCATGTACTTGCCGACAGACGACCCGCGCGTCGTGACCGCCGTCGCCGAACGGGATCTGGTCTCAAAATTTATCGTCGCCTCAGAGCCTTGGGGCGTGCGATTCAATGACAGCGAGATTTTCAAACCCAATCGTTATCTCACCGATTACTTTACGGACGAAGCGATCAAAGTGATCGATGCCAACCGTAACCGGCCTTTCCTTCTTTATCTCGCCTATAACGCGCCTCACACCCCTCTACAGGCGACCCGCGAGGACTACGACGCGCTGCCCTTCATCGAAGACCACACGTTACGCGTCTACGCTGCCATGCTCCGTTCGCTTGACCGAAACATCGGGCGACTACTCGATGCGCTGCGCGAGCGAAACCTGGAGAGAGACACTCTCGTGATTTTCACGAGCGATAACGGCGCGCCTCACTACGCCGGCGTGGGCTCTCGAAATCAACCCTTCCGCGGTTGGAAAGCGACCTATTTCGAGGGGGGCATCCGAGTCCCCTTATTCTTGCGATGGCCCGGGGCGCTACCCGAAGGAAAAGTCTCCGCGGGACCCGCAGCACACTTCGATATTTTTTCGACTATTGCCGCAGCCGCCGGTGCGACGCCGCCGAGCGATCGCACGATTGACGGAGTCAACCTGCTTCCTTTCGCGCGCGGTGAGGCGACAGGTCGGCCACACGATTCGTTGTTTTGGCGTACCGACGACTACCTCACGCTACGCCTCGGCGACTGGAAACTGCAGACGAGCGCACGAACGGGAAAAACGTGGCTCTTCGATTTGGCGACCGATCCGACGGAGCGCGTCAACCTTGCTGCGAGAGAGCCTGCGCGAGTGATCGACATGAAGGCAAGAATTTCGGCGTTTAATAAAGAACAGTCCGCGCCACTCTGGCAATCGCTCGCTGCCAACGCCATCCCGATCGATCGATCGCTCGAAGATCCCGTAAAACCTGAAGAAGAGTTCGTTTACTTCTCGAACTGACGAAGATCGATCAGTCCGTTCTTTTCGAGCGCGCTGCGTCGAGAATTTCTCTTAGCGTTTCGATGGGCAACTGACCCGGGGCCGACGTTTTCGTTCCCGCAGCGAACGTGAGCGCGGAGCCGAACATGCCGCCGAACACTCGGGTTACGACGCCGAGCGACCCCATGGCCATGGTGATGAGCGGAATACGCAGCTCACGTGACGCCCGCTCCGTCGCTGCAAGCAACGTCACCACGTCGGAGATGACTTTCGGCATCACCGCAACCTTGGCGACATCGGCGCCCGCCTTCTCCGCGTTCGATAACGTTGCGACGATGACCTCCTCCGACGGCGTTTCGGAGAAATGGTGTGAGGAACCGATCACCTGCACGCCATTCTGATGTGCGGTATCGATGATTTTTTGAGCCACATCTGAAGGGAGCGACAGCTCGACATCGATGAACTCAAAGCATCTGGACTCGGCCGCCCGGATCAGTAACTGGACAGAGTCGCGGGTATCGAGCGAGAACTTCGCGCCACCCTCGGCCGCGGAGCGCAACGTGAAAATCAGCGGCGTCTCTCCTGCATGACCTCGCAATCGCGACGCGGCGACCATCACTGAATCGATGGTGTCCGCCGCGAAGTGATCGACCCGCCACTCGATCACGTCGGGCGATAGCGCAAGCAACGCCTGAAGCTCAGAGTCGAGTCTCGATGAATTCGCTGCCATCAACGGCAGACAAACCGCCGCTTCCCCACCTTTGCCGAGCGGCTGTCCGC
>JBEAXT010000138.1:0-10452 GCA_041159695.1 Pseudomonadota bacterium
GATGCCGATCTGTTGCAGCGCGCGATCGCCGAAGAACCTTCAGCCATGCTTCGCGATGGCGATGTGATCGCCACCGGCTACGACGCCGAGCTCGATGAGCTGCGCCGAATCTCTACCGACACCGATGCCTATCTGCTCGAACTCGAGAATCGGGAGCGCGAGCGCACGGGTCTCGCGCAGCTCAAGCTCGGGTACAACCGCGTCCAGGGTTTCTTCATAGAGATCCCGCGCAGTCAGGCCGAGAGCGTCCCGATCGACTATCTGCGTCGGCAAACCGTCAAAAATGCCGAGCGCTTCATCACGCCGGAGCTCAAGAGCTTCGAGGACAAGGTGCTCGGCGCACGCGAGAAATCGCTTGCGCGCGAGAAGGCGCTGTACGACGCGCTACTCGATGATCTCTGTCGCCGTCTCGCATCGCTCCAGGAGACGGCCAGCGCCCTCGCCGAGCTCGATGCGCTCGGCGCGCTTGCAGAGCGCGCGGTCGCGCTCCGCTGGACGGCGCCCACGCTCACCGGTCAACCGGCGCTACGCATCACGGGCGGTCGGCATCCGGTCGTAGAGCGCTTCCTCGCCGAACCGTTCGTGCCCAACGATATCGCGCTCGATGCGGGCACTCGGATGCTCGTCATCACCGGACCCAACATGGGCGGCAAGAGCACCTATATGCGTCAGGTGGCGCTGATTACGCTGCTTACGCATATCGGTAGCTACGTACCAGCGGACTCCGCGACCATCGGTCCGATCGATCGGATCTTCACGCGCATCGGCGCCGGGGATGATCTCGCTGGAGGTCGTTCGACCTTCATGGTCGAAATGACCGAAGCGGCGAATATTTTGCACAACGCCTCTACGCGCAGCCTCGTGCTGATGGACGAGATCGGTCGCGGCACAAGTACGTTCGATGGACTATCGCTCGCTTGGGCGACCGCGCGTCATCTCGCCACCAAGATCGGCGCATTCACGCTGTTCGCAACGCATTATTTTGAACTGACGGCGCTCGCAGCCGAGCTGCCGGGCGTGCTCAACGTGCATCTCGATGCGACCGAACATCGCCAAGGTATCGTCTTCATGCATGCCGTGAAGCCTGGCCCTGCGAGCAAAAGTTACGGGCTCGCCGTCGCGAAGCTTGCGGGAATCCCACGCGAAGTACTCGCCGACGCGAGGCGTTATCTCGGCGCGCTGGAGGCGGAAGCGCGAAATAAGTCGGGCCCTCAAGCGACTCTCGAGCTCGACTCGCCGATCGACCGCAATACGAGCACGATGGATTCGGCGGCTTCGACCAGCGACGAGTACGCATCACTTCACGCTGCGCTCGCGACGCTCGATCCCGACTCACTGACGCCGCGCGATGCGCTGCAAAAGCTCTACGAGCTCAAGAAACTACTGCCGAGTTGATCTCGGTCGCTGCGCTCATGCCCTCAGCTCGCGGGCGTCGGCGCTTGGCGTACGCGAATGTGCAACTCGCGCAGTTGCTTCTCGGAGACCTCAGTCGGCGCGTCGGTGAGCGGGCAGGCTGCTGTCTGCGTTTTCGGGAATGCGATGACGTCACGGATGCTGTCGGCACCGGACATCAGCATCGCCAGTCGGTCGAGACCGAATGCGATACCACCATGCGGCGGCGCGCCGTACTTGAGCGCATCGAGGAGGAAGCCGAACTTTCGTCTCGCCTCTTCGGCATCGATGCCGAGCAGATCGAAGACGGTGGATTGCAGATCCTGGCGATGAATACGCACCGAGCCGCCCCCAATCTCGGAGCCGTTGAGCACCATATCGTAGGCTTTCGCAAGCGCCTTGCCCGGATCGGCGCGTAGCGCCTCGGGGTCGAGATTTTTCGGTGACGTGAACGGATGATGCATCGCACTCCAGCGGTTTTCGTCTGCGTCGTACTCGAACATCGGGAAATCGACGACCCAGAGCGGCGCCCACGCGCCCTGCACGAGCCCGAGGTCGTGTCCGACCTTCAGGCGCAGCGCACCCAGCGCGTCGTTGACGACTTTCGCGGAATCCGCACCAAAGAAAACCAGATCGTTGTCGACTGCCCCCGTGCGCTCGAGGATGCCCGCGACAGCCGCATCTTCGAGAAATTTGATGATCGGCGACTGCAGCCCATCGCGACCCTTCGCACGTTCGTTGACCTTGATGTACGCGAGGCCCTTAGCGCCATAACGCGCGACATACGCGGTGTAATCGTCGATTTCCTTTCGCGTGAGCTTGCCACCGCCCGGGACGCGCAGCGCGACCACGCGACCGTTGGGATCTTTAGCTGGCCCTGCGAACACTTTGAAGTCGCAGGAGGCGACGAGATCGGCGACGTCGACGAGCTCGAGCGGAATGCGCAGGTCGGGCTTGTCGCTGGCATAGCGGCGCATGGCCTCGGCATAGGTCATACGCGGAAACGGATTCGGCAGTTCGATACCCGCGACGCTCTTGAAGATGTGGCGGATCAGCCCTTCCATGATCGACATGATTTCGTCCTGGCCGAGGAACGAGGTCTCGATATCGAGCTGTGTGAAGTCGGGCTGACGATCGGCGCGCAGATCTTCGTCGCGGAAACAACGAACGATCTGATAGTAGCGGTCGAAGCCCGAGACCATCAGCAGCTGCTTGAAGATCTGTGGCGACTGCGGCAGTGCAAAGAATTTTCCGGGATGCGTGCGCGACGGCACGAGGTAGTCGCGCGCCCCTTCGGGCGTCGCCTTCGTGAGCATCGGCGTTTCGATGTCACAGAAGCCGGCATCGTCGAGATACTGACGCATCGCCCGCGTGATCTGATGACGCTGCCGAAGCCGCCGACTCATCTCGTCGCGACGCAGATCGAGGTATCGATATTTGAGGCGAACCTCTTCCGAGACGTTTTCGTCGAGCTGGAAGGGCAAGGGCTCCGATCGGTTCAACAACTCGATGCGACGGGCGAGCATTTCGATCTTGCCCGAAGCGAGGTTGGCGTTGGTCGTACCTTCGGGGCGCGCGCGAACGAGGCCCGTGATACTGACCACGAATTCGTTGCGCAACTTCTCGGCCTCGGCGAACACCTCGGCGGCATCCGGGTCACACACGATCTGCACCAAGCCTTCGCGGTCGCGCAGATCGACGAAGATGACGCCGCCATGGTCGCGACGACGGTGGACCCAGCCTGCGACGGTGACCGTGCTGCCGATGAGGGTTTCGTTGACGTGCCCGCAGTAATGTGTGCGCATAAGGGGCGGGGATGTTACAAAGTCGGCCGCCCTGCCGCCACTGGAAACTCAGTTTCTAGGACTTGAGATACCACGCGCGATCGAGTTCGGTCACCTCGGCGGAGAACCGGTCGCACTCCTGGCGCTTGATCGCCAAAAACACCTTCAAGAAGCCCTCCCCGAGCGTCTCCCGCAGGAATCGGGACCCCGCCGCCCGATCGATGGCCTCTTGCCAGGTCTGGGGCAACTCGCGCGGACCGGCGTTCTGCCCGTAGCCATTACCGGTCACCGGCGGACCGGGATCGAGTTTTTGATCGATCCCCTGCTCGAGACCTGCGAGTACGGTGGCCGCGGCCAAGTACGGATTGGCATCGGCGCCCGCGATGCGATGCTCGACATGACGCGAGCTCGGCGGTCCGACCGGAATGCGCAGCGAAACCGAACGATTATTGACGCCCCAGCTCGCCGCGACCGGCGCATAACTTTGACTTCGGAAGCGTCGATACGAATTTCCGTTCGGCGCAAACACGAGAAGACTCTCGGCCATCGTCGCTTTGAGACCCCCGATGGCATGCCGAAGCAGCGGCGTCCCTTCAGGATTCTCCGAGGCGAACATATTTTGACCCGCACGGTCTGCAAGACTGACGTGCAGATGCATGCCGCTGCCCGCAAGGTCGACGAAGGGCTTGGCCATGAAGGTAACGAGTAATCCGTGACGGGCCGCGACCCCTCGCAATAGACGCTTCAGCAAGACCGCCTCATCGACGGCGCGCATCGCATCGTCACGATGCGTCAGCGTGATCTCGAATTGACCCGGCGCGTACTCGGACATCAAGGTTTCGGCGGGAATACCTTGAGCTCGGGCTGCCGCGTAGACCTCGTCGAACACCGGCGCGAGCTCCTCGAGTCGTGCGAGGCTGTACGCCTCGATACGCCCTGAATCGCGCGCGATCGATCCTGCGGGGTTCGGCGATGGCGTCTCGTTTTCGCGCAGCACGTAAAACTCGAGCTCAACCGCGAGTACCGGACGCAAGCCCCGACCCTGCAGCCGGGCGATGGTTCGAGCGAGCACATGGCGCGGATCCGCCGGTGCGGGCTCGCCCTGCAGCGAGTACATCGACAGCATGACCTGTGCCGTCGGTCGTGCGAGCCATGGCGCACAGGCGAGCGTACCGGGAACAGGACGGCAAAGAAGATCGGCATCGCCCGTGTCCCACACGAGACCCGTGGCATCGACGTCGGTGCCGGTAATGTCGAGCCCGAGGATTGATCCGGCGACGGGTCTGCCGTGACGGTAGAGCCGCTCGAGCTCACCCACGCTCGCCGTCTTGCCCCGCGCCACGCCCGACGGGTCGGTGATGAAGAGCTGTACCGCCTCGATCTCGGGATGCCGCGCGAGAAAATCTTCGAATTCGATGCTCATGGTCGTAGTGTCTCCCGACCGACCGCATCGAGGAAATCCCCGATCGATCGACAGAGCATCTCGATGGACGAATGCTGCAACATCGGCGCGGTCAGCATCATGTTGTGGAACGGCGTGACGAGCAGGCCGCGGTTGAGCAACCAAAGGTGCAACGCGTGCTCGAGCTCGGGACGCATCGCCGCCTCGGCCTCGCTGCCATTGCGAGGCGCCGGCCCGAAACCGAATTCGAGACGCGCCCCCACCCGCGACACATGCCAGTTGAGGTCGCGCGCCTGGAATAATTTGAGCAGGCCCTGCCCGAGGACGGTCGCAGCCGCCTGCATCGAGGCATGTGTTGACTCGCTGTGCAGATGCTCAAGCGCAGCCTCGAGCGCAGCAAAGGCGAGCGGATTGGCCGCAAGTGTCGTGCCCATGCCCGAGTGACCGCCCGACCGTGAGGCCAAGACGCGCTGCATACGCGCTTCGACGTCCGCCGAAAACCCAAGTACGGCACAAGGCAGCCCGCCAGCGATCGCCTTACCGCATACCCAGAAGTCCGGGGCCAGAGCATGCAACCCTGCATAGCCGCCGGGACCTGAGGACAGCGTATGCGTTTCGTCGATGACGAGGAGCGCCTCATGGCGACGACAAAGAGTTTGTAGCGCAGCGAGATAGCCGGGCGCGGGCAAGACCATGCCGATGTTGGTCATCACGGGCTCGGCGATCACTGCGGCGATCTCGTGCTCGCGTAGGGCACGCTCGAGCGCATCGAGATCATTGAACTCGACCGCTACAGTCGCCTGCGAATAATCGAGCGCCGGGCCGATCGCACCCTCGCGGGGCACCGTGCGCCCCTGGCGTAGCCGAACCATCGTCTCGTCGACGGTGCCGTGATAGCAGCCTTGAAAGACGAGAATCTTCCGGCGACCCGTGAGTGCACGCGCCCAACGCAGGGCGGCACGATTGGCATCGGTAGCCGTCTGCATGACCTGCCAGAACGGTAAGCCGAATCTTTGAGCAAGCCTCGAACCCACTGCGGCGACACGCTCGTCGGGCAGCATGCAGGTGAGTCCGCGCGCGGCCTGATGCGAAATCGCGCGGGAGACTGCCGGCGGCGAATGACCGAACATCGAGCCGGTATCGCCGAGACAGAAGTCGGTGTACTGCAGGCCATCGACGTCGGTGAGCGTCACCCCCTCGGCCTGCGCGACGAAGAGCGGATACGGCGTGCCCCAATCGGCCATCCAGTGCATGGGCACGCCCGAAAGCCAATGCGCACGCGAACGCTCAGCGAGATCGCGCGAGCGGGGTCGACTCGCGACGAACGCGTCCCGCTCACTCTCGAGGAGCCGGGACAGCGCGGAGGTCATCACTTCGCCTTGCGAGGTTTGGCGCGAGCGGTTTTCGCGGGCGCTTTGCCGCGCGCCGCCTTGGTGGACGTCGGCTTGGCCGCCGCCGTCTTCGAACTCTCCGATTTTGTGCTCTCGGTCTTCGATGCCTCGGGCTTTGAAGCGTCGGACTTCGTCGTGTCAGCCTTAGGCGTCTCAGCGTCTTTCGACTCGGACTTCGGCTTCTCGTCGCCGTCTCCCGCCAAATTACGCTTGCGGTCTTGCTCGGACTTGAAGTCGGTCTCGTACCACCCGCCGCCCTTCAGTCGAAAGATCGGCGCCGAGACGAGTTTGACGAGCGCGCTCTTGCCGCAGGCCTCGCACTTGCGCAGCGGCTTATCGGAAATTTTTTGCAGGACCTCGGTTTGCACACCGCAGGACCGGCACTCGTATTCGTAGAACGGCATGACTCAAGAGTATAGCGGCTCGGCGAATCAGCAATCGATCATGCGGCCTTACCGAAACTCAGCCGGCCGTCCTCCCCCACGCCGACGTGGATACGATCCCCCGGTGAGTAGCGACCTTGCAGAAGCTGCTGCGCGAGCGGGTTTTCGATCTGCTGCTGGATCGCGCGCTTGAGCGGACGAGCGCCATACACCGGATCGAAGCCCGCTTCGCCGAGTAGGTCGCGGGCCTTGTCATCGAGCGCGAGATCGAGCCCACGCTCGATGAGTCGCTTGCGTAATTGGCCGAGCTGGATGTCGACGATGGTGCGAATCTGCTCCGTACCGAGCGGGTGGAACACGACGATGTCGTCGATCCGATTGACGAACTCGGGACGAAAGTTCTGCTGCACGATCTCGAGTACGGCGCTTTTCATACGCACGTAGTTTTTCTCGCCTGCGTATTCCTGGATCACCTGCGAACCGAGGTTCGAGGTCATGATGACGACCGTGTTGCGGAAATCGACGGTGCGGCCCTGACCATCGGTGAGTCGTCCGTCATCGAGCACTTGCAGT
The DNA here is from genome assembly GCA_041159695.1 of Pseudomonadota bacterium. Lineage (GTDB taxonomy): Bacteria > Pseudomonadota > Gammaproteobacteria > Steroidobacterales > Steroidobacteraceae > UBA964. The sequence continues at coordinate 6,926 of JBEAXT010000138.1, forward strand.
AAAACATTGAAGACGTCGGGATGCGCCTTCTCGACTTCATCGAGCAGGATCACGGCATAAGGGCGTCGACGCACGGCCTCGGTCAAGTAACCGCCCTCTTCGTAGCCGACGTACCCCGGGGGCGCGCCAATCAGACGCGCGACCGAGTGTTTCTCCATGAATTCGGACATGTCGATACGCACCATCGACTCTTCGGTATCGAACAAAAATTCCGCAAGCGCTTTGCAGAGCTCGGTCTTGCCGACGCCCGTTGGCCCGAGGAACAAGAACGATCCGTTCGGACGACGCGGATCGGAAAGCCCCGCCCGCGAACGTCGAATGGCATTGGAGACGATGCGTACGCCCTCGTCCTGGCCGACGACGCGACGCGACAGCGCCTCTTCCATGCGCAGCAACTTTTCCTTCTCGCCTTCGAGCATCTTGGATACCGGGATGCCGGTCCACTTCGAGACCACCTCGGCGATTTCCTCATCCGTCACCTTGTTACGTACGAGTTGTGTCGCCTGCCCCTCGGCCGCCTGTGCGGCTGCGAGCTTCTTCTCGAGCTCAGGGATGCGTCCGTATTGCAGTTCCGCCATGCGCGCGAGATCGCTGCGACGACGGGCCGCATCGAGCTCGTTGCGTACTTTTTCGAGTTCTTCTTTGATGCCGGAGGCGCCTTGGAGTGTCGCTTTCTCGGCCTTCCAGACCTCCTCGAGATCCGCGTACTCGCGTTCGAGCTGCGCAAGGTTATCTTCTAGCGCTGCGAGCCGCTTGCGCGTGGCCTCGTCTTTTTCCTTTTGCAGCGCGACCTGCTCGATCTTGAGCTGGATGATGCGCCGCTCGAGCTTGTCGAGCGCCTCGGGCTTCGAATCGATCTCCATGCGAATGCGCGCTGCTGCCTCGTCGATGAGATCGATCGCCTTATCGGGCAGCTGACGATCCGCAATGTAGCGATGCGACAGCGTCGCCGCTGCCACGATCGCCGGATCGGTGATGTCGACGCCGTGATGAACCTCGTAGCGCTCCTGCAAACCACGCAGGATCGCGATGGTGTCCTCGACCGACGGCTCGTCCACCAACACCTTCTGGAATCGTCGCTCGAGCGCCGCGTCCTTTTCGATGTACTTGCGGTATTCGTCGAGTGTCGTCGCGCCGACGCAATGCAACTCGCCGCGCGCGAGCGCCGGCTTCAACATGTTGCCGGCATCCATGGCCCCCTCGGCCTTGCCGGCACCGACCATGGTGTGCAGCTCGTCGATGAACAGAATGACCTGACCTTCCTGTTTGGCCAAATCGTTGAGCACGCCCTTGAGACGCTCCTCGAACTCGCCGCGAAATTTTGCACCGGCGATGAGCGCACCCATGTCGAGCGCCAGAATGCGCTTATTGCGCAGACTCTCGGGTACCTCGCCATTGATGATGCGCTGCGCGAGACCCTCGACGATCGCAGTCTTACCGACACCGGGCTCGCCGATGAGCACCGGATTATTTTTGGTACGACGCTGCAAAACCTGGATGGTGCGGCGGATTTCATCGTCGCGACCGATCACCGGATCGAGCTTGCCGTCGCTCGCTCGCTTGGTGAGATCGATAGTGAACTTTTCGAGCGCCTGCCGACCCTCTTCCGCATTGGCATCCTGCACTTTCTCGCCGCCACGAATTTCGTCGATCGCCTTGTCGACAGCGGCCTTCGAGAATCCGGCGTCCTTCAAAAGTTTCGCGAGTAGTACGCGATCCTCGAATGCCGCGAGTACGAAGAGCTCACTCGAGATGAACTGGTCACCCTTGCCCTGCGCCAGCTTGTCGGTGACATTGAGCAGACGCTGCAAATCGTTCGAGATGTGGATCTCTCCCGGCGTACCCTCGACTTTGGGCAGACGGTCAAGCGCAGCGAGCAGATCCCCGCGCAGTCGCTGCGCATTGCCGCTGGCCTTCGCGAGTAACGGACGGACGGTGCCGCCCTGCTGATCGAGCAGCGCGAGCAGCACGTGCACGGGCTCAATGATTTGATGGTCACGCCCGAGCGCGAGAGACTGGGCCTCCCCGAGGCCTTGGCGGAATTTTTCGGTCAGCTTGTCCTGGCGCATGTGGGCTGCCCTCGCGAGGCGATATCGATACCCGTCTAAGTTAGGGCATCGGCAGGGCTTTCAAGGGTGCGGCGGACCGCCATGAGACCGAATCAGTGCAGTTGCGACTCGGCGAGTATGACCACGGCGACGCCCACCCCGATCCAGAGCACCTGGAGGGTACTGGCGCGCAGGTCGGTACGTTTGTGCAGACCGGGAATGAGATCGGCGACGGCCACGTACAACAGACTCGCCGCCGCGACCGCCAACGCATAGGGCAGCAAGGCCATCGCATCGCGCAGCGCCCACCAGCCGACGAGGCCGCCGAGCACGGCCGTCAGGCCTGACAGCAGGTTCCAGGCGAACGCCCGGGACCGACTGAATCCACCGTGCAGCAGCACCGCAAAGTTGCCCACTTCTTGGGGAATCTCGTGCGCCATGATCGCGAAGGCCGTCACGATGCCCAGGTGAAAGTCCGTCAAAAATGCCGCGGCGATCAGCACGCCATCAATAAAATTGTGCAGGCCGTCACCCACCATGGTGAGCCACCCCGAGGCCTCTCGACGGTGGTGTTCGTGGGTGTGAGCGGTCTCTACGGCCTCGGTATGACAGTGGCGCCAGAGGAGAAATTTCTCGAGTACAAAGAAAAGCGCGATACCACAAAGCAACGCGACGCCGACACCGTGGACCCGAAACGGCCCGGCGCCCGCCATCGCGTGGGGAATGAGCGCGAGCAGCGCCGTGGCGAGCAGCGTCCCGGTCGCGAAACTCACGCTGTGGGGCATGAACCGGTCTCTGCGCTCGGCGGGGAGCAGCAGGAAGACGCCAGCGATCAGGGCCGAAAGCAGCCCACCGAGTGCGGTGAATAGGAGGATCGCCGGGAGGGTGTCCATGAAGTGTTATATTCTAACACCATATCAACGCCGCCATCCGCCCCGTTCGCTGGTCCCGCCGATGAGAGAAGAACCGGACCGGATCAGCGGCCGTGCACCACGACCCGCCCGCGACCGAACCGAGCCCGAGAGCCGTCAGGCGCTGCCGTGCGAGCGCGGGCAGGTCGCACTGCCACCGGCCCCTGGGGTTCGGGGAGAACGCCCGCTCCGCATCCGCCTGACCCGCGAGAAACGCCGCTCGTACCTCGTCCCCCACCTCGAAATGCGCCGGACCGATGGACGGCCCGAGCCAGGCCACGATCTCGGCGGGCGGGACCCCCATCGCGGTGACCGTCGCCTCCAGCACCCCGGCTGCGAGACCGCGCCAGCCGGCGTGGGCGGCGCCGATTACGCGCCCGTCGCGACTCGAGAACAGGACCGGTAAGCAATCGGCCACCTGGATAGCGAGCACGACGCCGGGGGCGCGGGTCACGAGGGCATCGGCACGGGGCCGCGAGTCAGGGGTTGGGCGCGAGCGCGCGTCGACCTCGAGGACGTCGTTTCCATGAACCTGATCGAGCCATACGGGCTCGGACGGCAGACGCAG
>JBEAXT010000141.1:0-3140 GCA_041159695.1 Pseudomonadota bacterium
GAGTATTCCGCCTGCAATTCCTGATCTTCGAGTCCGTTTAACGCATCGCCGTTCAATGCCGGAGAAAAGGCCTTATAGGTGTTAGCGAAGAGCTGAACCTCTTCAGACAAACGCCAGGTCATGCCGAGACCCGGAAGCCATTCAGTATTATCGGTCGTCGCCTGATTACCCAAGGACGCTGCTCTTCGGAGGTCCTTACGTCGCTGCTCATAGAACTCTGCACGCAGGCCAGCCGTGATCGCAAATCGATCTGTCAAAGAAAAACGGTTCTGCAGATGCAACGACCAGCTCTCGGCAGAGTCGATCACTTCTCTATTGACGACCCCACTTCGTGGAGTCGAACGGTTCGCAGCGACCGTTACGTCTCGCATGCGCTCAGACATGTAACGAAGACCGATCTCTGCGTCGTTATCGAAGCCGAAGAGTTTGTACCCTAGGGTCAGTCGACTATCCACGCCTTCACGCTCGAAGCTTCGATTGTTCCCATTCAGGTTGTCGGTATAAATCCAGCGGCTCGCGGCAGCCGAAGCGCTGTTGTGGGTGGCGAAGCGCCAATAGTCACGATGCATGTCGCTTCCGAATACGAGGGTATGCAGTCGAGCGCGATCGGAGATCGTCCATTCGTGACTCAGATCCACCGAGCGCCGACCCGTCAAAAACCAATCATCCGGTGCAGGGTTACGATCGATCCCTGCCTGATACTCCGCCACGAAAATCCCGCGGTAGGAGATATTCGCGTCGTTTTGGTAATCCGTGTATTTGAAGCCGATCCGTTGGTTCGCAGCGAGCTCGGTTCCGGCTTTGAGCATGACATCGCGCATGCGATAACCCTTGTCCATGAAGCCGTCGCTTTCGGCGCGGCTCGCAACGAGTCCGAAGGTCGAGTCACCCGAGCCCGATTCCATGCCAGCCTCGATGCTCCATTCTCGGGTGTTGAAAGACCCCGCCCGTAGCTCGGTTCGGACGCCGGGCTCCGGAGTTTTGGTCCGGTAATTGATGACACCGCCGATCGTGCTCGGGCCGAATCGGAGAGACCCGGCGCCCCTCAGTACCTCGATGCTATCCATGCGCTCGATTCGAGGGTTGTAGTACCGGCCATTGCCCACGAAGAGGCCCGGCGCCACGGGCACGCCGTCTTCGAGAATGAGGGTTTTGTAATCGGCGGAGCTCAGGCCCCGGATGCCGATATTGGCGACGATGGCGGTCTCTTCTTCGGGCTTGATCGACACGCCCGGGACGTTGCGTAGCGCGTCCTCGGTGGAGCGCGGTTGCTGAAGGCGCAGTTCCTCGGAGGTGATCACCGTATTGGCAGCCGGTTGGCGCTGGCGGTCTTCTCCGGAGGAGCCGATGACGACGATCGTGGGCAGGGAGCTGCTTCCCGCCTCGGCCTCTCGCTCCAACGCGCCACCTTGAGCCAACGAGGCGGCGCTCAGCACCGCCAAGCCGAGGCAAGCACCGCTACGAATGAAATCCGAACCTTTCACCCTTAACCCCTCAGAAATGTCCTGAGCAAACACTACAAGAAGCTTATGCAAATAACAATCATTCGCGTTTAGACCAATAACTCTTCTCTCGTCATGTCGGTTTGTTGTCGCACAACTCCATGAAATCATTGAGAAAAAATTGATCGGATCGGTGTCCTACCCCACTCAGGAAATCGCTGCGTTCCTGAGATTCTGTTGCGGTCGGGTTCGAGATCACGGGAACCCCTTCACCGGCGAAAGCCGAAAACGAGGTAGCAGCATGAGTAAGCAGATCAAGTCCGAGTCCCAGTCCGGGGGCATGGGTCGAAAAAACTTTTCAGAGTCCGCCGCCACGGCGTCCCCGTACATGGGTACCCCAGGCGGCGTGAAGATTGGAACGGTATCGAGCAGCAACGGCACCCCCTTCGTCGTGGGTGTGTACGCCGAGGCCGTCTCTGGCGGAGTGCAATTCTGGATTCAGGTCGAATCCGGCACCGGCGACTTGCGTGGCTTCTTTCTGGACGTCGGAACCCCCGGCGGCCCGGTCACGCGCGCGGGAAGCAGCAGCAACACCATGAATGGCACAGGCTATTCATTCGACTACGGGGTCGAAATCGGCTCGCCCGGCACTGCGGATTACTTCACCAAGGCCACGTTCACCCTCGCGAATACGGGCGGCATGAACCTCGCCGAACTTCTGGACGGCGCCACCTTCGGCATCCGCGCGACGAGCATCGGCGAGACCGGCTCGAGCGTAAAGCTGATCGGTACGGCTGAATTCCCGGAAGTCACCGTCAGCATCTCGCCCAATGGTGATGTGCTCGAGAACGCGCCCGCCGAGTTTACTTTGAGCCTCAGCATGCCGGTCGGTGAAGACATGATCGTCACACTGAGCAACGGCGCTACGGTGACGATTCCTGCAGGCGAGTCCAGCGTGATCTATACCAACGGAACTCAGGGCGATGATGTGTACATCGACCCGGGCACCATCAGCGTATCGATCACTTCGGCAGTGCCCGCCGCGCCCATCATGGCGGCCGTCATCGTCGACACCGATCCGGCGGTCGTCAACATCACCGACACCATCGATCCGGTCATCGTTCGTCTCTCGGCGACCCCCTCGACGAGTGAAGATGGCGGCTCGATCACCTACACGGTGCGGATCGAAAAAGTCTCCGACGACTCATTGGTGAATGCTGCGAACGACGTCACGGTGACGCTGACCAACGGTGAAGTGATCGTCATTCCGGCGGGCTCGAGCAGCGCGAGTTCGGATCCTGTGCCCGTCAACCGTGACGACGTGTGGGTCGAGACCGATGCCATCACCAACAGCATTGCGAGTGTAGCCGAAGCCAACAGCGGCTCCCCCGGTGCCTTCGAGAGCCTCTCGTTCGATGACTCAATCGTCAGCACCGATATTCTTGATGATGTCGATCCGGTGACCGTCGGAATCTTCACCAACGACGGCGACCGCGACCCCGGAGACCCGGCGTATTTCGTTGTTCGACTCGATCAACCACTCGACAGTCCGATGGTGGTCAATTTATCGACGGGTGATTCGGTCACCATTCCAGCGGGTGCTACGGAGCAAACCTACACCGTCGAAGATCCGCCGCCGGGCGACACGACGGTCTCGATCACCAGCGCCGGCGTCGACGGCAAGACCTTCGAAAGTTT
>JBEAXT010000164.1:0-3810 GCA_041159695.1 Pseudomonadota bacterium
GGTACCTGAGCCGATGATGCTACCTGCGGCGAGTGCACGAGTTTTTGCAGCATGGGCGATGAGTGTCGGGAAGTCGAACGTCATGTCGACGCCGGCGTCGGCGCGACCGAACGGTTCGCCGTTGTAATCAACGACGAGAGGTCGATGGAGGCGACCGCCGTGCCAATGCGGGCCGAGTTCGTCGGGCGTCACCGCAACCGGCGAAAAGGCGCTCGAGGGTTTGGACTGAAAAAAGCCGAAACCTTTGGCGAGCTCGTCCGGAATGAGATTACGCAGCGAGATATCATTGACGAGCATCAGCAGACGAATTCGCGTTGCGGCCTCCGCAGGAGCCGCTCCGCGAGGCACATCGTCCGTCACCACCGCGACCTCGGCCTCAAAATCGAGACCCCAAGAGGGGTCGGCGAGCGGGATCGCTCCCGTCGGCGACAGGAAGGTATCGGAACCACCCTGGTACATCAGCGGATCGGTCCAGAACGACGCGGGCATCGGGGCGTTGCGTGCCTTGCGCACGAGCTCGACATGATTGACGTACGCCGAGCCATCGGCCCATTGGTACGCTCTTGGCAGCGGCGAGAGACAGCGTCGCGGATCGAACGGTTGACCTTCGCCCGAGTCGACGCGGGCAGCGAGTGCACGCAACGGACCTTCGAGTCGCGCCCAGTCGTCGAGGGCGGCCTGCAGCGTCGGTGCAACCGACTCGGCGGAGAGCATACGTGTGAGATCTTTGGAGACGACCGCGAGCCGACCATCACGATTGCGAACGTCGTCGGCACGTAGGGTAGCGAGCTTCATGCCGATTTCTCGTGCGTCGAGAACTCCGCGGCGTGCAGCCATGCCGCATGTTTCGGCGCACGCTTGGTTCGACTCCATTCTTCGAGCATCGCGGGGGCAACCTCCCGGGCGCGACGCTCTTGCTCCTCAGTACCGGTGTTCACCGTGAGCTCGAGACGATGTCCGTTCGGATCAAAGAAATAAATCGACTTGAAGAGGCCGTGATCGGTCGGGCCCACGACCTCGATACCCCGTTCGATCAACTTTCGGCGAGTGCTCTCGAGCGTGGCGAGATCGGCAACTTCGAAGGCGATGTGCTGTACCCAGCTCGGCGTATTCGGATCGCGTCCCATGGGGTCTTTGGTCGGTAGTTCAAAGAATGCGAGCACGTTACCCATACCAGCATCGAGAAATACGTGCATATAGGGGTCGGGTTCGTGCGTCGAGGGCACGCGGTCCTCGGCAAACGCGGTGGTGAACGCCATGCCGAGTACGTCACGGTAGAACTCGACCGTCTCCTTCGCATCCCGGCAGCGGTACGCGACATGGTGGATTTTTTTGATGAGACTCATCGCTTGAGGACTCCGCGTCGCATCTGGTCACGCTCGAGCGATTCGAAGAGCGCCTTGAAGTTGCCTTCGCCAAAGCCTTCGTCGCCCTTGCGCTGGATGAACTCGAAGAACACCGGGCCCACGAGACACTCGGAGAAAATCTGCAACAACAGCTTGCGCTCTCCGGTCGTCGTCCCATCAAGCAGAATGCCGCGCTGCTGCAGGGCGGCGGTGGGCTGACCGTGTCCGGGGAGTCGCTCCTCGAGCATCTCGTAGTACGTCGAGGGCGGTGCCGTCATGAGAGGAACGCCGCGAGCGCGTAATGCATCGACCGTTGTACAAAGATCTGCCGTCGACATCGCGATGTGTTGAATGCCTTCGCCATTGAAACGCAGCAGGTATTCCTCGATCTGCCCGCCTCCCTGGCCACCTTCTTCATTAAGCGGAATACGGATTTTGTTATCCGGGGCGGTCATCGCGCGCGACTGCAGTCCCGTGTGCTGTCCGTGGATGTCGAAATGACGAATCTCGCGGAAATTGAACAGGCGCTCGTAGAAGGCTGCCCAGTGCGCCATTCGCCCCCGATAAACGTTGTGAGTGAGATGATCGATCACCTGGAGTCCGACGCCGGCTGGATGACGATCCACGCCCGGCAGCCATTCGAAATCGATGTCGTAGATGCTCGTGCCGTCGGCATAACGATCAATGAGGTAGAGCGCTGCGCCGCCGATCGCGCGAATGGCCGGCAGACGCAGCTCCATCGGGCCGGTGGGTAAATCGACGGGTTGGGCGCCGAGTTCGAGGGCGCGGGCGTAGGCCTTCTGGGCGTTCTGCACCCGGAAGGCCATACCGCAGGCGCCCGGGCCGTGTTCCTCGGCGAAGTAGCCAGCCTGGCTGCGTTTTTCGCGGTTGACGATGAAGTTGATCCCGCCCTGACGGTAGAGCGTGACGTCTTTCGATCGGTGCTGGGCGACGGGCTCGAAGCCAAGCTGCCGAAGCACGGGGTCCAATGCGTCGGACTCGGGCGAGGCGAACTCGACGAACTCGAAACCATCGAGCCCCATCGGATTGGAGAGCGGGGCGTCTTTCAAGACCGCGTTCATGGTCAACCCTTTAGTTACACCCGAAACTGTTACGAATGTAACTTTTGTGACTTCGATCGTCTAGAGGGTAGGATAATTGCAATGTTGAGAAATTCCGAAACTCGGGCAGATTCCGAAACGATGTCTCGGGCGCTGCGCGCGGTCGCAGATTCCGCGCGCCTGCGCTTGCTTCGGCTCTGCGCCGACCGGCCGACCAGTGTCTCGGAGCTCGCTGCCGCCACGTCCGACAGCGAGCCCAATGTATCGCGCCATTTGAAACAGCTCGCCCAAGCGGGGTTGTTGCGGCGGGTACGTCGCGGACAGCGGGTGGAGTACCAGCCGGCGACCGATGCGGGTTTCTCGACCGATCTTCTCGGATTGTTGCTGTCGCGATTGGCCCCCGATGACGCGGCCTTGCGCGAGGCACGTGCGCGGTTACATGCCATCGAGGCCGGCGCGCGAGCGAGCCTGCGAGGTTCGGCGGCCGATTGGGTGGTGACGAGCCGCCTCGGACGCAGTCTGCGCGGCGCGCTCGGCAGTGAATTCACTCGCGACATCGTTGGGGCGCGAGTGCTCGTACGCAGTCAACATCGCGAGGTGCTGGAAACCTTGCTTCAGGACGACGATCGCCTCTCGGCGGCCGGCGGGGCGCCGCGCGTGACTTTACGCGCAGCGTCGAAGCCCGAGAAAAACGTCTTGCTGTCGTGGCTCGAGGCCGAAGGCTTTCGGGCCGACGTACTCACGAGCGGTGAGGTGCGCACCGGCGGAATCTTTGAAGTGTGTCTCGAAGCGCCGCTTCCCGAGGAGTTACGCGAAGTCGATCAACTGCCGACCTTGCTGCAGCGCGCCCGCGCTCGACTCGGCGAGTCCGGAGTTCTCTGGTGCGTGATTCCCTACGATTTGCTCGAAGAGCAGGGATCGCCACCGCTGCGGTTGCGAGCCGTGCTCGCCGAGTCCGGAATCGATTGCCTCTCGATCGCGCCCGTCGAAGCTGAAGGTCGCCATGTGCTCGTCGCTCGCGGCCGCGTGCGTTCGACTCGATCCGTCGCAAACACCACTACGTCACAGTCTGCCGCCGTCCGGGGTTGAACCCGGCCGAATCCGCTCCAGGAGCTTCCCATGTCCGTCGATCCGATACGTGTGTCCTTCGAATTTTTTCCGCCGTCCGATGCGGCGATGGAAGCGACGTTGTGGCAGTCCGTGCAGCGTCTCGCGCCGCTTGCACCGCGCTTTGTTTCTGTCACCTACGGCGCAGACGGCTCGACTCGCGATCGCACGCACGCGCTCGTTAAGCGTATCCAGTCGGAAACCTCGCTCACCAGTGCACCGCACCTCACCTGCGTCGGCGCTCCGCGCGGCGAGATTCTCGACATTGCGCGTCGCTATTGGGCGGAGGGCATCCG
>JBEAXT010000181.1:0-3122 GCA_041159695.1 Pseudomonadota bacterium
GCATTCTTTGCTGCACACCGAAGCGGTGTTGTTCATCCACGATCACCAACGCGAGATCGCGAAACTGCATGCCTTCCTGAAAAAGAGCGTGGGTGCCCACCACGATCTGCACATCGCCTGATGCGACGGCCTCGAGGGCGCTCCTTCTCGTGCGTGCCGGCTGCGAACCCGACACCAGCGCCACCGTTATCCCGAGCGGACGAAACCAGGCGTCCAGATTTCTTTGATGCTGTTCGGCGAGCAACTCGGTCGGTGCCATGAGAGCAGCCTGTCGTCCGCTACCCACGGCGCGAGCGGCTGCTGCTGCGGCCACCACCGTCTTTCCGCAGCCCACGTCGCCCTGAACGAGACGAACCATCGGACGCTCACCGACGAGGTCGGCGTCGACCTCCTGAAGAGCGCGTTGCTGCGCAGCCGTTAAAGAGTAGGGAAGTGCGGCGATGAACCGGGTTTCGAGACCCTTTGGATCATCGAGAGCCCACGCCGGATCCGTTCGGGTGGCCTCGCGGAGTCGCCGCATCACGGTCTGGTGCGTGAGCAGCTCCTCGAAGGCTAATCGCCTTTGAGCGGGATGTCGGCCAGCCTCGAGTTCGTCGAGCGCCGCGTCCACGGGCGGACGATGGACATATCGCAGCGCATCGCGAAGCGGCGGCAGACCGAGCGGAGCGATGATCGAGGTCGGTAACCAGTCGCGAACGCCCGACGTATCGAGTTCGCGCAAAGCCTGGTTGATGAGCATCCGCAAGCGGCCCTGACTGACGCCTTCGGTGGCGGGATAGACCGGCGTCAGGGAATCTTCGAGTGGCGCACGGTCGTCGAAGATTCGCCGATATTCGGGATGAACCATTTCCAAACCGAGCGGGCCTCGACGGACTTCGCCGAAGCAGCGGATGCGTGTGCCGCGCGCGAGCCCCTCCTGTTGTGCACCGGAGAAATAAAAAAAACGCAGCGTGAGAAACCCGGAACCGTCGGCGATGCGGCAGAGCATCTGTCGGCGCCGACGGAATACGACCTCGGTCAGTTGTACTTCCCCCTCGACGACCGCGCGGTGACCGGAGAGCAGAGAGCCGATCGGTTGAACCCGAGTTCGATCTTCGTATCTCGTGGGCAGCACGAAAAGAAGATCTTGGACGGTCGTCACGCCGAGTACGGCGAGGCGAGCGGCCAGCGCATCTCCGACGCCACGCAGTGCCGTGACGGGGCGTTGTTCTCGCGGTTCAGTCAAGGTGCAGGATGCAATCGACCTCGACTCTCGCGCCTTTTGGTAGCTGCGACACACCGAGGGCCGCACGCGCTGGCCAAGGCTGCGGGAAGTAGGTCGCCATCACTTCGTTCACTTTTGCGAAGTTGGAGAGATCGGTGAGGAACACGGTGACACGAACCGCATGCTTGAGCGATCCACCTGCCGCCTTGGCGACTGCAGACAGATTGTCGAAGACACGACGGATTTCAGCCTCGATGTCACCGCTGACGAGCTCGCCCGTGGCGGGATCGAGCGGGATCTGACCGGAAATATAAACGGTCGGTCCGACGCGCACGGCTTGCGAGTAGGTGCCGATGGCTTGCGGCGCATCGGGCGTATTGATGATCTGTCGAGTCATTTCTTCAACCTCATTCGTCGCGGGTTTTGACAGCAAGTGTACGCGAGAGTCGCAAGACGTCGGGCATGCGGCGGATGACCCGCATCACGCTGGCGAGATGTTGGCGGTCACGAACCCTGACCTCGAAAACGAGGACCGAGGTGTCGGTATCGCGCTCTTGCAGTTCGACGTGATCGATGTTGGTCTCTGTACCTGCAATGGCTGAGGCCACGGCTGCGAGAACACCCATTCGATTCTGAACCTCGACGCGCAGCTCGCAGCCGAACATGCGACCTGGCTGCTCCGCCCAGGTGACCGAGATCCACTTCTCCGGATGCTTGCGGTAGTCGTCCACGTTCGCGCAGTCCTCGCGATGGACGATGATGCCGCGCCCACTCGAGAGGTAGGCGAGAATCGGGTCGCCCGGCACGGGGAAACAGCATCGCGCGTAACTGACGAGTAGTCCCTCGGTTCCTGCGATGGCAAGTGGCGCTGGCGCGCTCTCGCCGGCTTCGCCGCCCTGCGACGCGTTCGACGAAGGTGCGGCAGGCCCGAGGCGACGGGCGATGAGCGGCGCAAGGCGCTCACCCATCCCTACTTTTTCGAAGAGCTCATCCGCATCCACCATGCCGAGCTCGCCCGCCGTGGCCAACAGGGCCGTTTCGCTGATGTCCGTGAGTGAGAGATCAAATTCCGCGAGGGATTGATTGACCAATCTTTGGCCGAGTTCGATCGCTTCGGAGCGTCGTAGTCCTTTGAGGTATTGCCGAATGGCCGCACGAGCTTTGGCGGTGACGACGAAGTTGACCCATGAGGGGTTAGGTATGGCACCCGGAGCCGTGACGATTTCCACCGTTTGCCCATTCCGCAACTGCGTGCGCAGCGGCGCGAGTCTGCGATCGACCTTGGCGGCGACACAGCGATTGCCGACGTCCGTGTGCACCGCGTAGGCGAAATCGACCACGGTCGCGCCCCGTGGCAGGCGCAGAATTTTGCCCTTCGGCGTGAACACGTAAACCTTGTCGGGGAATAGATCGAGGCGAACGCTCTCGAGAAACTCCTCCGAAGAGCCCGCCTCCTGCATCGAGATCAGGTTCGACAACCACTCGCGCGCCCGGGCCTGTTCGTGCCCCGCGGAGGCCTCACCCGATTTGTATTTCCAGTGGGCGGCGATCCCCGATTCTGAGACGCGATGCATGTCGCGCGTACGAATTTGCGCTTCGATGGGCAAGCCATTAGGCCCGAACAGGGTGGTATGCAGGGATTGATAACCGTTGACGCGTGGGATCGCGATGTAATCTTTGAAACGTCCGGGCATCGGCCGATACGCACCGTGCACCACGCCGAGTGCGCGGTAGCAGTGATCGACGGACTCGACGATGACGCGCAGGCCGTACACGTCTACGATTTCGGAAAGCGAGGTTCGCTTCCGCTGCATTTTTCGGTAGATGCTGTAGAGATGTTTCTCACGGGCCTCGACTTCGGCTTCGATGCCGGCCTTGGAGAGTGCTGCACCGATGTTCTCGGAGATGCGGGTGAGAA
>JBEAXT010000188.1:0-7475 GCA_041159695.1 Pseudomonadota bacterium
CCACTCTGCCACCTAGCCGCGCCGACAAGGATGAAGAAAATGGAGCGGGAAACGAGACTCGAACTCGCGACCCCGACCTTGGCAAGGTCGTGCTCTACCAACTGAGCTATTCCCGCCCGGGCACAGAGGGCGGAGATTGTAGTGTCGACCCCGGTTAAGTCAAGTTTGGGGGGCTACCCCTCACTGAGCCTTGAGATCGGGCCATGCCGCACGAAGGTAGTCGACCGCAGAGACCAGAGTCAGCACCGCCGCGATAACGGTCAATCCGAGTCCGATCTGATAAGTCGGCAGAATCCAGACATCCCACCGAATCAGCATCATCGACAACCCCACAATCTGCACGATCGTTTTGATCTTGCCGAGCGGCGAAACGGCGACCTTGGTGCGCTGACCGATCTCGGCCATCCACTCCCGTAATGCAGAGATGGCGATCTCTCGCCCGATGATGACGATCGCGGGCAGAACGACGATGAGTCGCGTGTCTTTGCTCACGAGCAACACGAGCGCGACGGCAACGATCAACTTGTCGGCAACCGGATCGAGGAACGCACCAAGACGAGAGGTCTGACCATACTTGCGCGCGAAATATCCATCGAGACTGTCGGTGATCCCGGCCAACGCGAACAACGCGCCCGCCGCGGGATCGGACCACGGAAAAGGCATGTAGAAGAGCAACACCACGATGGGGATCGAGAAGATCCGCATCCAGGTGAGCACATTGGGGACGGTCAGCAACATGAGATTGATTAGGGCGTCGCGCGGCGGTCAACCGCCAGGATGCAAGGCATCATAAAGGTTTTGCGCCAATGCGGGGCCGATGCCCGGCGCGCGCTCGAGATCCATCTGGCCCGCCTTCAAGACGCCCTGCAGTCCCCCAAAATGCTGAAGCAAGGCGCGTCGCTTCGCCGGACCGAGACCCGGTACCGTCTCCAGTATGGATTCATTGAACCGCTTGGCCCGACGCCGTCGATGACCCGTGATGGCAAATCGGTGCGCCTCGTCACGGATCCGCTGGATCGCCTTGAGCGCAGCCGACTGAGGCCCAGGAATGAGCGGCGGTCGCGCACCGCCCGGAAAATGGATCCGCTCTTGTCCCGCCTTGCGATCAGGGCCTTTCGAGATGCCGATCAGCGCTTGATCGCCGAATCCCGACGCTGAGAGCACCTCGATCACACCCGCGATTTGCGCCGGCCCACCGTCGATCACGAGCAGGTCGGGACGCGGGATCTCCCCCGCGGCGATCCGCGCGTAACGGCGGGCGATCGCGACACGCAAAGCGCCGTAGTCATCGCCCGGCGTGACCCCCTCGATGTTGAATCGTCGATAGTCCCTCTTGAGCGGACCCTCACGGCTGAAGACTACGCAAGAGGCCACCGTCCCCTCGCCCTGTGTGTGACTGATGTCGAAGCACTCCATTCGCTCGGGCGCCTTCGGCAAGCCGAGCTCCTCTGCCAGCGCGCCGAGTAACGCCTCATAGCCCTCACGACGGGCGAGTCGCATCCGCAGTGCATTGGCGGCATTTTCCGCGGCCATCTCGACCCATCGAGCTGCGAGGCCACGCTGCGCGCGACGCACGTGAACCACCTGACCCGCAACGGAGGTGAGCGCTTCGGCGACCGAGTCGGCGTCCTCGAGCAAGATGCTCGTATAGATATTCGGCGGCGGCGACTGTTCGCCGTAGTACTGCATCATGAACGACGAAAGCGCCTCGGCCGACTCGGCGAAGATCGCTTTCGGAAAGAAACTGCTCGTCCCCAAACTTCGCCCGCCGCGGACGGGCATGACGCTGATCGCGTAGCCACCCGGATCTCCGGCGATGGCGAAAACATCCGCATCGCGTTCGTCGTCGGCCGCGACCACTTGCTGCGCCTGTAACTCCTTGATCGCTGCAATCTGGTCGCGTAACGCGGCGGCACGCTCGAACTCGAGGCGTTCCGACGCCTGCTCCATACGCATCGCGAGTTGCTTCTGCACTTCGTCGTTACGCCCTTCAAGCACCTGTACGGCCGCATCGACATCTCGCGCGTAATCACCCTTCGAGATGAGCTCGACGCACGGCGCCGAGCATCGACCGATTTGATGCTGCAGGCAGGGACGACTGCGATGCGCGAAATAGCTGTCACGACAGTTGCGGAGTCGAAAAATCTTCTGCAGATAATGCAACGACTCGCTCACCGCTCCCGCATTCGGGTAAGGCCCGAAAAATCGCCCCGGCAACGTGCGCGATCCGCGATACACCGAGAGACGCGGGAAATCATGATCGGCAGACAGCCAGAGATACGGGAAGCTCTTGTCGTCGCGCAGCACGACGTTGTACTTCGGATGCAGCGCCTTGATCAGATTGTGCTCGAGCAACAGCGCTTCGGTTTCCGATCGCGTAACCGTCACCTCCATCGAGGCAATTTGCGCCACCAGGGCCTGAACCTTCGGCATCACGTTCGACGGCACGAAATAACTGCCCACGCGATCGCGTAGGTTTTTCGCCTTGCCCACGTAGAGCAACGAGCCGTCGGCGGCAAACATCCGATAGACGCCGGGCCGTTTCGGCAAACTCGCCACGAATTCCTTGGCGTCGAAACGACTGCTCACGACATCTAACCCGATGACGATCCCGAAAGCTGTTGAGCGCGAGCGAGCACTTTGCGAAACATGTCGGCAGTCAGTCGTTTCGTCTGCGTGTTGTAACGGCTGCAATGGTAGGAATCGATGACCCAGCGCCCATCCGGTAACCGATGCTCCGCACCGTGCGCGAACCGATACCCGCCGCGACGCTCGCCTGATGCATCGAGGATCGCATCGTGCGCGATCCGCCCGAGCGCGACGAGGACCTGCAAGCGCGAGTGCGCCGCCAGCTCCGCGCGAAGAAAGGCATTACAACTGCGGGCCTCGGCGGGTGTGGGTTTGTTTTCGGGTGGCAAACACTTCACGGCGTTGGTGATGCGTACGCCACGAAGGCGTAATCCGTCGTTCGCCGACTCGGACTCCGCACGCGAGGACACGCCGAGGTCATGCAAGGTCTGGTAGAGCATGATGCCGGCATGATCACCCGTGAACGGTCGACCGGTCCGATTCGCCCCGTGCATCCCGGGCGCTAGCCCTACGATCAACCAGCGCGGGTCGTCATCCCCGAACGCGGGGACCGGCGCGGCGTGATAGCCCGGAAAGCGCACTCCGGAGTCCTCCCGGAAGGCCGCGAGTCTCGGGCAACGCCGACACGTCGGATCGAACAGCAAGGCAGACCTCCGCGACCCTCGAACGAAGGCCGCGGATTGTACCCGAGCGGCCTCAGCCTACGGCGAACTGCTCTTCCTCGGTCGACCCCTTCATCGCCGTGACCGACGATTGGCCGGCGGTCACCGTTTGGGTGACGTCGTCGAAGTAGCCGGCGCCGACCTCCCGCTGGTGCTTGGTCGCGGTGTAGCCGTCTTTCTCGGAGCCGAACTCCGCCTGCTGTAACGCGACGTAAGCCGTCATCTGCGACTCCCGATAGCCCTTGGCCAGGGTGAACATCGAGTAGTTGAGCGCATGGAAACCCGCGAGCGTGATGAATTGGAACTTGTAGCCCATCGCGCCGAGCTCTCTTTGGAACTTGGCGATCGTCGCATCGTCGAGCTTCTTCTTCCAATTGAACGACGGCGAGCAGTTGTAGGCGAGTAGTTTTCCCGGAAACTTCTTGTGAATGGCTTCGGCGAAGTGCTTCGCCTCCTCAAGATCGGGCGTACCGGTTTCGCACCAGAGCAAATCCGCGTACGGAGCATAGGCGAGCCCACGCGCGATCGCCTGCTCGAGTCCAGCACGCACATAAAAGAAACCTTCCGGCGTACGGCCTTTGGCGGTGTCGATGAACGGACGATCGCGCTCGTCGACGTCCGCCGTCAGCAAATTCGCGCTTTCTGCGTCCGTACGCGCAACCAAGATGGTCGGCACGTCACAAACGTCCGCGGCAAGTCGTGCGGCAACCAACTTGTTCACCGCCTCCTGCGTGGGCACGAGCACCTTCCCGCCCATGTGTCCGCATTTCTTTGCCGAAGAGAGCTGATCCTCGAAGTGCACGCCGGCAGCGCCGGCCTCGATCATGCCTTTCATGAGCTCGAACGCGTTCAGTACACCCCCGAATCCCGCCTCGGCATCGGCCACGATCGGCTGTAACCAATCGATCGAGTCGTTCCCCTCGGAGTGATGCAATTGATCAGCGCGAAGCAAAGTATTGTTGATGCGACGAACCACCTGCGGGACCGAGTTCGCCGGGTAGAGCGACTGGTCGGGATACATCTCGCCGGCGAGATTGGCGTCTCCAGCCACCTGCCAACCCGACAGATAGATGGCCTTGAGCCCGGCACGCACCTGTTGCATCGCTTGATTGCCCGTGAGCGCGCCGAGCGCGTTGACGAAGGGCATTGCTGCCATATTGCGCCACAGCTTCTCGGCGCCGAGACGCGCGAGAGAGTGCTCGATGTGCACGGTGCCGCGAAGACGGACCACGTCCTCGGCCTTGTAGCCACGGATGACACCGCGCCAGCGGGGGTTGTCCTGCCATTCGCGGGCGAGTTGTTCAGCGGTTTTCAGTTGCATGGAGAGAGTCCTCGAAAAAATTGAGCCATCCGAAAATCAATCCAGTTGACGGTAGGCCGCCAACGTCAGAAAGGTCGCAAAATCGTTCGCGGTCGTGATCTCATCGAGCAGCCTCGCTGCTGCATCGAACCGTCCGGCCGCGTAGGCTGCCTCGCCGAGTCGTTGCCGCAAACCGGCACACTCTGCCGCCAAGACCTCGCGGAACAACTCCGCCGTGATCTTGCGGCCATCGTCGAGCACGCCTCCCGGATGACGGATCCACTGCCAGATCTGCGCCCGAGAAATTTCCGCGGTGGCGGCATCTTCCATCAAATTGTTGATGGGTACGCAGCCGTTGCCGCAAAGCCATGCCGCCATGTACTGCAGCGATACGCTGACGTTCTCGCGCAGCCCTTCCGCCGTCACACGTCCGTCGGGAATTTTGAGCAGATCCACTGCCCCTACGACGACGTCCTCTCGCAAACGATGCACCTGGTTCGGCGTCGGCATCAGCCGATCGAATACTTCCATGGCGATCGGGACGAGACCCGGATGCGCAACCCAGGTGCCATCGTGCCCGTCGCCCGCCTCACGCTCTTTGTCAGCGCGAACCTTCGAGATCGCCGCCTCGTTGGCAATCGGATCGTTCTTGATCGGAATTTGTGCCGCCATGCCACCCATGGCAAAAGCACCGCGCCGATGGCAGGTTTTGATACACAGCTGTGAATACGAGCGCATGAAGTGAGTGGTCATCGTCACCAAGCGACGCTCGGGCAACAGGAAATCAGGACGCTTAGCGAATTTTTTGATGAAGCTAAAGATGTAGTCCCAGCGACCACAATTGAGACCAACAATATAGTCGCGCAGTTCGAAAAGGATCTCATCCATCTCGAACGCCGCAAGAATCGTTTCGATCAAAACGGTACATTTGAGGGTTCCGTGCGTAAGACCAAGTCGACGCTCGGAGAAATCGAACACCTCGGCCCAGAGACGCGCTTCACGGTGCCCTTCCATTTTTGGAAGATAGAAATACGGACCCGTACCTCTCGCGGCGAGCTCGGCGTGGTTATGAAAGAGATAAAGCCCGAAATCCACGAGCGCACCCGGAAGCGGCTTGCCCGCTTGCAACAGATGCTTTTCATAGAGGTGCCAGCCGCGCGGACGCACGATGAGGACGGCCGTCTTATCGGCAAGTCGGTACGCCTTACCTTCCGGGCTCGTAAAATCGATCTGTCTGCGGACTGCGTCACGGAGATTCGCCTGACCACCGATGACGTTGTCCCACGAGGGCGCCAGCGAATCCTCGCAGTCCGCCATGAATACTTTGGCGCCCGAGTTCAGCGCGTTGATGATCATCTTGCGATCGGTGGGACCGGTGATCTCGACGCGGCGGTCCTGTAGGTCCGCTGGAATCGCGGCGACCGTCCAGTCACCCTCGCGAATCGAACGCGTCTCCGGGAGAAAGTCGGGAAGCTCGCCCGCATCGAGACGCTGCTGCCGCTGCTCTCGAGCCTTCAGAAGTTGCTCGACCCGTGGGGCGAAGCGCTCGGCGAGTTCACCGAGAAAGTCGAGCGCCTCCAGGGTGAGAATGCCCTCACCCGGCGGCCTCGGCGGCGTCCCTGCTGCGAAGTCCACGGATCCCATTGCGTACTCCTTACGCGTTGAGCGTTGAACTTTACGGTCTACAGTGCGAGGATTTACACAATGGAAATTTCACATTGTGAATTTCACTCGTATCGCGCAGGGAAGACCCCATGACGGGACTCCTCCGCCAAGGTCATTTCTTGGGCTCCAAGCTGCGCACGCTGCGAAAGCGGAACGGCCTGACCTTGGAGGAGCTCTCTAGCCGCTGCGTGCAACTCAGCACCGACCACGCGCCGTCCGTTAGCTACCTCAGCATGGTCGAGACCGGTAAGCGCATGCCCTCGTCCGAAATGCTGGGTGTGCTGGCCTCGGTGTTCGGAAAAGAGCCCGCGTGGTTTCTCGATCGGACGGAATCCATCGCTCCGGACAACACGCCGGGACAGCGCACGAGTGCCGCAGATCCCATGCCGCTCGAACCTGCCTTCTTGTTCTCTCGAGATCTCCTCCAACTCGCCCTTCCTGAGCTGCTCGCTCAAACGGGTACCAGTGGCCGTCAATTCGCGCGTCTGCTCGTGCGCGTGTGGCAGGAGTCGCGTCAAAACGAGTTTCCGGATATCGAGCGCGCGGCAGAGTCGGTCGGGCGGCGCCGCATGCCGCTCTCGCTCGACGACGTGCTCAAGATCGTCAAGGACGTCGGGCTCGTCATTCGATGGGTCGACGAGGAGCAACGAAAAAAATCGGCGCCCGTCCTGCGCGCTCGATTCGAGGCGCCCTCGACCATCGTCATCAACCGACATCTTCAATCGCACGAGGCGCGGCTCAAATACACGCTGGCTTTTTTCATTGGTCACCGCATCCTGCACAACGGCGATGGGGTCGTTCCACCACATAGCGCAGCCGGTATCAGCCATGAGGAACCCGGCGCACTCGGCCCCATTGGCGGCATGGCGCCGCGGGACGTGCTCCTCGCTTGGCGCGATTTCGAATGCAGCGCCTTCGCCGGCGCCCTCCTTTGCCCGAAGCAGCCATTCAGACAGTTTCTCGTGAGAGAGAGACACGAAATCGCCTCAGCTGAAAAGCTCGGCATCACCGAAGCGGTGATGATGCGGCGCATGACCAGCGTCTCCCCTTATCGTCACTGGCATTTCTTTGACGGTTACGCACCCGGATATCTGCGTGCCGTGTATCGGGGAAACGGCATCGCTCTGCCCTGGGGCAACATGAGCCTAGTCCCCGACCCCTGCCCGAACTGGGCGGTGTTCAGACTACTGCCGGACGACGCCACCCCAGTCGGCAAGTCTTTCGCGCCTGTCTCGCAGATTTCGATCATGCGCGACGGC
>JBEAXT010000006.1:0-3385 GCA_041159695.1 Pseudomonadota bacterium
AGGTTTTTGATCAAACTTTCGTCGAATTTTGCTCGAGAGATGATCTGCCGAATTTCGATTTCATTGCGATGCATGGCGTCTGGAGTTGGATCTCCGAAGATAATCGCCGCGTCATCAAAGATTTTATCGATCGAAAGCTCCGGTCGGGCGGAGTGCTTTATCTCTCGTACAACACGCGCCAAGGCTGGGCATCCGTGTTGCCGCTGCGTGATTTTCTCGTATCCGAGGCGGCTCGCCCTGCGCTGGCCGGACGGCCGCTCACCGAACGTATCGAGGCGGCTCTCATCGCTGCGCAACAGGTGGTCGCTCGCGATCTTCCTCCAGCGCGGGATGATCCGACTTTTGAAAAACATCTCAGAACAATTCGCGGCAAGGCTAAGAGCTATCTCGCCCACGAGTATTTCAATCGAGACTGGGCCTTGTTCGACGAGGACGATATTGCTGCGACGTTCGAGCCGCTGGGTTTCCGTTACGTCGCGCAGGCGAAGGGGTGTGCGAAGTCGACGGACACCTCCGGATTTCGTCGCGACGTTTGGATCCGCGATCGCAAGGGGGGATTATCCGAGTCGGAGCAGCTTAAGGACTCTCCGGCGTCCACCGATCCTGCGTCCGTCCATGCGCTCAACATGCGTCTGTTGCGGAGAGCGCTTGATGAGCCGTATCTCAGCACGTTGGCGTCACCCTCAACCGGAGGCGGCATCGAGCTCGGGTGGCGTCGCTTACTCGCGCTCGGCGCCTGGAGTACGGGGGCATGCGAGGCCGGGGCCATCGCCGCGGGCGTCGCGACCGCCATGGCCCGTCTCGGTCATCCGTATGTGCACGAGGGCGTCGTCATCGCGGATCCGGCGGAGATGAGTATGATGCTTCGACGCGAAGCTGAGATGTTGCTCACAAGCGATTTGCCAAGGCTACGAGAACTGATCGGAATGAGCGGTTTTGAACCGCCGGTGTCTGCTCCCGCGGGGGGGCGGAGGTAGTCGCTCGTGGCTGAGCACTTTCAAAGACGCCTTCTGAACTGGGTCTGGGATCCCGACTTCGCCGTGCGCGCAATACGGATCCTTGGTGTCGCGATGACTTTTTTCTGCGTTGCGATCGCTCTCTATTTCCTCATTCGCGAAGCACCCGTGCTGCTGCGCGAAGGCGTCGATACTTTCGTTCTCGATTTGATCGTGAGGCTTATTGCCATCGCCATCGTGAGTGCGTGTGTCTACATACCGTATGGGGTAGCGATCGCTGCTTTGCATGACACAGGCAGGCGCCGACTGTTCGTGGTGCTGAGCGTGATTTTTTTTGCTGCGCAAGGGTGGATCAATGTTCGGGCGCTGTTCTGGGCCGACAGCTCTACGTCTTCGCTTGCCGTTGTAGTGTGGCCGTTCGGTCTCGCTATCCTGGTCGCGATATTCTGGGGTGTCGCCAGGATGGTACAGCGTGACTCGCGGCGTTGACCTCCACGTTCGTCGAGATCGGTCTCGAGATGATCACGATGGCCGATGAGCGCTGACGAGATACGCAATCAGATTTAGATTGCTCGTCCAGTGTTGTCTCTTTTCACGTCAGACTCATCATCAGCACTATCGGTACTGCGACAAAAACGAAGAGAACCCACGCTGCGAAGATCCAGAGTTGCGCTCTCCGCGAAAAACCGTCCTTCAGTTCGCAATAACGCAGGAACTCCTCGATTGTGGGTCCGCCTGCGCGCTGTCGGAGCATGATGTACGACGTGGGTAGCACGACTGACAGCAGTAGGCTGGTGATCGCAGGCCAGGGTTCTTGGTCATCGACACCGAGCAGGTAATAAAAGGGCAGACTTGCGAGGAGACTGCCTACGAACAACGTGGTGGTGATGTTGTATGCCGACGCATTGCGTGCCCGCAGTTCTTCGTCGCTCATGGATACCTTTTCCCGATCTTTGCTTTTCATCTCACTGACTCAAGAATACGACTCAGATCGGTGGGGATCTCCATGCTTTTGAATGGGCTTACGTTACTCCCACCCGTATTTCCCGTTGGGACGAGACCGAAAATAGTTTTAGTCGCTGCGCCGATTATTCTGAAAGATTGCCCAACAAGTTCTCTCGGTTGACCCTGACGTAATGCCCACAGAAACATCAGGGCGTGAACTCTGACATGCTCAACGGTTGAAGCTTGACCCAGCACATGAGCGCGTTCGAGGTGATGGAATTCCGCGCGATGATCGCCTGCCAAGCGCATCTGTTCGGCAGATGTCAGTTCGGCATCGACGAAAGGGCGAATACGAAATCGGAAGGACACGTCGACCTCCACGCTCAGAAAAAAGTCGTAGAAAAGTAGAATAGTCCCGAGTGTTCTACTCGGAAAAGAGTTTGAACACGGTAAGCGACTGTTTTCTTTGGTGAGAAATGGTCGGGATGAGAGGATTTGAACCTCCGACTCCTACGTCCCGAACGTAGTGCTCTACCAGGCTGAGCTACATCCCGATGCTGGCGGGCCCGCGGGGGCCGGGCTCAAGAAGTGCGTTCGACGGCAAACCGTGCGAGCGATGCGAGACCTTGTTTGAACGGCGACTCGGGCAGCGTTTGGAGGGCTGTAAGTGCCTGATCGGCCTCGTCTTGAGCGAGGGCGCGAGTGTACTCAAGAGCGCCGGTTGATTCAATTGCGCCCACGATCACGTCAAGTTGCTCGAGACCCCCGTTTTCGATGGCCCCGCGGATGATAGACCGAGTGCTCGGATCTGACGCTTTCTTCAAAGCCTGGATCAGGGGTAGCGTCGGTTTGCCCTCGGCGAGATCGTCGCCCAGGTTTTTGCCAAGCTCGGTAGGGTTCGATTGGTAATCGAGTACGTCGTCGATCAGCTGATAAGCCGTGCCTAAGTGCCGACCGAAGTCGGCGAGGGCGCGTTGCTGACTCGGGCTCGCGCCGGCGATTACGGCGGCCACCTCCGTGCCGGCCTCGAAGAGCTTCGCGGTCTTGCGATAGATCACCTCGAGGTAGCGTTGCTGCGTGGTGTCGGGGTCGCCCGCATTCATCAATTGCAGCACTTCACCCTCGGCGATGACGTTCGTCGCCTGGGACATGATTTCCATGACGCGCTGCGAGCCGATCGCCGCCATCATTTGGAACGCACGCGAGTAGACGAAATCGCCGACGAGCACGCTCGCTTGATTCCCATACACCGAGTTTGCAGTCGCCCGACCTCTGCGGCGAGAAGACCCGTCGACGACGTCATCGTGCAAGAGTGTCGCGGTGTGGATGAATTCTATGAACGCCGCCGCGTCGATATGGCTCGCGCCGCGGTATCCGCCCGCTCTCGCAGCAAGCAAAACAATGAGCGGACGCAGGCGCTTTCCGCCCCCGGAAATGATGTGTTCAGCGACCTGATCAACCAGGGCGACTGAGCTTTTCATGCT
>JBEAXT010000115.1:0-3023 GCA_041159695.1 Pseudomonadota bacterium
CTCATCATCACCCGAGACCGTCAGCGCCGGTGCAGACGAACGACCCTCAAGGATCGCATCGGCAATGCCACCCGCGTAGAGCAGGATGGCGCGCATGGCGTCATCGTTACCCGGGACGACATAGTCGACGCCATCGGGTGCGCAGTTCGTATCGACGATCGCGACCACCGGAATCCCGAGCTTGTTGGCTTCGTGGATCGCGATGTTCTCGTGACCGACGTCGACCACGAAGATCGCATCCGGGAGCGACTCCATATTTTTGATGCCACCGAGCGAGCGCTCGAGCTTCTCGAGCTCACGACGCAGCATCGTGCCTTCTTTCTTGACGCGCTTGTCGAGCGAACCGTTCGCCTTCATCTCGGTGAGATCGGCGAGGCGCTTGATCGACTGACGCACCGTCTTAAAGTTGGTGAGCATGCCGCCGAGCCAACGCTGGTTGACGAAGGGCATGCCTGCGCGGACGGCTTCTTTCTGGATCGGCTCGCGAGCCGATCGCTTGGTGCCGACGAACAGCACCGTGCCGCCGTCGGAGGCCACCCCGTGAATGAACTTCGCCGCCTCTGCGAACATCGGCTGCGTCTTCTCGAGATTGATAATGTGGATTTTGTTGCGTTCGCCGAAAATGAACTCTTCCATTTTCGGGTTCCAGAAGCGGGTCTGATGTCCGAAGTGGACACCCGCTTCCAGCATCTGTCGCATGGACACGCTGGGCATAAAGCACTCCTTGTCGGGTTAAGCCTCCGCATATCTCGGTTGCCATCCCGCCGCCCCGAAGGACCTTGGGACACCCAGCAACCGATATCTCGATATGCGTGCGGGGTTGTTTACGTTGCCAAAAAAGGCCGCGCTTTATACCATGCAGTTCCCGTAAAAACAACGTCTTACGGGCCCCCTTCCACCCCCTCGAACGCGCCATGCCCGTCACCCTCAAGTCCCTGTCGGAACAGCAAAAAATGCGCGAGGCCGGTCGCCTCGCCGGCGAGGTCCTCGACCTCATCGGTCCGCACGTCAAACCTGGCGTGACCACCGACGAGCTCGACCGCATCTGCCACGAGCACATCACCCGGGTGCAGCAGGCGACCCCGGCCAACCTCAACTACCGCGGCTTTCCTAAAACCATCTGCACCTCGGTGAACCACGTGGTCTGCCACGGCATCCCGGGCGACAAGAAGGTCAAAGATGGGGACATCCTCAACATCGACGTCACGGTCATCCGCGATGGGTTTCACGGCGACACGAGCCGCATGTACTACGTCGGCAAGCCGGCGCCGCATGCGCAACGTCTCGTCGACGTGACTTTTGAAGCGATGTGGCTCGGCATTCGGCAGGTACGACCGGGCGCGACACTCGGCGATGTCGGGCATGCCATTCAAAAACACGTCGAGGCACAGGGCTTTTCGGTCGTGCGCGAATACTGCGGTCACGGAATCGGCCGCATCTATCACGAGGACCCGCAGGTCCTGCATTACGGGCAGCCGGGCACGGGTCTCAAGTTGCAGTCCGGCATGACCTTCACCATCGAGCCGATGGTCAACGCCGGTAAACGTCACGTCAAATTATTGCCCGACGGCTGGACCGTCATCACCAAAGATCACTCGCTCTCGGCGCAGTGGGAGCACACCGTGCTCGTCACCGACACCGGCTACGAAGTGCTGACGATGGGTCAACTCTCGCGCGAGCCCGATCAACTCGAAGGCGCAGCCTGATGCCGATGCGGGCCTTGCTCGAGGCGCTCCCGGCGCGGGTCGCCGCAGCGGGGCATGCGGCCGAGGCGTATGCGCAGGTGCTGCGCGAGGGCCAAGCCGAACTTCGACGCCGCTTTGAAGCCGAGGAACCCGTCGAGACGCTCGTTCGCGCTCGGGCCGCCTTGCTCGATGGCGTGCTGCGAGAGGCCTGGCGCACGCGGATCCCGAACCACGATGCCGATTGGTCGCTCGTCGCGGTGGGCGGTTACGGGCGCGGCGAACTGCATCCCTGCTCCGATGTCGACATCCTCATTCTCGTGCCACGCACGCTCGATGAGGTCGGACGCGCGGCCGTCGAACACTTCGTGACTTTTCTTTGGGACATCGGCATCGAGATCGGTCACAGCGTCCGCACGGTCGACGAATGCCGCAGCGAGGCCGAGGCCGATGTCAGCATCATGACGACGCTCATCGAGGCACGTCGCCTCGCCGGATCGAGCGAGCTCGTAGCGGCCATGCTCGAGGCGCTCTCGCCTGCGCACCTTTGGCCTGTCAAAGAATTCTTCGAGGCCAAGGTCCGCGAGCAGGCCGACCGCCACCTGAAGGCCAACGACACCGCGTACAACCTCGAGCCCAACGTCAAAACCGGCCCCGGCGGGCTGCGCGACATCCAGACCATCGCCTGGGTGGCGAAGCGCCACTTCGGCGTCAACACGCTCGAAGAGCTCGCGATGAAGGGGTTTCTGACGCAAGCCGAGGCGCGTCGGCTGCAGGCGGCGCAGTCCTTCTTGTGGCGCGTGCGCTTTGCGCTGCACACGCTCACCGGCCGTCGCGAAGATCGTCTGCTATTCGATCACCAGATGAAGCTCGCACGGCTCTTCGGCTACGAAGATGCCACCTTCACGCTTGCGGTCGAGCAGTTGATGCAGCGCTATTACCGCACCGTGCTCGATGTGAGCCTGCTCAACGAACTCTTGCTGCAGCTTTTCCGAGAGGCCATTCTCGATGAGAGCGCAGACCCGATGCCGCTCAACCCGCGCTTTCAGGTGACGAACGGTTACCTCGAGGCAATGCACGATGACGTCTTCGTGCGCCAGCCCTCGACGCTCCTCGAAGTGTTTGCGCTCTTGCAGCAAAACCCCGACATCCGCGGCGTGCGCGCCCACACCATCCGCGCCATCGAACAAAATCTTTGGCTGATCGACGAGGAGTTCCGTCAGAACCCGCGTAACCATCGCCTCTTTTTAGAGATCTTGCGCGCACCGGCAGGTGTGACCAACGAGCTGCGCCGCATGAACACCTACGGCGTACTCGGTCGCTACATCCCCTCCTTCGGCC
>JBEAXT010000120.1:0-18145 GCA_041159695.1 Pseudomonadota bacterium
CGGTGCCTTCGTTGAGGATGATGTCGTTGATCGTGACGTACATCGCGTGGTCGGAGACCGGCGTTTTGATCTTGTACGTGGAGCCGATCAACACCTCGGGACGTTGCACTTCTTCGGTGAGACGAACGACCTTGCCGCCGTGGGACGTCGTACGTTCGGCAACGACAGGGGCAGCAGCGGGCTCAGTGCCCGGCTTTTGGACACGGTACTTGGAGATTTTTCGATCGATCTTGATGGCGGCCATGGTCGAACTCATCCTCAGAACTTACCGTAGTAGCCTTCTTTCAAGGCGTCGTACAGGTTGGCGGCAGTATGTTTTTCACCGTCGTATTCGATTTCTTCGTCACCCTTGACGGAGATTTCTGAGCCGTCTTCGAGCGTGAACACGTACGTCGTATTCTTGAGATCTTCTTCCTTGACGAGCACGCCTTGGAATGCCTCGGGGTTGAACCGGAACGTGGTGCAGCCTTTGAGCCCCTTCTCGTGAGCGTAGAGGTAAATATCTTTGAAGGACTCGTACTTGAAGTCCGTCGGGACGTTCGCGGTCTTGGAGATGGAGGAGTCCACCCACTTTTGAGCAGCCGCCTGAATATCGACGTGCTCGGTCGGCGTGATGTCGTCGGCTGTCGTAAAGTACTCCGGCAGCTTTTCTGACGGATTGGTCGAGTTCGGCATCGCCTTGGAATTGATGATCTCGCGATAGGCGAGCAGTTCGAACGAGAATACGTCGACCTTTTCCTTGGACTTCTTACCTTCGCGGATCACGTTGCGGAAGTAGTGATGCGCAAACGACGGTTCGATGCCGTTACTCGCGTTGTTCGCGAGCGACAGCGAGATCGTGCCGGTCGGAGCAATCGAGGTATGGTGCGTGAAACGCGCACCCACCAGAGCAAGCTGCTCGACGAGAGCGGGCGCGACAGATGCAACGCGCTGCATGTAACGACTGTAACGCGCATGCAGAACTCGACCCGGAATCTTTGATCCGATCTTCCAACCGTCTCGAGCCATCTCCGGACGCTTGCGCAGCATCTCGCCGGTGACAGTGAACTCTTCGTTCATGATCGGTGCCGGACCCTTCTCGCGCGACAAATCGAGCGCGGCTTCCCAGCCTGCGATCGCCATTTCGCGTGAAACGTCTTCGGTGAACTGAACCGACTCGGGCGAGCCATACTTCATGCGAAGCAGCGTCATGGTGCTTCCGAGACCCAGAAAGCCCATGCCGTGACGGCGCTTGCGCAGAATTTCGTTACGCTGCCCTTCGAGCGGCAGACCATTCACCTCGACAACGTTATCGAGCATGCGGGTAAATACTTTGACGACCTCCCGGTATTCCTGCCAATCGAACTCGGCTTGTTCCGTGAACGCATTGCGCACGAAGCGGGTCAAGTTGACCGAGCCGAGCAAGCAAGAGCCGTAAGGCGGCAGCGGCTGCTCGCCGCAGGGGTTGGTGGCGCGGATGTTCTCGCACCACCAGTTGTTGTTCATTTCGTTGACGCGGTCGATAAGGATGAACCCCGGCTCAGCGAAATCGTACGTGGAAGACATGATGACGTCCCACATGCGACGCGCGGGCACCGTCTTATAGATCTTGCAAGCGACGAGCCCGCTCTCACCGACGACGAAGTTTTCCGAGTAAGGCCACTCACGCCACACGTACTTGGACTCGTCGGACAGATCTGGCTTCTCAGCCTCGAACTCCTTGCGGAGCACAGGGAAGGCCAGTTTCCACTCGCGATCTTCGCGCACCGCCGCCATGAACTCGTCGGTGATGAGCAGCGACAGATTGAACTGGCGCAAGCGTCCGTTCTCTCGCTTGGCACGGATGAATTCCATTGCGTCGGGATGGCCGACGTCGAACGTGCCCATCTGCGCACCGCGACGACCACCGGCCGACGACACGGTGAAACACATCTTGTCGTAGATATCCATGAACGACAGCGGGCCCGAGGTGTAGGCGCCGGCGCCCGAGACGTATGCACCGCGCGGACGCAGCGTGGAGAACTCGTAGCCGATGCCGCAGCCCGCTTTCAACGTGAGGCCGGCCTCGTGCACTTTGTTGAGGATGTCGTCCATCGAGTCGCGGATGGTTCCCGACACCGTGCAGTTGATCGTGGAGGTCGCTGGTTTGTGCTCGAGCGCCCCGGCATTCGACGTGATGCGCCCGGCAGGGATCGCTCCGCGACGCAACGCCCAAAGAAAACGTTCGTACCACTGCTCGCGCTCGGCCGGAGCCTCGACGTCCGCAAGCGCACGGGCGACACGCTGGTAGGTGTCGTCCATGGTTCTATCGACTGGCTCGCCGCTCTTCGAAACGAGGCGGTATTTTTTATCCCAGATGTCGGTCGACGCTTCCTGGAACGGAATGGTGTCGACGTCCTTGGTTTCGAGCTTCACAACGCTGTTCATGCCTGAGCCGGCCCTCAAATTCCAAATAAAAAGCCCACAAAATGACGAGAAAACCAATGAAAGCCGACAAGACCGCCCACGGGACCTGCGCAGACCTTGTTTTCTTTATTGGCTAGCCGCGCAAAAACGGCCGATTCCCCACCCCCGACGCTTTTTCTTCCGGCCCCTAAGGGACGCACAAGATGTAGTGTCGTGAGGGGAGAGAGTAAGCATGGCTCCGGAGAGCGTCAAGACTTCGATTCCCATCGGGACTAACTGAAAAAAATGATTAAAATCATGGCTTTATAAAATTATGGGCTAAAAAATTATTGTGCAATAGGAACGCACGAGAATTGCGTGGTTTTACCCCCCCAGTAACTACATCTTGTGTTTTTGTGCCTTTTCACACGGTACCCACAAGTTATCCTCTTGAAAGAAACCCGAAGATCCGCATATCCGTTTTCTCGACGCTGACCCACTCCGGAGACCTCGACATGCCCCTCTTGCGCCAAGGCCAGAGCCGCCTGATGCGTCGCATTGCCCTCGTCGGAGCTCTGGCGGCCACCGCACTCGCCGCAGCGATCCCCTCGCGTGCCATCGCGCAGGGTACAGATGCGCCAGCGTCGAGCGCGCGCACGGTCGCGCCGATGCCGTCGCTCGCGCCAATGATCAAACGCGTCTCTCCGGCTGTCGTGAGCATCGGTATTCGAGGCGCCGTCCGCGAGCAAGGACGCAATCCCTTGTTCGACGACCCGTTCTTTCGGCGGTTTTTCAACGTCCCACCGGATGCCGGGACTCGCGAGCGCCCCTTCCAGTCTGCGGGCTCGGGTGTCGTTGTCGACGCCAAGCAGGGACACATCATCACCAACGCGCACGTCGTCGAAAACGCGCGTGAAATCACTGTCACGCTATCCGATCAGCGACAGTTCCCCGCCAAAGTGGTCGGTAGCGATCCGCGAACCGATATTGCCGTCATTCAGATTAAAGCGACCGATCTCTCGCAGATCGCTCTCGGCGATTCCGACCAGCTCGAGCCCGGCGACTATGTCGCTGCGATCGGCAACCCTTTCGGTCTACAGCAATCGGTGTCGTACGGAATCGTCAGTGCGCTGGGTCGCTCGGGGATGAACCCGGACGGCTTCGAAAGCCTCATCCAAACCGACGCTTCGATCAATCCCGGCAACTCGGGTGGCGCCTTGGTCAATCTTCGCGGCGAGCTCGTCGGGATCAACAACATGATCCTCTCAGGCAGCGGCGGCAACATCGGTATCGGATTCGCGATTCCGGTCAATATGGCACGCAGCATCACCGATCAACTGATCAAATTCGGTTCGGTGAAACGCGGTCAATTGGGCGTGACGATCGCCCCCGTCACACCGGACGTTGCGGAAGCTTTGGCCCTCAAAAATACGGGCGGCGCCTTGATCACTCAGATCGCCAAAGATTCCGCCGCCGCGCGGGCGGGGCTGCGCGCCGGCGATATCGTCACCGCGCTCAACGGCCGAAACGTCAAATCTGCAGCAGAGTTTCGAAACGCGATCGGCCTGTTACGCGTCGGTGAAAAAGTGGAGATCACGCTGCTTCGCGACGGACAAAACCGCAAAATCACAGCCGAGGTCGCCGATCCGAGCACGCAGACGGCCGGCGACCCCGCAGACGCGCGTAATGTCCCCGAGGGCAGTCAGCACCCCGCGCTGGAAGGCGCTCAGCTCGAAGACGGATCGCAGGGAGGCGTTCTCGTTCGGGCGGTCGCGCCCGGTAGCCCGGCGGCTAACGCGGGGCTGCGTGCAAACGACGTCATCGTCGCTGCGAACGGTGTTCGCTTATCGAGCAGTGCCGATCTGAGCGCGACTTGGCGCGCTTCCGCCAACCGGGGCGGCTCGACGGTCGTACTTCAAATCAGGCGGGGTGGCGAAACCGCCATCGTGCTGCTGCGTTGATCGTGCGCACTCTCGATATCACGGTCCTGGGCGGCACCGGCTTCGTCGGTAGCGCGTTGGTCGCACGACTCGCGGGCTTAGGGCATCGAATCAAACTGCCTTCGCGTAATCCGTACGCGGCTCGGCATCTCGCCGTGCTGCCCAACGTCGAACGAATCCGAGCAGACGTTCATGACCCAGAGGCGCTCCGAGCCGCGATCGTCGGCAGCGAGGTCGTGATCAATCTCGTCGGTATCCTAAATGAAAAAGGCCGATCTGGGCGTGGCTTCGATCTCGCTCATGCTGAGCTCACGCGTAAAACTATCGTCGCCTGCTCTGAAACCGGAGTCACTCGTTACTTGCACATGAGCGCCTTGGGGGCGAACGAAGCCGGGCCCAGCCACTACCTTCGCTCGAAAGGCACAGCTGAGCGTTATGTCCGTGAAGCGCCCGAATCGCTCGACTGGACGATCTTCCGTCCGTCCGTAATCTTTGGCCGTGGCGACTCGCTCCTCAACCGTTTTGCGGGACTGCTGAGACTGAGCGGCGGCCTCATGCCCCTTGCCCGCGCCGACGCAAAGTTCGCTCCCGTTTGGGTCGACGATGTGGTCGCGAGTTTCCAAAAGGCCCTCACCGGTGGCCCTACGAGCAAACAGTCCTACGATCTCTGCGGGCCCGAAGTCATGACGCTCGCGAATCTTGTTCGCTACACCGGCGAGCTGGCCGGAACTCGGGCGCACGTCATCGCCCTACCAGATGTGGTGGGGCGACTTCAGGCCCTCGTCATGGATTTCGTTCCGGGCAAACCGTTCTCGACGGATAACTTCCTGTCCTTGACCGTCGATAACGTGTGCCAAGAAAACGGATTCGTCCGCCTCGGCATCGTGCCGACCCCCCTCGCCAGCGTCGCACCCACGTACATCCGTCCATCGCGCTAACATCTGCGGGTGGAGATCTATCTCGTAGGCGGCGCCGTCCGCGATGAGTTGCTCGATCGCTCGGTGAGCGAACGAGACTGGGTCGTGGTCGGCGCGACCCCCGCCGAGCTCGAATCGCGCGGCTATCGTCCCGTGGGCAAAGACTTCCCGGTATTTCTTCACCCGCAGACCGGCGAGGAATACGCCCTCGCGCGACTCGAACGCAAAGTCGCTCCGGGCTATCGCGGATTCACCACCGAGTTCTCGCCCTCCGTCACACTCGAGCAAGATCTTGCTCGCCGTGATCTCACCATCAACGCGATGGCCCGCGATATCGCGGGAAACATCATCGATCCTTTTGGTGGTCGCGGGGACCTCGACAAACGCCTGCTGCGTCACGTGTCTCCAGCGTTCGTCGAAGACCCCGTGCGAATTTTGCGTGTTGCACGGTTCATTGCGCGATTTGCTCACCTCGGATTCTCTGTCGCGCCGGAGACCCTCACGCTCATGAGGCGGATGGTCGACTCGGGCGAAGCCGATGCCCTGGTGCCCGAGCGCGTATGGCGCGAGCTCTCGCGCGCGCTCGACGAACCGACACCTCGTGCCGCCATCGAGCTCTTGCGTGAGGTCGGCGCCCTTCGAGTCATCCTCCCCGAGCTCGACGCGCTTTTCGGCGTTCCGCAGCGCCCGGAGTGGCACCCGGAAGTCGATACCGGCGAACACACCTTGCTCGCTCTACAAGTCGCCGCCTCACGCGGCGCCTCTCAGGCCGTACGATTCGCCGTGCTCGTGCACGACCTCGGCAAGGCACTCACACCGAGAGCTGAGTGGCCACGACACCATGCGCACGAGACGCTCGGATTACCTGCCATCGAGGCGTTGTGTGCGCGTCTTCGGGTACCCCAAGAGCATCGTGAGCTCGGTCTGCTCGCAAGCCGCTTTCATACACATGTCCATCGCGGTCTTGAGTTGCGCACCAGTACCTTGCTCGAACTGCTCGAGCACTGCGATGCATTCCGTCGACCTGCGCGCTTCGTCGAATTCCTTGAGGCTTGCGAGTGTGATGCACGGGGTCGACTCGGGTTTGCCGAGAAGCCCTATCCGCAGCGGGCTCGCGTGGAGCAGGCGTTCGAGATCGCACGCGGTATTTCGCTTACCGAATCCGAGCGAGAAGGGCTCGATGGCGCTGCGATTGGTGAACGCCTGCGCAGCAAGCGTCTCGCCGCACTAAAGCGAATCGCGTAAGTCCCTTAATGAAAATGCGGGCAGATCGCCGAGCGCGCCCTCGTCGATGTTTCGCGTGAGTAACATGAACTTCACGGCCTCGCCCATCTCGCCCGGCAGCAACAGCGTTCGAACACCCCTTACCCACGCGAGGTAATCGGGACTCGATGGATCAACTCCCGCCGACATACTCATGAGTTCCTGTTCGATACCCGATCCCATCAGGAACGCAGTCTGAGTCGTGAATCCCTCCAGCTTGAAGCCGGCTCGAATTGCAGCGCCTGCGACTGCAGAGAAATCCACCCATGAGGTGATGTCGGTCAGGCCGGGGTAGAGAAAAGGGTCTCCATGCGCATGGTGGCGGTAATGGCAGCGAAGACTTCCTTGCATCCGATCGGGATGCATCAGCTGTCGCCGCGGCAACCCGTAATCGGCAAGTAGTACGACACCACGATCGAGGGCTGAGCCCAGAGCGCTCAACCATCCGTCGAGCCAAGGATGCCATTCACCGCAGTAGCCTTCGGGCAAAGTCTCTCCATGGAACGACAAATCTTTGAGGCGCTGCTCTGCCCCATCGATGAACTCGGCGTCTCCGGGTACCGCCCCGTCCGGCGGGCGAACCCGCCACTCGAGCCCGGAAGCGCCGACACCCACCCCGACTCGCCACCATTCACGACCGCGGACTATGAAACGCTCGCAGGGCAGCGCATCGAGTACTTCATTGGCAAAAACGACCCCCCGAAATCCCCGCGGCAATTCATTGACCCAGTCGATATCCACCGATTTTGCGGACTCAGTTGCCTTGATGGATCGAAGTTCATCGGCCTGTCTGGCTCGCAGGTCGGCACTCACCTCGAGCAAGGCATAACGACGTAGCGGGGAGTCTGGCTCGCCCAGAACGGCCAGCGCATCTGCGGCAAAACGCCCCGTCCCAGGACCGAACTCGAGCACGGCTTCCGTACCGCTCGCCCGCAGCAGGCGCGAAATCTCGCGCGCGCATGTCCTCGAAAATAGCGGCGAGACGAGTGGTGCCGTGACGAAGTCTCCCTCACCGCCGAACTTCGTCGCTCCCGCGCTGTAATAACCGAGACCGGGTGCGTAAAGGGCAAGTTGCATGTATTCCGCGAAGGAAATCCACCCGCCCGAGGCGTTGATCCGCTCGACGATCACCCCGCGAAGTTGCTCGGAATGCGCCAAAGCCTCGGGCGACGGCTCGGGAAACGTCGGTTTACGCACATCCGGCATTGAGACTGAGCCCGCCGGCGTCATAATCGAACCCTATGAGCGACCTTCACTCTTCGAGCTCCGCACGCCCCGATCAACCGCTCGCCGGAAAAGTCGCGCTGGTGACCGGCGGAGCGCGTCGTGTCGGAGCGGCAATGGTAAAAATTTTTCACGATGCCGGCGCAAGCGTCGTGGTGCATTACCAACGTTCGTCGAAAGAGGCGGAGTCGCTCATCGCCGATCTCAACGCCGCACGTCCGAACAGCGCGGCATGCGTCAGCGCCGATCTGCTCGACACCGCGGAGCTCAATACGCTTCCGCAGTTCGTCCATGAGCGATTCGGCAGACTCGACATCCTCGTCAACAACGCCTCGACGTTCTATCCGACACCGATGGGCGAAATCACCGAAGCGCATTGGGACGATTTGCTCGGAACCAACCTCAAGGCTCCGCTGTTTCTCTCTCAAGCCGCCGCACCCGCGCTTCGTCTCGCGCACGGACTGATACTCAACATCGTCGATATTCACGGTATGCGGCCACTGCGACGTTACCCGGTCTACGGAGTCGCTAAAGCGGGACTCATCATGCTCACTCGCGCGCTCGCGCGGGAACTGGGCCCGCAGATTCGCGTCAATGCGATCGCGCCCGGTCCAGTGATGTGGCCCGCCGACGGCGTCGCCGATGCGGAGCTGCAACAAAAAATTGTCGGTCGTACGCTGCTCAAACGTAGTGGCTCGGCCGACGATATCGCACGAACGGCGCTTTTCTTTGCTGCAGATGCGTCGTTTATCACCGGCCAAGTGATGCCCGTCGACGGAGGTCGAAGCGTCGCCTGGTAAGTTCATCGTACGCCGAGCGACAACTCGATCGGCGTGAGCGGATGCGCGTCGCGATCGAAACTTCCCCACAATTCAGAAATCGTTTTTTTCTTGAGCGGATGCACTACATCACCCGCGATATCGGCCATCGGTCCGAGCATGTAGGCGCGACGTAGAAGATCGGGCCGCGGCAAAATCAACCCCGGCTCCTCGCAAATCATGTCGCCGAAAAGAAGGATGTCGAGGTCCATGCTGCGCGGCGCCCACTTCGGCGCATCACGCTCTCGTCCGCACATTCCCTCAATGCGCTGCAACTCGCTAACGACGGCACGCACCTTCAGTTCAGTATCGAATGCCGCTACGACATTGATGAAATCATCGCCCTCGAAGCCAGCAGCGACATTTCGGTAGGCAGGAGAAAAGTCGATTTGGCCGAAGGTTTTGACAAGCTCTTCGGCGGCTAATCGGAGATTTTTTTCGGCTTCGACATTGCTGCCTGCAGCCACGAAAACTCGTGTCATGACCGACTGTTTATTTTGATGCGGCAAGATCTGCGCGATTTCGTTCGATCGCCACACCGACATCACGCGAGCCTCGAATCGCACCTGGCTTATTGATCCATATACGCACCCACTCGATGCCGAACTCCTCGAGTATCAGCATCGCCATGCGATGCGCCATGGTCTCCACAAGCATGAACTCGGAAGCCTCGACAAACCCAATCACCCGTTTTGCGACGCTCTTGTAATCGAGCGTATCGATCACATCGTCGGATCGGGCGGCCTTTGTACAGTCGACCGGCAGCTCCAGATCGATCTGGATGCGCTGCTTGATACGCCGCTCCCACTCGATGAAGCCAATGATGCACTCGACCTCGAGACCTCTCAGAAAAATTTTGTCGGGAGCGCGAGTCGTCACGATGTCAAATACTCCTCAAAGATTTGTAGGCGGTCGTAAACTGTCGAGCGGCCATTGGGCTCGCGCCCGAATCCCCGCCGAGTCGTGCTCGCCCGCTGAAAGTCGCGCGTGCCCCGCTACGGCGATCATCGCAGCATTGTCGGTGCAGAACTCAAGGCGCGGATAGTACACGCGAACACCCTGTTTCGCGGCAGCCGCATCGAGTCGAGATCGCAAGCACCGGTTCGCACTCACGCCGCCTGACACAACGAGCGCATCAAGCCCGGTACTCGCGACAGCCCTCAAGCTTTTCGCGACGAGTGTGTCGACGACCGCATCCTGCAATGCGAGTGCGATATCGGCGCGATCTTGCTCGCTCGCGTCAGGTCGTGCGCGCACGGCGTGTAGCACGGCGGTTTTCAGTCCCGAAAAACTGAATTCAAGACCGGGGCGATCGAGCATCGGCCGCGGGAACACGTAGCGAGATTGGCGACCTCGCTCCGCAAGACGCGCGAGATGCGGGCCACCGGGATATGGAAGGCCGAGCAACTTGGCGCTTTTGTCGAAGGCCTCTCCTGCAGCGTCATCTCGCGTTTCACCGAGAACGGTATATCTCCCGACGCCCGCGCATTCGATCAACATGGTGTGACCGCCCGACACCAGCAGAGCCACGTGCGGATAGGGCGGAGGATCGGGCTCGAGTAAGGGGGCGAGCAAATGCCCCTCGAGATGATGAACACCGAGAGACGGGACGGACCAGGCATGCGCCAGCGCACGTGCTAACGCCGATCCGGTCAGGAGGGCGCCGATCAGCCCGGGCCCCGCCGTGTACGCCACGCCCTCAATGGTGTTAGCGCTTTCGCCAGATTGCGCGAGCACCCGATCAACCATGGGGAGAAGGCGCTGAACGTGGTCTCGCGAGGCCAATTCGGGGACGACGCCGCCGTAGACCTGATGCAAATCGATCTGCGAAAACACCTCGTGCGCGAGCAGGCCGCGGTCTCCGTCAAAAACGGCCGCTGCGGATTCGTCACAGGAAGATTCGATAGCCAAAATACGCATTGGGGGTCGATGATTTTGCCTTTTGCTCCGCGGATCATTAGAATCCCCGCCCCTGTTTCCGCAGGGCGCTTTAGGAATTCCTTATTTATCAAGGGGTTGAGGTCGAGATGCCGAGCGTTCGTGTTCGAGAAAATGAGTATTTCGACGCTGCCCTGCGTCGCTTCAAACGTGCCTGCGAGAAGGCCGGTGTCCTCACCGAGCTTCGCCGTCGCGAATTTTACGAGAAGCCGACCCAGGAGCGTAAGCGCAAGAAAGCTGCTGCCGTGAAGCGCCATCAGAAGCGCTCCTCACCGCGCACCAGCCTCTCTCGCGCGCGATAACGGCCGATGTCGCTCAAAGAGCGCATCACTCAAGACATGAAAGACGCGATGCGCTCCGCAGAGAAGGAGCGTCTCGGCGTCATTCGCATGCTTCAAGCTGCCATCAAGCAGCGAGAAGTCGACGAGCGGATCACGCTCGACGATGCCCAAGTCCTCTCGGTCATCGAGAAGATGATCAAGCAGCGTAAAGAGGCCATCGCCCAATTCGAGGCGGGCGGCCGCACGGATCTCGCTGAGAAAGAGGCGACGGAAGCCAAGCAGCTTTCCGCTTATCTGCCCGCACAACTCTCGCAGAGCGAAATCGAAGCACTGGTCGCCGCGGCAATCGCCGAGACCGGGGCAGCAACCGTGAAGGATATGGGCAAGGTCATGGGTCTCGTCAAAACCCGCGCTGCCGGGCAGGCGGACATGGGCGTCGTAAGCGCCCTCATCAAGGCAAAGCTCAGCGCCGGCTGAACCGACCGCTTACTATTTGCCCATGAGCGGGCGCAGCGGCGGTCTAATTCCTCAAACGTTTATCGACGACATCGTCGGCCGAACCGACATCGTCGAGCTCATTGGCGCTCGCGTCCCGTTGAAAAAAGCGGGCAAAGAGTTCCGCGCCTGCTGCCCCTTCCACGACGAGAAAACTCCCTCCTTTTGGGTCAGTCCGGACAAACAGTTCTATCACTGCTTCGGCTGCGGGGCACACGGCACCGTGCTCGGGTTTTTGATGAATTACGACCGACTCGGCTTCGTCGAGGCCGTTGAAGAGCTCGCCTCTCGACTGGGTGTCGATATCCCTCGGGAAGCGCGGCCAAATGACGATCGCAGTCGAGACCAAGCAGATCTGGCGGGGCTCATGGCGGAGGTTGCCAAGCACTGGGCCACTAAACTCAAAGCCGATTCACGAGCGTCCAAGTATCTGTCGAACCGCGGCCTCAGTCCCGAAATCATTCAGCGATTTGGTATTGGTTATTCAGCCAATTCGTGGAATGAAGTGCTTGATCGTTTCTCTAAAGAAACAAAAGGCCGAGAAGCGCTGCTGGCTTGCGGATTGATCATCGAGCGGGACAGCGGCACGGGACGTGACGGCGAGCGTTATTACGATCGATTCCGCGACCGAATCATGTTCCCCATTCGTGACGCCCGGGGACGGGTAATCGCCTTCGGCGGCCGAATCATCGATCAGGGCGAACCTAAGTATCTGAACTCGCCGGAGACGGTGCTCTTTCACAAGGGTCGAGAGCTCTACGGTCTGTACGAAGTTCGTCAGAGTCGCGCGCCGCTCCATCGCCTCATGGTCGTTGAGGGATACATGGACGTCGTCCGACTCCATCAGGCCGGCATCCACTACGCCGTCGCCACACTCGGCACGGCCACAACGCCGGAGCACCTCAAGCGACTGTTCCGACTCGTGAGTGAAGTCGTCTTCGCGTTCGATGGCGATCGCGCCGGTCGCGCGGCCGCTTGGCGTGCGCTCAACAACTCGCTGCCTGAAGTTCGAGAGGGGCGACAGTTGAAGTTTTTATTCCTGCCTGAGGGCCACGACCCCGATACCTTGGTGGGCGAAGAAGGTCGAGAGGCGTTCGAGGGCCGCCTCGATCAGGCGCTCCCGTTATCCGAGTATCTCGTTCAGGAACTCACCGCTCAGGTTGATCTCACGCATGCGGACGGTCGCGCCCGCTTCGCGGAAATCGCTCGCCCGCTCGTGGCCAAAGTACCCGAAGGGGTGTATCGAGAGCTTTTGGTCGAGCGACTCGCGGAGGCGATTCGATTGCCCGCGGGCCGACTCCGTGAGCTATGGGCCGGAGCCAGTGCCGGCGCAGCGGATGGCGGTTATTCAGCCGGTCGTCGATCGACGGATCCCTCAGAATCACGAGCGTCTTCGCGTAGCGCAGGACGCGGCGGGTTAATGCGCCAAGTGGTGCTCGCCCTCGTCCACCACCCCAAAATGGCGGCTCGGCTAACCGATACCGACCTCGACATCCTGTCGGGCCTCGACGAGCCCGGCTCGGACATCCTTCGAGAGCTCGTGGCGGACTTGCGTGAGAGTCCGTGCGCCAATACCGGCCAGCTCCTCGAGCGATGGCGCGATCGCCCCGAGGCGGAGCGCTTGTCCCGGCTTGCGGTCGCCGAGTCCCTCATTCCATCTGATGAGGCCGCACTGCAGGAAGTGCGTAACGCACTCGTCCGGATGCGGGACGAGCAACGGCGACGTCGTCTCGACGCCCTGCTCGAACGGGAAAAATTGGCTGGTTTGTCGCCCGGCGAACGCGCGGAACTGCAACAACTTATGTCCGGTCGAAGTCGAGGCTGAGCGGGCACAAAATCACGGATTTTGGGGCCCCTTGATCTGGCTAAAACCCCTTGTTTCCAGTATAGTTTCTGGTTCGCTTCCACGGCCCGGGCCCCGACCCGGCAGGCATCCAAATGAGCAAGAAATCCAAGGCTTCCCCTGGCAAGAAACCCGTGCGCGCGGCTGCTGCCAAGCCAGTTGCAAAACCGGCATCCAAAGTCGCAAAGCCGCTGCCCAAGCCCGCAGCGCCCAAAACTGTGCCGAAGCCCGCGGCGAAACCCGCTGCAAAGACGGCCGCGGTGACGAAGCCCGCGGTGAAACCCTTGGCTAAAGGCACTGCGCCAGCCACTCAAAAACCCGTGACGAAAAGCCCTGCCGTAAAACCTGCAGCGCCAGCGAAGTCTGCAGCGCCGGCGAAGGCTGCGGCACCCGCGAAGACCCCGACGCCAGCGAAAGCCCCGACACCCCCCAAGGCAGCCGCCATCCCGGCGAAAGCGGCACCATCTGCGAAGGCTGACGCACCGATCAAGGCCGTAGCCGAATCGAAAGTCAGCGACAGCAAGTCAAAGGCTTCCTCGAAGGCAGCAAAAGCCGCTGCCAACGAAGGCAGCAAAATTTTGGCGCTCCCGGAGCGTCGCCCCTTGGCCTTACCCGAAGAGCGTCAGTCGCAGCTCAAGCAACTTATCGCGCTCGGTAAGGAGCAGAGCTATCTCACCTACTCACAGGTGAACGACTACCTGCCTTCCGAAATCGTCGACCCGGAGCAAATCGAAGAGATCGTCAACACGATCAACGATATGGGCATCCCGGTCTATGAAAAAGCGCCGGAAAGCGAATCGATCCTCGCGCCTGAGACCACTGCACCCTCGGACGAAGAAGCCATCGAGGAGGCCGCTGCTGCACTCGCAGCGCTCGATGCAGAGCTAGGCCGAACCACCGATCCCGTTCGCATGTACATGCGCGAAATGGGTACCGTAGAGCTGCTGACTCGCGAAGGCGAGATCAGCATCGCGAAGCGCATCGAGGAAGGCTTGAACTCTGTCCGCGGGCAGCTCGCCACCTATCCGCCAACCTTCGACTTCCTCTTCAAAGTTTACGAAAACGTAAAGGGCGGCACCGGACGTCTCGCCGACATCCTGGTCGGCTTCATCGACCCCAACGCACCCGACGTTATCGCGCAACCGCAAAACCCGACGAAGGTCGACGCCGCTGCGCCTGCAGAGGAAGAGGCCGAAACTGAAGACGGTGATGACAGCGAAGAAGCTGTCGATACCGGGCCAGATCCGGTAGAGACCGCTGCCCGCTTCGCATCGATGATCAAACTGCATACGCAGTTGCTCAACTCGATGGCGAAAGTCGGCATCGAAGATCCTAAGACTCAAAAAATCCGCAAGAAGCTGGCTGCCGAGTTCATGGAGCTCAAGCTGTCGCCGCGTATGTTCGAGGCCCTGATCGACAACTTACGCTCTAACATCAATGAAATCCGTCAGCTCGAAAAGGAAATCATGGTGATCGCAGTCCGCGATGCCGGCATGCCGCGGAAAGAATTCATCGCCTCCTTCCCGCGCAACGAAACTAACGATCGTTGGGCCGCCAAACATATCAAGGCGGGAAAGAAATGGTCCGCGCCGCTCGCTCGCTTTGCCGACGACATTCGTAACAAACAGAACGTCCTGCGCGAGATCGAGAAGATTCGGCATCTGTCGATCATCGAGATCAAAGAGATCAACCGCGAAGTCTCCATCGGCGAAGCGAAGGCCCGCCGTGCCAAGAAGGAAATGGTCGAGGCGAATCTCCGTCTCGTCATCTCGATTGCCAAGAAGTACACCAACCGCGGACTACAGTTCCTGGACCTTATCCAGGAAGGCAACATCGGCCTAATGAAGGCGGTCGATAAATTCGAGTACCGTCGCGGTTACAAGTTCTCGACCTACGCAACTTGGTGGATTCGCCAGGCCATCACGCGCTCCATCGCCGATCAAGCGCGCACCATCCGTATTCCGGTGCACATGATCGAGACCATCAACAAGCTGAACCGTATCTCACGACAGATGCTCCAAGAAATGGGTCGAGAACCGACGCCTGAAGAGCTTGCGGTACGCATGGAGATGCCAGAAGACAAGGTTCGTAAAGTGCTCAAGATCGCCAAAGAACCGATCTCCATGGAAACGCCGATCGGCGATGATGAAGACTCGCATCTTGGTGATTTCATCGAAGACACGTCAGTCGCTTCGCCCATCGACCAGGCGACTGCAGAGTCGCTGCGCGAGACAACCCATGCTGTGTTGTCGCAGCTGACGCCTCGCGAGGCCAAGGTGCTGCGCATGCGCTTCGGCATCGACCTCAGCACGGACCATACTCTCGAGGAAGTTGGTAAGCAGTTCGATGTCACACGCGAGCGTATCCGTCAGATCGAAGCGAAGGCGCTCCGCAAATTGCGTCACCCGAGCCGGTCCGAGCAACTTCGGAGCTTCCTGATCGAGGACTGAGTCCCGGCGTACTTGGGCAAAGGATACTTTTCGATAGAATATCGACATCAATAAATTCGTTTAGAGGATCACCACATGGCCCTGATCTCGATGCGACAGTTGCTCGACCATGCCGCAGAACACGGCTACGGCGTGCCGGCTTTCAACGTCAACAACCTCGAGCAGGTTCAGGCGATCATGCAGGCGGCCGACAAGACAGACAGCCCGGTGATCATGCAGGCCTCTGCAGGCGCTCGAAAGTACGCGGGAGAACCGTTTCTGAGACATCTCATCGAAGCGGCGATCGAGAGCTATCCGCACATTCCGATAGTCATGCATCAGGATCACGGCGCCAGCCCGTCGGTCTGCGTGCAGTCGATCCGATCGGGGTTTTCTAGCGTAATGATGGACGGCTCACTCAAAGAGGATGGAAAAACTCCGGCGGCTTACGACTACAACGTTGATGTAACCCGCCATGTCGTTCGTATCGCCCACGCGGTTGGTGTTTCGGTCGAAGGTGAGCTTGGCTGCCTCGGCTCGCTCGAATCGGGTCAAGCCGGCGAAGAAGACGGCCACGGAGCCGAGGGGCAACTCTCACACGATCAGCTGTTGACCGACCCTGACCAAGCCGCCGATTTCGTCGCGAAAACAGGCGTCGATGCGTTGGCGATCGCCATTGGCACGTCGCATGGCGCCTACAAATTCTCGCGTAAGCCTACCGGGGACATCCTGGCCATCCAACGCATCCGCGAAATCAATGCAAAGATCCCGAACACGCATCTCGTGATGCACGGCTCCTCTTCCGTTCCGCAAGAATGGCTCCAGATCATTCGCGAGAACGGCGGCAAGCTTCGCGAGACCTACGGTGTCCCCGTCGAAGAAATTCTCGAGGGCATCAAGCACGGCGTCCGAAAAATCAACATCGATACGGATATCCGTCTCGCCATGACGGGCGCGATTCGTCGCTCCATGAACAAAGACCCGGCTGAGTTCGATCCTCGTAAGTACATGAAAGAAGCAATGCTTGCTGCTCGAGAAATCTGCATCGCTCGCTACGAGGCTTT
Source organism: Pseudomonadota bacterium (assembly GCA_041159695.1). Classification (GTDB taxonomy): domain Bacteria; phylum Pseudomonadota; class Gammaproteobacteria; order Steroidobacterales; family Steroidobacteraceae; genus UBA964. The sequence goes on from JBEAXT010000120.1 coordinate 16,577, forward strand.
CGGATGCTCGGGTAAAGCTTCGAAGATCAAAGTGTTGCCGCTCGAAGCCATGGCGAAGCGCTACGCAGCTTGAATTAACAGTCTTTGATCGATGACTTAAACGCCGGCTCTAGGGCCGGCGTTTCCATATCTGGTCGAATCGCTGTTCGAGCTCCGGGTTGACGCCTCTAAGCTGATCCACCACCTCTCTGGACCAATCGAAGTAAGCTCGCTGGCGCTCGACGGACCATCCGTTGGGTGGGCTGGCCACCATGCTGCGCAGATTGCAGATCTTGTCCGCAAGTTTGACTCGCTTCGCCTCTAACGAAGCAAGTCGGGCCCTCGAGATCTGCAACTTTTTTCTGGCTCGCCAGTTCACCGTGGGTTCGTCCGTCACCTCCATCACAATTGAGGCGACCCGCCCTCCAAACTCTCCCTGAAGCTCTTGATAAGTAGTCTGAGTATCCTCGAGCGTATCGTGAAGTAACGCAGCAGCGAGCGTAACGGGGTCCGTCACATCACCCTCGAACCAAAGCACGTGCGCGAGGTCGAGGGGATGATTGATATAGGGCAATGCGCCCCGTCCTTTTCGACGCTGATCGCGATGCTTCCACGCCGCAAATCTCGCCGCTCGCAGCACCAACCCCATATCGGCAAATGGAGTCGTCGAACTACCGATTGACGACATCGCGTGCATACTCCTGTCGGGCATAATGCCCAAGACGATCATTTATAAACATAAGGTAACAAGTATGCCTCGAAGCATTTGTGATCTCGCGGACGACCATGGCTCTAATATTCGCGTCATACCGCCCCTCCTCCGCGACTTCGGTGGACTAAAACAATTTCATGGGCAAGTACGCACCATCCGCTGCCTTGAGGACAACGCGCTTCTAAAAATGACTTTGGGAACACCGGGCGATGGGAAGGTAATGATTGTCGATGGTGGTGGCTCGCTGGAGCGCGCGCTTTTCGGAGATAACCTCGGCTCGATCCTACTCAAAAACGGCTGGGCCGGAATCCTCATCAACGGCGCAGTTCGCGATGTCGAGCACCTCAAAAATATGCCGATTGCCGTACGCGCAATTGCCGTATGCCCGATGCCTCCGCGAAAGGAAGGGACCGGTGAACTCGACGTCGTTGTCACCCTCGCCGGAGTTCCGGTCTCTTCAGGCGACTGGCTTTATGCCGACGAAAATGGCGCGATCGTGAGCGCTCGACCAATCGACTAAGTGCGTTAAATCCAGCGCGTCTTGCTCGCAAAGTCTGCCGACCGTACCGGGGCTTTGCTCATCGGGATGCCGATATGAATAAAACCGATTATTTTTTCGTCGGCTGCCAGTCCGAGGGCCGCCCTTACCCCCGGATGGTATGCGTGCGAGCCGGTCTTCCAAGCTACCCCGAGACCCATCGACTCCGCCGCAATCCATAGATTCTGGACAGCCGCACCGACCGCTACCCACTGCTCAATCTCCGGTACCTTGGGATGATCTTTCGTCACCGCCGAAACGACCACAAGCGTCGGTGAACGAAAGGCCTTACCGCCCTCTCGCGCAAGGCTCTCTGAATCGGAGTCCGGATGTTTCTCGA
>JBEAXT010000189.1:0-11866 GCA_041159695.1 Pseudomonadota bacterium
TCCACACCCGTATCGTTGAGCGAGATGGCGACCGCGACACCCGCAGCCCGCAGCTTGGCCGCGTTCTGCAGCGTCGAGCCGACTTCGTCGAACGAGTCGGGCAGGTTGTGCAGCGGATCGACGATCACCGGGACTCGCGCTGCCGCAAGTTCGTTCGCGACACGCCACGCCTCGGCGCCGCCACGGATCACGGCGTTGATTTTTTCCTCACGCGCCAGTGCGAGCGTATTACGAATATCGACGGCACGGTCGACGTCGAAAACGAATACGCCATTACCTTTGAGGAACTCGAGCAACACCTGGCGACCCGAGGGTGAGAGCAGACGCTCGTCGTGGACCATCACGAGATTGGGTGCGCGGGCCTCAACGATGGCCTGACGCAGCAACATGAACTGCGCTGCGCGAGAGCCGCCCGAAAGATCGTTCGCGTCACCACCGAGGTCGACGAACATCACGCGTGCAGGAAGCGGCGCCGAGCCGTCGAGCCCGACGGGTGCGCCGAGACCGGCGACGAGGCTACCGCCCGATGCCGAAGCGGGCGTCAGCATCGTGAACGTAACGCCATTGATGAGATTGACGCCGACCGTCATCGACTCCGGATTGAACGCGAGCGTGACGTCGAACTCCGGTCGCATCTGACCGAGCCGATGCGCGTAGTCACCCGTCGTTTGTTCGATGCCGATTTCTTCGAGGCCGATGTGACCGAGCCCGCCGAACACGCCGGGCGTGACGGCGCGGCCCTTGGCATCGATGATCGTCGTGCCTGCGGGGGCCGTGAGATTTTCACCGATCGCGGCAATGCGACCGTTCTGGACGAGTACGTCCGCGCCCTTGAGCGGAGCGGAGGCATCGCGAGCCATGGTGTAGACCGTCGCGTTGCGAACGAGCAGATCATCCGCGAGAGCGCCTTGGTGCAGCGCGGCAGCCACGACGAGACTGGCGAGAGTACGTGTCAAAGTATTCATCGGATCACCCCCTCGTAGGCAGGCTGGCCAAGTAAGAAGTCGGACTCCGGCAAGGCGCGCGATGCCGCGCGGTCGAAGCGCAACGCGCCATCGATGTAAATCTGTTCGGTCAGGGCGTACACGCTGAACGGGTTGCCGTTCCAGACAACGAGGTCACCCATCTTGCCCTTCTCGAGCGTCCCGATGCGCGACTCGAGACCGATGGCTTTGGCTGCATTTTTGGTGAGCCAGATGATGGCGTGCTCGGGCTTGATCTCAAGGCCCATACGACGTGCATACGCCATGCCTTTGGCCGCCTCTTGATTGAGGCGCTGTATGCCCTCGGCCGAGTCTGAGTGCACGACGGTACAGCCACCGGGGGCAGCGTCGACGAGAATCATGTTCTCGGGGATGGCGTCGTAGGACTCCATCTTGAAGCCCCACCAGTCCGCCCACACCGCGGCACAAATATTGTTCTCAGCGAGAAGATTGGAAATCTTGTACGCCTCGGTCGCGTGATGGAAAGCGCTCACGCGATAACCGAACTCGCGCGCCATGTCGACGACGATGGCCATCTCGTCGGCACGATAACAGTGGTGCTGAATGAGAATTTCGCCACGCAACACGCCTGCCAAGGTTTCGAGCCGCAGATCGCGCTTGGGGGGTCGCAAATCTTTGGCGCCGGCGGCCTTGCGGGCCTCAAACTGTTTCCAGTCGCGCGCGTATTCCTGCGCTTCGATCCACTGCGCGCGCCACCCGGCCACGTTACCCATGCGTGTCGAGGGCAGTTGGCGACGATTGCCGTACACACGCTTCGGATTTTCACCGCAGGCCATCTTGAGACCATGCGGTGCATCCGGGAATTTCATTGACTGATACGTGACCGCCGGAACGTTCTTAACGGTGACCGAGCGGCCGCCGAAGAGGTTCGCCGATCCGGGGAGTACGTGCAGCGTCGTCACGCCGCCTTCGAGTGCTGCTTCGAAGCCCGGGTCTTGCGGCCAGATCGAGTGCTCGGACCACACCTGCGCCGTCGAGGGCGCGGTCGCTTCGTTGCCATCGGAGTGCGCCTCGACACCGGGCGAGGGATATACGCCGAGATGCGAGTGCACGTCGATGATGCCGGGTGTCACCCATTTGCCTCGACCGTCCACGACGCGCGCATCGCTCGGCGCGTCGAGCTGCTTACCGACTGCCGCGACGACACCATCGCGCAGCAGCACGTCCGCATCGTCGAGACGCTCACCGTTACCGATCAGAACCGTTGCGCCACGAATCAGCGTGGGCACCGAAGGCGCAGCTTTGTAGGTCGAGGGGTAGGGGGATTCGGTCCTCGTATCGGCAGCCGAAGCTTCCGTAGCACTTTTTTTCGCAGAGCTGACGCTCTTGATCGGGCCTGCGGCCGTGCAGGCGGTGAGTGCGATAGACAAACTCGCGAGCAGCGCGAGGTTTCGGGGTCGACGTGAAATCATGCAGCAAAGTCTCCCTGCTTGAGTCCGATGCGGTTGCATCTTTAAAGGTCGGCACGGCAAGATGCCCGAACGGGAGTCCGGGGACAACGGGGGTGCGGTCTGCGCATCCAAAAAAGAGGCGTGATGGCGTTCAACACCTTTAAGGAGTTCTACCCTTTTTATCTGGGTGAGCACGCGAATCGCACCTCGCGGCGGCTGCATGTCGTGGGGACCACCGTGGGTCTCCTGCAGCTGCCCCTCGCGCTCGTCATCGGTAACGGCTGGCTCATCCTGACGGGGCTCGTCACCGGGTACGCCTTTGCCTGGGTCGGACACTATTTTTTCGAGAAGAATACGCCGGCGACCTTCAAGTATCCGCTCTATAGCCTGCGCGGCGATTTCGCCATGGCGCGTGACGTCCTCACCGGCCGGATCCCCTGGTAACGATGCCTGCGAGTCGTATCGATCGCGTCTACGAGAGACGCCTTGCCGCCGTCATCAATAGTGGTGAGCGTGGTGCGGTGCAGGCCGGGCGACGAGGCGTCGAGAAAGAGTCTTTGCGCGTCACACCCGCGGGACGCATCGCGACCTCGCCACATCCCGCTGCGCTCGGTTCGGCACTCACGAACGACCACATCACCACCGACTACTCCGAGGCATTGATCGAACTCGTCACGCCGACGTTCACCACGAACTGGGAGCTGTTGCAATATCTTTGCGATCTTCACCAGTTCGTCTACCGCCACATGGGTGACGAATTACTGTGGGCGACGAGCATGCCGTGTGTGATCGACGGAGACGCCAGCATCCCGATCGCGCAATTCGGTCCCTCGAACGTGGGTCGTATGAAGACGATCTATCGCGAAGGACTCGGACTTCGTTACGGCCGAGTCATGCAGGCGATCTCCGGTGTGCACTTCAATTATTCGTTCCCGGAGCGTCTGTGGCCAATCTGGGCGGCCATCAAAGAATCTCGCGACGCGGGGCAGTCGTTCATTTCCGAAAGTTACTTCGATCTGCTACGGAACTATCGTCGCTACGGTTGGATCGTGCTCTATTTGTTCGGCGTGTCGCCGATGGTGTGCAAGTCTTTCCTGCGCGCGCGCGGTGAAACGCTGCCGGAGTTCGGTCGCGGTACGGCCTGGGAGCCGTACTCCACGTCGTTGCGTATGAGTGATCTCGGCTATCGCAATCGCAGCCAGTCGAGCCTCGATGTGTCGGTCAATAGTCTCGAAGAATACGTTCGCGATCTCAGCCGAGCGATCAACACTCCGCATCCCGAGTATCAGCGCCTCGGCGTCAAGGTTGACGGCGCTTATCGTCAGCTTAACGCCAACCTGCTGCAGATCGAGAACGAGTACTACGCGTTCATTCGGCCGAAGCGCGTCGCGCGCTCGGGCGAGCGACCCACCAAGGCCTTGATGCGTCGGGGTGTCGAGTACGTCGAGGTTCGCGCACTCGATGTGAGCGCCTTCGATCCGGTCGGCGTCAACCAAAACAAGCTCCGATTTCTCGAGGCGTTTCTCGGACTGTGCCTCATGCGGGAGAGCCCCCTCATCGATGCGAGCGAGCAAGCCAGCCTCGATGGCAATCATGTCACGGTGGCGCGACGCGGTCGCGAGCCGGGGCTGACGCTGAGTCGCGACGGTCGGCAGGTCCCCATGCTGGAGTGGGCCCGCGAAATCATCGATCAGATGCAGGGCGTCTGCGAGTTGCTCGATGAGGGCGACCCACAGAAGCCGTATGCCGCTGCGCTCGCCGTGCAGGCGGCAAAGCTCGACGACTTCGAGCTCACCCCTTCGGCACGCCTTATCTAAGAAATTCGCGAGACCGGCGAATCGTTCTTCGATCTGGCCTTACGGACGTCGGCCACCCACAAGGGTTACTTCCTCGACTTGCACGCGCCCAACGAGGCACGGTTACGCGAGTTTGCAGATCAAGCGAACGAGTCGCTCGAGGTGGCCGAGGCGATGGCGAGCGCGCCCCAAGCAGATTTCGACCAGTTTCTGGCGGATTACTTCTCGTAAATCGCGATGCTGCGCTGACCCGACGAGTCGCGCATGCCACGGAACATTCCGGGGCTGTTGAACTCCATCACCACCTTGCCTGCAGGGTCGACAGCGATGACACCGCCTTCACCGCCGCGCTGTACGAGTTTTTCGTGCACCACATTTTTTGCAGCCCGATCGAGCGACCAACCCCGGTACTCGACGAGCGCGCAAATGTCGTAGGCGACGACCGAGCGGATGAAGTACTCGCCGTGCCCAGTGGAGGACACCGCACAACTCGCGTTATTGGCGTAGGTGCCGGCACCGATCACGGGCGCATCGCCGATGCGGCCCCAGCGCTTGTTCGTCATGCCGCCGGTGGAGGTCGCCGCGGCCACATTGCCGTGTTTGTCGACGGCGACGGCCCCGACGGTGCCGAGCCCCGAGAGCTCGTTCTTCGGTTGCGTTTTTCCTTGCAGTACGCGTTGCAGCTGGCTTTTGCGCGTGGGGGTGACGAAGTACTCGTTCGGAACGAGTGAGAGGCCTTGCGTGAGCGCGAACTCCTCGGCGCCCGATCCCGAGAGAAACACGTGGGGCGAGTTTTCCATGACCCGACGTGCGAGATCGATGGGGTTTTTCACGTGGCGCAATCCGGTTACGGCGCCGGCTGCGAGCGTGCGACCGTCCATGATCGAGGCGTCGAGCTCGGCATAGCCATCGTGTGCGAGTACGGCACCCTTGCCGGCATTGAAGAGCGGATTGTCCTCGAGAATGCGCACAGCCGTCGTCACGGCATCGAGACTGCTGCCACCGGCTTCGAGCACGGCGTATCCCGCATCGAGCGCCTCGGCGAGCCCCGCGCGATAACTCGCGCCATCATCCGGTCCCAACTGAGCGCGCGAGATGACGCCCGCTCCACCATGGATCGCAATCGAAAACATTTTCCGGGACTCCTTCGTTTCGGCGTGAGCCGCTGCCGACACAATCAGCGCGACGAGCATGAAAACTTTGACGATATTTTTCATTGAATACAGTCCTTCAGCGGGATGGCGATATCCGCTGCCTTTTTCAAATCGAGCTTCGCGCGGGCCGCAATGAGTTTGCGGGCCGCCATCTGGTCTTTGGCGAGGTTCACCGTGTCGATCGCAAGAAGTTCTCCGTCGCTCTTGAGATAGCAGCAGGAGAACGCGTTGTCTTCGGGGCGACCGCGAAGCACGACATGGTCGTGTCCCTGCGAGAGACCCACGATCAGCAGCTTGTGATGGTATTGATCGGACCAGAACCACGGCACCCGGTCGTGAGCTTGCGTCTGCCCCAATATATTGAGCGCCGCAGTCGAGCCCTGTTCGAAGGCGTTGTCCACCGACTCCAGCCGAATGCGGCGGCCATACCGCAACGAGGGATGATTGCTGCAGTCACCGATGGCGTAGATCGCTGCATCGGAGGTTCGGCAGTACTCGTCGACGAGAATTCCGTTCTCGCACGCGAGGCCTGCGGTTTGAGCGAGCGCGTCGTTAGCCAGGACCCCGATGCCGACGATGACGAGATGCGCTTCGAGCGTACCTGCGGACGTCTCTACGGCTCGAATCCGTCCCGAGCCGTCACCGAGCAGGGCGGTCACACCGCAACGCAGCCGGATCTGCACGCCATGACCGGCGTGCTCGGCTTCGTAGTAACGGGAAACCGGCTCTGCCACGACACGGCTCATCACCCGATCGGCCATCTCGAGCACGGTCACTTCCATGCCGAGATGACGGAGCGTCGCCGCCGTCTCGAGTCCGATATATCCCCCGCCGATGATGACCGCACGGCGTCCCGCTTGGATTTCGCTGCGCAGCCGATCGGCTTCGGCGACATCTTTAAGGTAGTGCACGCCGGCGAGATCGCCGCCCGGCAGCGTGAGTCGACGCGGCACACTCCCGGTCGCGAGAACGAGGGCGTCGTACGCGAGGGCGTTGCCGTCATCGAGCCTCACCTCGGACTTCGAGCGCTCGATCGACACGGCGCGTCGGCCGAGGTGGAGCCGTATATCTTGTTCGTCAAAATAATGCTGATGCCGAAGGGTCAGCCGATCGAGGCCGAGCTCACCGGCAAGATACTTTTTGGAGAGCGGTGGGCGCTGATAGGGAAGGTGGGGCTCGTCTCCGACCAGATCGATACGGCCCTTGAACCCCTTTTTGCGGAGGGTCTCCGCACACTGAATGGCGGCCTGTCCTGCGCCGATCATCACGACTCGTTCCGTCATGGTGGGCAAGGATAGGGCCGAACCGAGGGACACACCACTCGTCGTCGCACCACTCACGGGCGCACGGTCGTCCGAACTGCGCCATAATGGTGCGCGACGACGGCCGGTCTGCCGCTCCGAGGCCGAAAAACATCGGCTTTGAGGCGCTCGCCGCCGTGGCATGGAAGGTGCAATACTTCTCGCAGTTCGCTTAGGGAGTCGCAGACATGAAACTCGTCACAGCCATCATCAAGCCCTTCAAGCTCGACGACGTTCGGGCGGCGCTGTCTGAAATCGGCGTGTCGGGTATGACCGTCACCGAGGTCAAGGGGTTCGGGCGTCAGCGCGGACATACGGAGCTCTATCGCGGCGCCGAGTACGTCGTCGACTTCGTCCCCAAAACCCGCATCGAAGTCGCGGTGCGTGGTGATCTCGTCGATCAGGTCACCGACGCCATCGTCAAAGCGGCGAAGACCGGTAAGGTCGGCGACGGCAAGATCTTCATCACCGATATCGATCGCGTCATTCGCATTCGCACCGGCGAGACGGACGAGTCCGCCCTCTAATTAAAGTGTCGAAGGCCATCCGCATCCATCGGGCCGGTGGGCCCGAAGAGATGCGTTTCGAAGACGTCGACGTCGCCGCGCCGAACGAGGGCGAGGTTCAGGTTCGTCACACGTCGATCGGTCTCAATTACATCGACGTCTACGACCGCTCCGGTTTGTACCCCATGCCGATGCCCGCTGGCCTCGGTCGAGAGGGGGCCGGTATTGTCACGGCCATCGGCCGCAAGGTCAAAGATTTCAAGGTGGGTGATCGGGTCGCCTATGTGCACACGGTCACGGGCAGCTACAGCGAGCTGCGTAATCTCCCGGCCGCGCGTCTCGTCAAGCTACCGCGTTCCATCAGCGATGAGCAGGCCGCGGCCATCATGCTCAAGGGGCTTACCGCAGAGTATCTGCTGCGTCGTACGTATCGCGTGCAGCGCGGCGACTGGATCCTGGTGCATGCCGCGGTCGGCGGGGTCGGCCTACTGCTCTCTCAGTGGGGCAAGGCCCTCGGTGCTCGCGTCATCGGTGTGGTAGGCAGTGAGGCCAAAGCCGCACTCGCCAAGAAAAACGGCTGTAAGCACGTACTCGTGATGGGTCGTGATCCGCTCGTCGCCAAGGTCAAAGAAATCACCAAGGGCGCGGGCGTCAAGGTGGTTTACGACTCGGTCGGGAAAGACACCTTCTTCGACTCCCTCGACTGCCTCGCGCCGCTCGGCATGATGGTGAGCTACGGCAACGCCTCGGGCCCGCCACCCTCAATCTCGCCGCTCGAGCTGTCGAAGCGCGGTTCGCTCTTCCTCACGCGCCCGTCGTTGTTCGCCTATATCGCTAAACGCGAAGACCTCGATGCGGCGGCCAAAGCGCTGTTCTCGATGATCTCTTCAAAGAAAGTGCGGCTGCACATCGGCCAGCGTTACGCGCTCGCCGATGCCGCCCAGGCCCATCGCGACCTCGAAGCCCGCAAGACGACGGGCTCTACCGTGCTCGTTCCCTGAAGAGACGGTCAGCCGCCCGGCTTCAGCACGCCGATCAACGCCGAGATTGCGACACCCGCCCAGATCGCGAGTACGTACGGGCGACAGGCGCCCATGCCGTCGATCATCTTTTGATCGCTCTCGGGTGTCGGACCGGTCGAGGCCATTACCTTGAAGCCTTCGATGAACGGCGGAATCTTCGTCCGGATCATGAAGCCGCAGAAAATCAGGAAGGCGAAGATGAGCAGTTTTGCGGCCAACCACGGATAGGGCTGCAAGGGGCCCGTGACCCAGTGGTAGGCGACCGAAGCGATGAGCGCGAAGATCATGAACACGCGGAAGCGCTTATCCCACAGCGCCAGCGTCTTACCGAACTCCGTGCCTTCTTTTTTATGAATGGTGTGCACCACCCAGACCCAGATGGGGCCGAGCGCCACGATGGCGATGGTCTGCCATAGCGGATGCTCGTAGCCGATGAACTCGGCGAGGATGCCGCCGACGGTCAGCATGAGCGCCAGGCAGTAGCGCGGCAGCATGTCGAGGTTGATGAAAATCTTGAATGCGGTGAGTCGGGCCTCACGCGAGAGTTTCGTGTTGGTGACGAAGGTGCTCGAGTAGAACACCCCGGCGTCGCCGCCGAGCCAATACACGAACAGCAAGATGTGGAGATACGTGAATATCCCGTGGGCGAGACTGATCTCTTCCATTGTCATGAACCCCCTGAAAAAGCAGGGCTAGCCTAGCACGCAGCCTCGCGGCGATTGCGCGCAGGGGTTGCCGCGCCGCGTACGTCCGGATGGTCTGACCTCAGGTCGGACATCTACAATCTCACCGATGCACGAGACCGAGGTCATTCCGTCACCCGCCGCGATCGGTCCCGCCCTCGTGGCGTGGCACGCAGTCAGTGGGCGTCACGATCTGCCGTGGCAGACCGACCGCACACCGTATCGCGTCTGGATCTCAGAGATCATGCTGCAGCAGACGCAGGTCTCGACGGTGATGCCTTACTTCGAGCGTTTCATGTTGCGCTTTCCGAGCGTGACGGTGCTCGCCGATGCGCCCCTCGACGAAGTGCTGCATCTTTGGACGGGTCTCGGGTACTACGCGCGTGCGCGCAATCTTCACGCCGCGGCCAAACGTATCCGCGACGAATTCGGCGGCGAGTTTCCACGAACCTTCGACGCCGTGACGAGCCTGCCCGGCATCGGTCGATCGACGGCAGGCGCGATACTTTCCTTGTCTCTCGATGAGCGACATCCGATTCTCGACGGTAACGTCAAGCGCGTGTTGTCGCGCGTGTTCGGTATCGGGGGCAGCCCCTCAGAGCGCGCCGTCGAGCAGCAGCTCTGGCAGCTCGCCGAGGCCTGCACGCCCTCAAAGAATTCGGCGACCTATACCCAGGCCATCATGGATCTCGGGGCCACGGTCTGCGTGCGTCGTCATCCGAGTTGCGAACGTTGTCCGCTTGCCGCGTCGTGTCTCGCGAGATCCAGCGGACGACAGCACGAACTCCCCGCGCCCAAGGTACGTAAGCCGCGCGCTGCGCGACGCGCCAAGCAATGCTGGCTGTTGCTGACCGAGAACGAGAGTGGGGCGGTGTTTCTCGAGCGTCGACCCGACCGCGGCATCTGGGGTGGTCTTTGGTGTCCGCCCGAGTTCGAGAGCGAAGCGGCATGTCTTGCGCGTGCGCAGGGTGATGCAGTCGAGCGACTGCCTTCGATACACCACGCGTTCACGCATTTCGATCTCGAGATTTTTCCGGTGCGCGTGAAGCGCAGCGTCGCGACGGCCGTGATGGAGTCTGCGCCATCGCTCTGGTATAACGCCCGTCAATCGACGGGAGCAGCGCGCGTAGGCTTGCCAGCGCCCATCAAGGAATTACTCGATCGACTCACTGCAGGACACGTTTGATATGACTACTCCTCCCGCTGCCCGTATGGTTCAGTGCGTCGTATTGAAGAAGGAAGCGCCTGGCCTCGAACGGCCCGTGTATCCGGGCGATCTCGGTGTGCGGATTTGGAGGAGCGTGTCCAAAGAGGGATGGCAGCGCTGGGTGGCGCACCAGACCATGCTCATCAATGAATATCGTCTCGTGCCGATCGAGCCCAAGGCCCGAAAGTTTCTCGAAGCTGAGATGGAAAAATTTCTGTTCTCCGATGGCGCTACGAAGCCCGAGGGCTACGTCGCCCCGAAGTAAGCGCTGAGACAAAGCGTCGAATTTCCCTGCTGAGCAAAACTTAAGCGATCCTCCCGGTAATCCGTCACAGAATCGACAACGCCTAAGCGTCTTCGGAATCCGGTCTCTTTAGTATTTCGAGACCATGACGATCGGGATCAACACTAATTTGGCCGCACTCGGTGTGCAGCGCGCCCTGTGGAGTACCGCAGGGCAGTTGGATGCGGCTATGCAGCGCTTGTCTTCCGGTCGGCGTATCAACAGCGCTCGGGATGACGCAGCCGGGCAGGCCATCGCCAGTCGAATGACGACGCAGGTGCGGGGCCAACTCCAAGGAGTTCGTAACCTCTCCGATGGAATTTCTTTGGCACAGACCGCCGAGGGCGGGCTCGAGTCGATCACTCAAAATCTGCAACGCATCCGGGAGCTTGCCGTGCAGGCGGCGAACTTCACTCAAACCGCTGCCGATCGGGCTGCACTGCAGGCGGAGGTTTCCCAGTTACGCGCGGAGATCACGAGAGTCGCCTCTCAAACGTCTTTCAATGGTGTTCGATTATTGGATGGGAGTTTCACGGCATCGGTGTTTCAGGCCGGTGCAAATGTCGGCGAGACGATCACCATCGGAGACATTGCGGATGTTCGGGCCGCGAGCCTCGGCCAGAATGGCCAGCCCTTCACGACGACACAGGCGATCACGACCGGTACGGTCTTCGAGCAGACGTTTCCGATGACGGTCAGTATCGGCGGCGGACCGAGCATTTCATTGGGTACATTGGAGCAAGACGCCAGTCAGCTCGCAGCTGCGATCAATGCCAGTGGCATCGCCGGGCTCACGGCGAGCGCGAACCCCTTACAGGTTGAAGGTTCGGCAGCTGTGAATGGACAGGTTGGACAGAAGTTTGAATTCACTCTCAACGGATGGGATCTCTCCTTGACCAGCACGGGTAACGCCAACCAAGACCGTGCGGCGGCGGCCACATTGATCAACGGCTTTGCAGGCATCACGGGTGTCGCCGCGGTCGATCTCGGGGCAGGTCAGGGGCTGCGACTTATTTCTTCGACCGGACGAAATATTTACCTGTATGGTGATAACACCACCGCAAGCTGGTTCGGTCTGGGTGGCTTGCCGCGAAATGATGGTAGTGCCCATGCGAGTAGCGTGAACATCAGCTATCAGACGCCTGCGATGACTGTCGGTGACCTCGTCTTCACGAACACCGGCATGAATGTCGAGTCGTTCACCTTGGCAGGTTGGAGTCGGATCGATCAGGTCGATGTGTCGACCGTGCCTGGCGCGAATGTCGCCATCGCGTCCGTCGATGCCGCGCTGCAGAGTGTCGGAGAAATTCGCGCCCGGCTTGGCGCCGCGATGAATCGCTTTGAAACATCTATCGGGGCGCAACGTGTTTCGGTCGAAAATCAGGCTGCTGCGCGCTCGCGCATCGAGGATGCCGATTTCGCCGTCGAGGCAGCGAACCAAGCTCGCGCCCAGATCTTGAGGCAGTCGGGGCTCGCGATCCTCGCGCAAGCCAATGCCACACCAAGAAACGTGCTCGCG
>JBEAXT010000199.1:0-3463 GCA_041159695.1 Pseudomonadota bacterium
GGATCCCAATTGGCGCTCGAGGGAATCATGAGACCGATCGTGTCGCCCGCGACGATACGCGGCGGCTTGATCGACGGTCGGCCCGATACTGGACCCTTGGCTGCTTGGCGTGAGGGACGACTCGCAGACTCCGCGAGCGGCGCTGCAAACGGCGACATGAGCGGCGTGATCGCCGCGAGCGCTGCCGCGTTGATGGCTTGTCGACGAGAAATCATCGTAATGACCCCTGCAAGATGGCCACGTTCCGGCCACGCCCGAAGTATACGCGCGACTAGAATGTCTCTATGACCTCTCGTCGACCCTCGCGCGCTCGATTCGGCCTGTTGCTCGGAATGCTGGCGTCGATGACGCTGCTCACGGCGCCGCTCGGCAGCGCGACACCCCCTTCGCCCACGATCACCGTCTTTGCCGCAATCTCCTTGAGCGATGCACTTGTTGAGGCGAGCCGGGAGTTCACTCGACGAACCGGGATTAAGGTTCGACACTCGTTCGCCTCGAGCGCGCAACTCGCACGGCAGATCACCGCAGGCGCGAGAGCCGACGTGTTCATCGCCGCCGATCAACACTGGATGGACGAACTCCGCAGCACCCGCCTCATCGACCCGCGGACGGAACGGCGACTCGCCGGTAATCGGTTGGTGGTGATCCAGCCCGCAAGTCTTCGGTCGGTCCCTGCCCGCGCCTGGATCACCGGCTTGGCGAACGGTCGACTCGCCACGGGCGACCCGCAATACGTTCCGCTCGGACGATATGCGCGTGAGGCGTTGACGACGCTCGGCGTTTGGGGCGATGTGGAGCCGCGACTCGTGCGGGCGGAAAATGCCCGCGTCGCCACCTTGCTCGTCGCGCGCGGCGAAGCTGCGCTCGGGATCGTCTACGCGACGGATGCGCGGAACGATCGACGCGTTCGGGTGATCACGCGACTCGACGCATCGCTGCACTCACCGATCGTCTACCCCGCCGCACTGACGCTCGACGCGCAGGACGCGGCGATCGCCTACCTGAACTTTCTCTCGAGCACCGATGGACGAAAGTTTTTTGCAGCGCATGGGTTCGACACTCCGCAGTGATCTCCCATGAAGATGGGATTTCCCGCGCGGAATACCCCGCTCCTCCCATGACCCGCATAAAATAGTGACCATATGAGTCCACTCGATATCGTGTCCGGGCGCAGCCCCGTCGCCCTCGTCGTCGAAGACGACCCGACTTTCGAATCGTCGATGCGTGCCGCTGTTAATTCTTTGGGCTCGCATTGGGAAGTCGTTAGTTTTCGAACGGCAGCCGAGGGTCTCCGCTTCCTCGACTCGCCGGGAATGAGAGTCGATCTTGCGCTCATCGACATCGGTTTGCCCGATATCAGCGGTATCGAAGTCGTCAATCGGGTGCGAGAAAAGTATCCGGACGTCCCCATCATGGTGGTCTCGGTCATTTCTGCCGAACGCAGCGTACTCGCGGCCATTCGCGCTGGTGCACGCGGCTACGTACTGAAAGACGACAGCACCACGGAGATCGCCGAGGCCTTGCAGCAGGCACTGCTCGGTCACTATCCGATCAGCCCCGCCCTCGCCCGGTATCTCTTCAAGCTCGCAGGTTCACGCGATACCTCGGCGGACCTCGCCGAGCTCACGCCGAAGGAGCTCGAGTTACTGAAGCACCTGTCTTGCGGTCGCAGTTATGCGGAGGCGGGCAAAGAAATGCGGATCGCCATTTCGACGGTACAAACGCACATCCGCAACCTGTATCGCAAGCTCGACGTGCATTCGCAGGTTCAGGCGGTCACCCGAGCTCAGGATCGCGGCCTGATCTGACGTCTCTGCGTTCGTTTATTCTTTGACGAGTCGCATGACCTCGGTCGGGGTGAGCGTGCTCGCTCGCTCGCGAATCGCAGGAATGTATTGCTGCTGCGTCCCTTTGGCGGAGGTCAGCAGATCTTGGTAGGTGCTACGCAGCAAGGCGGTCGACATCACCCGACCGCCTGCGTAATAGCGTTTGGCCAGATGACCGAGTGCATAGGTCGTGGCGAACGAGAACGCCATGCCCGTCGCGGTGCGACCTAAGCCCCCGATCATGCCGCCTGCCGCCTTTCCGAGCAGCCCGCCGACGAGCTTGCGACCGATCTGTTCGACGTATTGGGAGGTCAAACCCACACCGACGGTCGCCAGAAATTCTTTGATGTGCCCCTGATCGAGATTGACGCCGTAGGATTGGCCGATGCGGTAGACCATGCGCACCTGCAGCGGGATGATGGCCATCGAAGCCCACGACTGAGGCAGGAGTTCGAGCGCACCATTCAGAATGGAGTAGTTGAGAATTCGTTTGTCGAGAGCCGCGTCGTGGGTCGCATTCGGCGTCGGGGCTGGCGCGGCCGGTGTGTAGGCCGCCGTCGCAGCGTAAGCGGCTGCGGGTCCGTAAGCCGCCGGGGCATACGCGGCGGCCGTGATGGCATCGGCCTGGGAGGCCGCCGCTGTCGCGGTCTCATCGCCCTCGAGCGCCAGCTGACGACGTAGCGAAGCGAGGAACGCTCGCTCGCCCTCACTCTGACCCCCATCGGCGTCGCAAACGCAGACCGCCATTTCATAGGCCAGCTGCCGATGTTCGAGCTGGGGGAGCGCCGCCGCGGCACTCTCGAGCGTCACCCTCTTGAGCAGCACGTCTTGATAAACACCCGCGAGCGTCGCACCGCCCTCGCTGGTCAGCGACTCGGCGGCATCGCGGATGGCAGACCGTTCGTCCTCGGACTTACGACCGTCCGAGAGGGCCGCGTGAATCATGATGTTGAGTACGGCGCGTTGTTCGTTGGCATTCATGGGTGTCGGCCTCCTGTGAAAGATGATGGACGTTGGCGAGAGACGGAAGTTCCCTCCGCGCGCCCTGCCCGCGTGATGCGCAACGGGATCGGCTCCGGCTGCGGACGGCGGCGGGTTTGGATAGTCTCACGTCATGGACATCGACATTATTCTCGAACCTGACCTCACTCCCGCTCAAGTCTCCGAATTAGGCCAAAAAGCCGAAAGGTATGGGGTCCGAGCGCTCTGGAGCTCGAACTATTTCGCCCACTGGGACTGCTTTCTCTCGCTCGTGCCGCTCGCCCAGTCGACCTCGAAGCTGCTGCTCGGCCCCCTCGCCGTCAGCCCCTTTGAGATGCATCCGCTCAAGATTGCCAATAGCCTGCTTTCGCTCAATGAATTCGCTGCGGGCCGCGCCGTCATCGCCATGGGCGCTGGCGAAGGCAACATCGACTGCATGGGTATCGAGCGTCCCGAGAAGATCGTCCGCGCGGTTCGCGAGGGTATCGAAATCGTTCGCGGTGCCGGACGCGGCCGGCTCGCGAAGGGGTACAAGGGTGAAGACTTCGTGGTCAACCTGCCCTGCGCCTATGGCTGGCTGAAAGCGCCGACGCCGCCCCTCGTCTATGGCACCGCCTATCGCGGACAGATGATGCGGATGGAGGCGCGCGTCGCCG
>JBEAXT010000216.1:0-5435 GCA_041159695.1 Pseudomonadota bacterium
GTTCGGGCGAGGCGCCGGACGCGTTGTTCTACGTGCTCTCGGGGTCGGTCGAGGTACTCATCGAAGACGAGCACGGTAAGGAGTTGGTGCTCGCCTATCTCGGCAAGGGTGAATTCTTTGGCGAGATGGGACTGCTCGAGGCGACACCGGGCCGTGGTGCCTACGTACGAGCGCGCGGACGCACCGAAATCGCCGAAATGGCGTACTCGCGCTTCCGTCAGGTCGCCGCTTCCGATCCTGTGCTTGCGCTCGAGCTCGCCGCACAGTTGGCCGCGCGGCTCGAACGTGCCACGCGTAAGCTGCGCGATCTGGCCTTCATCGACGTCAGTGGCCGCATCCTGCAAGCACTCGGCGAATTGTGCGAGCAGCCCGATGCGCTGACGCATCCGGAAGGCATGCAGATCCGCGTATCTCGTCAAGAACTCGCTCGACTCGTCGGTTGCTCGCGCGAAATGGCGGGACGCGTCCTGCGCACGCTCGAAGAGCAAGGCACGCTGCGCGCTCGCGGGAAGACGGTGGTGATGCTCGGCGTGCGTCCGGCGAGACTGCTCGCCGCGCAGGCAGGCGCTCAGCCGGCGGCCGTCTCGATGGCGCCACGCATGGCGCGAACGGTCGCGGCGTAGTCGGCGCTGCCGAAGATCGCAGAGCCGGCGACGAAGGTATCGGCGCCTGCGGCTGCGACGGCGCCGATGTTGTCGGCCTTGATGCCACCGTCGACCTCGAGCCGAATATCACGTCCCGACGCATCGATACGTCGACGAACCTCTCGAATCTTTGAGAGCGTCGCCGGGATGAACTGCTGACCTGCGAAGCCGGGGTTCACCGACATGAGCAACACCATGTCGATTTTTTCGAGCGTGTGATCGAGCCAGTCGAGCGGCGTCGCCGGGTTGAAGACGAGGCCTGGCTTACATCCGTGCTCGCGAATGAGCGCGATCGTACGATCGACATGCTCGCTCGCCTCGGGGTGGAAGGTGATCCACGTTGCACCCGCACGGGCAAAGTCCGGTACGAGACGATCGACCGGCCGCACCATGAGATGCACGTCGATCGGCGCCTTCACACCGTGCTTACGCAGGGCCTCACACACCAGCGGTCCGATCGTGAGGTTGGGGACGTAATGGTTGTCCATCACATCGAAGTGGATGAGATCGGCACCCGCGGCGATCACGGCATCGACCTCGGCACCCAGGCGAGCGAAGTCTGCGGAGAGGATGGAAGGCGCGATCCAGTTCGCGCGTCGACGGTCGGTCACTGTTTTTCTCCTTGAGACTCGCGGATCAGGTTGAACGCCTCGATGACGAGCTGAGTCTGTTGCTGGGCGAAGTCGAGCATCGATTCAGGTAATCCATTGGCCTTCAGCTTATCTGGATGATGACGGGAAAGCTGCCGGCGATAAGCACGCGTGATCTCCGCCATCGATTCCCCCGGCAACACTCCGAGCACCTGATACGCCTCTTGCAGCGTCATGCGCGTGACCGACGGGGATGGGCGCTCGCGCGACTGCGATCCGCCGGTGCGTCCTGCTCCCGCCCGCTCATCGCCCGAGGTGCCCTGCGGACGGGCGGCGCTTTCGGCCTCACGCTCCGCAGCGCCCGCGGCGGGACGGTTCCAATCGGCGGCCTCGCCACGGTTACCCCGCGCGCGATGACGAATGCGCAGGACCGTCTCGATCTGCGCGAACTCGAGTCCGCCGACACCCAGCATCGCCGCAATCCGATTCAAGAGCGGTCTGGCCGCTCCCTGCAGATCGCTCCCCCCGATCGATGCGCGGATCTGAATCTCGAGGAAGGTTCGCAACAAATCGGGACGACCGGCGCACACGCGGCGCAGCGACATCACAGCGCGTTCTTCGTCGTATTCGGCGAGCTTGCCGGCATTGAAGTGCGCGATCGCATGCGCCACCTGCAGATCATCGAGTGCGAAATCTTTCATCACCGCGCGCGCTGCACGGATATCACTTTCGGACACTCGACCGTCGCTCTTGGCGACCTTACCCATGACCTCGAAAGTCGCCTGGAAGAACTGTGTCGATACCGCTTTCGGATCTTCGACCGACGGACCCTCGTCCGTATCGGTCGTTTCACTACCGGCGGCAAACGGATCGGTGTCCTCGACGTGATGGATCGGCCTCGATGACTTCGGCGACGAAGGCTTCGGCGCCGGGTCGGGCATACGCGGGGGCGTAGAAGGGCCTGCAAGGCGATCGTCGACAAGATGGCCCGCGAGTACGCCGAGCGCGGCGCCGACTGGGCCGGCCACCAGCAGACCCAAGGCACCGCCTACGAGTTTCCCGCCCCACTCCATGCTGCAATACTAGCAACCCCCGGCAGTCGGCCGGAAACAGCGAGAATCCGAAGTGAACGAGATCCGGACGGTACACACGACGGCCTTGCGACACCTGCGTCGCCTGCATACGGGCAAGGTGCGCGATATCTATGAAGTCGATGCCGGCCACATGCTCATCGTCACCACCGACCGACTGTCGGCCTTTGACGTCGTACTCCCCGACCCCATTCCCCACAAAGGTCGTGTCCTCACCGAGATCTCAGAGTTCTGGTTCCGTCACACCACCCATATCGTCCCCAATCAGCTCACCTCTGCGAGTCTCGACACCTTGCCGCTCGATCCGGATGAGCGGGCCATGCTCGAGGGTCGTGCCATCATCGTGAAGCGCCTGAAGGCTTTGCCCATCGAGGCGGTGGTGCGGGGGTATCTCATCGGCTCGGGCTGGAAGGACTATCAGCGCACCGGCGCGGTGTGCGGCATCGAGTTACCAAAGGGACTGCAACTCGCCGAACGCTTGCCTCAACCCCTCTTCACGCCGGCGAGCAAGGCGCCCGCCGGACAACACGACGAGAACATCAGCTTCGCTGACGTCGAAGCGCTCGTCGGGCCGACGCTCGCTGCACAAGTCCGTGATACCTCTCTCGCACTCTATGATTTCGCCGCGGCGCACGCAGCCGAACGCGGCATCATCATCGCCGACACCAAGTTCGAGTTCGGCGTCGACGAGGCGGGACGACTCGTGCTCATCGACGAAGTGATCACGCCCGATTCGTCACGCTTCTGGCCTGCCGATACGTATCGCGTGGGAATCAGTCCACCCTCGTTCGACAAGCAGTTCGTACGCGACTATCTCGAAACGCTCGACTGGAACAAAAAGGCGCCGGGCCCGAGCCTGCCACCCGAGATCATTGCGAAGACGAGCGAGAAGTATCGCGAGGCGCTGACGCGCCTCACTCACCTGCGATCGTAAAACCGTCGACGAGGACGGAACCCGAGCGGATACCGCCGCGCAGATCGATGTCGCCACCGATGGCGATGATCTGTCGATAGAGTTCTTTGAGGTTGCCGGCAATCGTGATCTCGTGGACGGGATACGCAATCTCCCCGTTCTCGACCCAGAAGCCAGTCGCGCCACGCGAGTAATCACCCGTCACGCCGTTCACGCCTTGACCCATGAGCTCGGTGACGAGGAGTCCGCGTCCCATCTGCTTGAGCAGCGCCGCCTGATCGGGCGCATTTTCGGAAGGGTCGACGAGAAGGTTATGCAGACCTCCCGCATTCCCCGTGCTTTTGAGGCCGAGTTTGCGCGCGCTGTAACTGCCGAGGAGATAGCCATCGACGATCCCGTCTCGCACGAGCTCGCGATCGCGGGTCCGGACGCCCTCGCCATCCCAGTTGGCGCTCGCGAAGGCTTTCGGTAAACGCGGCCGCTCGTGCATCTGCACCCACGACGGAAACACCTGTTGACCGGCCGC
Organism: Pseudomonadota bacterium; assembly: GCA_041159695.1. Taxonomy (GTDB): domain Bacteria; phylum Pseudomonadota; class Gammaproteobacteria; order Steroidobacterales; family Steroidobacteraceae; genus UBA964. The sequence goes on from JBEAXT010000216.1 coordinate 3,765, forward strand.
GCCTAAAAGAAAACTCGCCTTCCGATATTGCGCACCGCCGCGAATTGCGCCGACGAAGTGTCCGATGAACCCGCGCGCCACTTCCGGGGCAAACAATACAGGCGATTTTCCTGTCGGTAGACGTCTTGCGCCGAGTCGCGCGATCGCACGCTCGGCGGCACGACGTCCGATCAGTGCGGCCGCTTCGAGATCGGCAGGATCGCGTGCCGAGGAGTACCAATAATCCCGCTGCATGTCCTCATCCGCTTGCGCAAGCAGCACGCAGCTCAAAGAATGGCTCGACGCGCAGTCACCCGCCAAAAACCCATGGCTGTTGCCATAGACGCGTACGCCGCGTTGACTGCCGACACTCGCGCCTTCCGAGTTGCCGAGGCGCTTATCGACGGCAAGGCCCGCTGCCTCGCACTCGCGAGCGAGTTCGACGGCTTGCTCCGGCGCGATGTCCCAAGGGAAGTCGAGTTGAAGATCGGGAAACTCGGTAGCGAGCAAGTCGGGGTCAGCGAGCCCCGCACACTCATCGAGTGCCGTATGACGCGCGATGGCACACGCCTTCGCCACCGTCTCGCGCACTGAACTCTCTGACAGGTCCGCGGTGCTCGCCGAGCCTTTTCGGGTACCGAAATAAACGGTGACGCCGAGCGCTCGATCGCGCTGGTACTCCACCGTCTCCACCTCACCCAGCCGAACCGTCACGCTGAGTCCCTTCGACAAACTCGCATCGGCCTCGGCCTGCGATGCGCCCGCCTTGCGGACCTCCGCGAGGGTCAAGGTGACCACCGACTCAAGTTCGGGGATACGGGAGGGATCAACTTGCTGCGACATGAGGCAGAATTGTAGCGGTGTCCCGATATCCCAGATACACGAAACCGTACGAGCCCGAGGTGGACGATACCGAGGCCCTCGACGAGCGACCGAGTAAAAGCTCGCGCAAGCGTGCCGCCCATGCGGCGCAGGCGCTCGGCGAGCGACTCATCGCGCTCAAGGAATCCGATCTGGTGCGTCTGCCGATCCCCGAAAACTTGCTCGATGCGGTCCGCGAGGCGCGACGCATCAAGGCGCGTGGTGGCCTCGCCCGTCAAAAACAATACATCGGTAAGCTGATGCGTGACCTCGATACGGAGGCCATCGAAGACGCTCTCCAGAGCCTGCGCTGATTTCGACGGGGTTTTCCGCTATCATTGCGCGATGAAGCCCGTCGTCGGCATCGTCATGGGTTCGCGCTCCGATTGGGAGACACTACGCCCTGCGGCCGAGACTCTCGAAAAACTCGGCGTGCCCCACGAAGTTCGCGTGGTCTCCGCGCACCGTACGCCGGACCTCCTCTTCGACTACGCCTCCACGGCGGAAGGTCGCGGTATCAAAGTCATCATCGCAGGCGCAGGCGGTGCAGCCCATCTGCCAGGCATGCTCGCGGCCAAAACCACGCTGCCGGTGCTCGGTGTGCCGGTCCAGTCGAAGACTCTCAACGGCCTCGACTCGCTGCTCTCCATCGTGCAGATGCCGGCCGGCGTCCCCGTGCCGACCTTCGCCATCGGCGTCGCCGGCGCTACCAACGCAGCCCTTTCGGCCGCCGCGATCCTCGCGCTGTCCGATCCGGTGCTCGCCAAAGCACTCAAGGCCCAGCGCGATGCGCAGACGGCTGCCGTGCTCGAGCATCCCGATCCGCGCAAC
>JBEAXT010000001.1:0-4620 GCA_041159695.1 Pseudomonadota bacterium
CAAGATCCAGAGCATTCCAGCAGCGATCCAAAGGGTCGGGCTGTTCGGCATCACGATGAGTGCTGCTGTCGAGAAGAGCGCGCCGTATAAAAGATAAGGGCGCCGACGGCCGAGACGGTTCCATGTCCGGTCGCTCAGGTACCCGATGATGGGCTGTACGATCAGGCCGGTGACCGGAGCCGCCAGCCAAAGAATCGGTAACTCGTCGATCGAGGCGCCCAGCGACTGAAAAATTCGGCTGACATTGGCGTTCTGAAGGGCAAACCCGAACTGGATACCCATGAACCCGAAGCACATGTTCCAGATCTGCCAGAAGCTCAGCGCCGGCTTATGCATGATCGTCCCTCCCCCTTGGTCTCGAGTGTCCGCGCCATGCTGCGGCTAGACAACGAAATGTAATCGTATTCAGCATCGGCAATCGGCGAGGATCGAAAAGAATCGTTAGTCGGATAAATTACAAGTATGCATCGGACACGCCGGTGCGACGTCGCTGGGGAGGGCGGTTGATGTTGGATGAGAAGCCCTCAGGGCCGAATGACCTAGGGTCGGCCGTGAATGCGTCATCGGCGAAGACCGAGTGGTGGCGCGGTGCCGTCATTTATCAGGTGTATCCACGCAGCTTTGCCGACAGTAACGGCGATGGCACCGGTGATCTGCCCGGGCTCATCGGCAAGCTCGACTACATCGTGAGTCTGGGCGTCGATGCTATTTGGGTTTCGCCCTTTTATCGCTCACCCATGGCCGATTTCGGGTACGACATCAGTGACTATCGCGATGTCGATCCAGTCTTCGGCACCCTGGAAGATTTTGATCGCTTGATTACCGAAAGCCATCGGCGTGGATTACGCGTGATCGTCGATCAGGTTTTGAGTCATAGCTCGGATCAGCATCCCTGGTTCGAAGAAAGTCGACGCAGTCGCGACAATCCGAAGGCCGATTGGTACGTCTGGGCTGATCCGCAGCCGGACGGCACACCGCCGAACAACTGGCTCTCTATTTTCGGAGGCTCTGCATGGCAGTGGGAGCCGCGTCGAGCGCAGTACTACCTGCATAACTTTCTCGTCAGTCAGCCAGATCTGAACTATCACAATCCGCAAGTTGCTCAGCAGATGCTGTCCGAGGCGGAGTTTTGGCTGCGTCGCGGCGTGGACGGCTTTCGTCTCGATGCCATCAACTTTTGCTTTCATGATGCGAAGTTGCGGAGCAATCCACCGAAGCCGGCAGCCGAACGCAAGGGGCGTGGTTTTACGATCGACAATCCTTACGCAGCTCAGTACCACTTGTTCGATAACACTCAACCCGAGACGCTGTCGTTCATCGAGCAGTTACGTAAGTTGATGGATCGATACCCCGGGACGATGGCGTTGGGCGAGATCTCGAGTGAAGACCCGTTTGCCGCAGTCCGGGATTACACACGAGGCCAGGAGCGTCTTCACTCTGCCTACTGCTTCGAACTTCTCGTCGATCGTTTCACGACGCAACACGTTAGCGGCGTACTCGCGACGCTCGAGGAGCGTGCGCCGGACTATTGGCCGTGCTGGGCGGTGGGTAATCATGACGTCGCCCGAGTCGTTTCACGTTGGTCCGAGCCTGGTGTGGATGAGGTCCGTCGGGCGAAGCTCATGAACGCATTTCTGCTGTCCCTTCGGGGAACGGCCTGTACGTATCAAGGTGAGGAGTTGGGCTTGCCCGAGGTCGAGGTGCCACGGGCGCTCTTGAAGGATCCTTACGGGATCGCCTTCTGGCCCACCTTCAAGGGCCGCGATGGTTGCCGCACACCGATGCCTTGGGAGGCCGATTCGGCGCAGGGCGGATTTTCCGAGAGTCAACCCTGGTTACCGATTACCGAGGCGCATCGACGCAAGGCGGTTGCCCTTCAGGAGATCGACAAGAGCTCGGTGCTTAACGCCTATCGGGACATGATTCGATTTCGACAGTCTCATGCCGCTTTGCGGTGGGGCTCAATGAAATTGATGGCGGCTCCCGATCAGGTTTTGGCGATTATCCGTGAGTGGAGTGGTCGGTCGATCTTGGCAGCCTTCAATTTCAGCGCTGAGCGAGTCCGGCTTTCCTTGCCCTTGAATGCGCATGTCGAGCCATTGTCTGGGCATGGATTTGAGCCTTGCGACGTCAGACCCGGATCCATCGATCTTCCGCCCGCGGGCGTCTTTTTCGGGACATTGCGCTCGGGTAAGTCCTAGCGCGAAAAAATAAAAAACGGGAAGGGGTGATTCATGTTGACGAGCATCGACTGGCTGGTCGTTCTGGCGTATTTCGTCGTCGTGTTCCTGGTCGCCTTTGGCGTGTCCAGACGAAGCGAAACGCGGGAGTCTGCCGCGGGCTACTTTCTCGGAAACCGAAATGCCGGATGGTTCATCGTCGGCGCTTCACTGTTTGCATCGAATATTGGCTCGGAACACTTGGTCGGATTAGCCGGCACCGGCGCCGCGAGCGGCGTCGCCGTCGCACAGTTCGAAGTCCTAGCCTCCTTGATTCTGTTATTGCTCGGCTGGTTTTTCGTTCCGTTCTATTTGCGGAGCGGCGTCTACACGATGCCGGAATTCCTTGAGCGCAGATACTCGCCCGCCACGCGATGGTATCTCGCGGCGATTTCCATCGTCGGCTACGTGATGACGAAGATCTCTGTCACGATTTTCGCTGGCGGAATCGTCTTCGAGGCGCTGATGGGGATCGACTTTTGGACGGGCGCTTTCATCGTCGTCATCGCAACGGGCATTTATACGGTGTTCGGGGGTATGCGCGCCGTGCTCTACACCGACATGATGCAGGCCTTCGTTATGCTCGCCGGGGCGGGTCTCGTCACTTGGTTCGGATTACAGGCGGTCGGCGGATGGGGCGTGCTCACCGCCGAAGCGGGTACCGAATTCTTTGATATGTGGAAGCCGGCAACAGACCCCAATTTCCCGTGGACGGGCATCCTCTTGGGCGCTCCGATCCTCGGTGTCTGGTATTGGTGTACCGACCAGTTCATCGTTCAGCGCGTGCTCGCGGCGCGTAATATTCAAGAGGCGCGGCGAGGGGCGATCTTTGCCGGTTTTCTGAAACTGTTACCGCTTTTCATATTCGTCGTCCCGGGCGTCATCGCCTATGTTCTGGCGGCGAGAGGGGAGATCACCCTCACGTCCCCCGATGCGGCATTACCCACCCTCGTTGCGGCTCTTTTGCCAGAAGGTATTCGAGGGCTGGTTGTCGCCGGATTGCTTGCCGCACTGATGAGCTCCCTCTCGTCGGTCTTCAATTCATGCTCGACGCTCGTGACTTGGGATGTTTATCGGAAGCTGAAGCCGCAGGCACCCGAGCGCGAGTTGGTGGTGGTTGGTCAGGCCGCCACCCTAGTCATGGTGGGTTTCGGGCTTGCCTGGATTCCGATGATGAAATTGATCAGCGGTCAGCTCTATCAATATCTGCAGAGCGTACAAGCCTATATCTCTCCGCCCATTGCGGCGGTTTTCCTGATCGGAATCTTCTGGAAGCGCGTTAACTCCCAAGGAGCGCTTGCGGCGCTGTTGACGGGCTTCGTCTTAGGAATGACCCGTCTTGTTCTCGAGCTGAATCGCGGACTCGTCGGCGAGGGTTGGCTCGGCTGGTTCACCACCATGAATTTCTTGCATTTCGCGATCTTCCTGTTTGTGGTGTGCGCCTCGGTGCTCGTACTCGTCAGCCTCGCGACACCAGCCCCTGATGCCGCCAAGGTGGAGGGCCTGACCGTCGGCGCGAAGCCGGCCTCCAGCGGCCTGGCGGCGATCGATGTGGTAGCGACCGTCGGACTGATCGGATTAGTGGGGGCAATATGGTGGGTTTTCAGTTGATGAGTGCCGAGCGTGGCGTCAAAGCGACGATGGCGCCCATTTCTCTGAAATCGTATTCATCTGGGGCGTAACCGGTACGTCATGCAAGTATTGAAGTAGGGCTTTGTTCGTTGACACGACAAAAATTTATTAGGGGGAGCGACCAGCCTATGTCGAAGCCATTTCCACGCCACTCTCGCAGTGCGCTGTCGTTGGCCGTTGCCGCGGCCATCGCGATGTCCAATAACGCAGCGGCTCAGCAGGCCACGTCGGACGACGGCCTCGTAGAAGTCACGATTACCGGCATTCGAGCCGCCATCGAGACGGCCATCGCCGCCAAGAAAGAATCGGAGTCCATTGCCGAGGTCGTGTCGGCCGAGGACATCGGCAAGCTGCCCGATACCAGCATCGCGGAATCCATCGCACGCTTACCGGGTGTCGCCGCGCAGCGAACCGGTGGACGCGCGCAGCAAATCTCGATCCGTGGCTTCGGTCCCGACTTTACGACCGGTTTGCTGAACGGACGTCAGCAGGTTTCAGTGGGCGACAGCCGCGCCGTTGAGTACGACCAGTACCCTTCGGAGCTCGTGAATCAGGTCGACATTCTGAAGTCGACGGATGCGGCGCTCGTAGGACAGGGTCTCGCCGGTACGGTGAACATCCAGACGGTCCGACCGCTGAGCCGCGACAAGATGACGATTGCCGGCAATTACCGCCGCCAGAAGATCGGCGTGGGCACCGTCGCGGAAGGCGAGGGTGACCGCTACAACCTCGCGTACATCGACCAGTTCGCCGACGGTAAGGTTGGCGT
>JBEAXT010000022.1:0-3494 GCA_041159695.1 Pseudomonadota bacterium
AGACGGACGTCTCTCGCAAAGCGTGGCGCAAAGCGATGCAGGCCGCCGTCAGTGCGCTTGCACGGACGCGCTGCAACAGTGCGGCGATCGCGCTGTCTCGCCCCGCGAGTCGCGAGCTCGACGACTATCTCTTCGCGCGCTCATCGGCGGAAATCGCGCATGCGTCGCTCTATCGCGTCAATGATCTCAAATCGGGCAAGCGACCATCCGCACCCGAACTTTCGCGAATCAAGCTCGGACCGGTGCGAAGCTCGGCCGCGGCGGCTGCACGTCGCGGCCTGCGCCACGGTGATGCCTCGGGTAACGGCGCCGCGTTGATGCGGAACCTCGCCAATCTGCCAGGTAACGTGTGTACGCCGAGTTACCTCGCCGATCAGGCGCGACAACTTGGCGGTCGGTTCAAGGACATCAAAGTCCGCGTGCTCGAAGAGTCCGAAATTCGCGCCGAAAAAATGGGATGTTTCCTCTCGGTCACCGCTGGTAGCGATCAGCCGCCCCGGTTCATCGTCATGGAGTACAAGGGACCTCGTGCACCGCGCGCCCCGATCGTCCTCGTCGGCAAGGGGATCACCTTCGACACCGGCGGCATATCGCTCAAAGATCCGCCGGGTATGGACGAGATGAAATTCGACATGTCGGGGGCCGCCGCGGTGATCGGCGCGATGTCGGTCGTCGCGGAACTTCAGCTGCCCCTCAACGTGGTCGGCCTCGTTCCCACCTGCGAGAACATGCCGAGTGGTCGCGCCACGAAGCCGGGTGACATCGTCACGAGCGCGGCGGGTCTCACAGTCGAAATTTTGAACACGGACGCCGAGGGACGTTTGATCCTCTCGGACGCCCTGCACTACGCGCGTCGCTATAAGCCCCAGGTCGTCATCGATCTGGCGACCCTGACCGGCGCCTGCGTCATCGCTCTCGGTCATCACCACACGGGCGTCATGGCGAACGATGAAGGATTGGCGCAGGAGCTCGTCGCCTCCGGCGTTCGAGCGGACGATCGGGCCTGGCACTTGCCCTGTACCGAAGAATACGCCGAGCAGCTCAAGAGCAACTTTGCCGATCTCGCCAACGTCGCAGGTCGTGACGGCGGCGCACTCACCGCAGCGGCCTTTCTCGCCAAGTTCACCGAGGGGATGCGCTGGGCTCATATGGATATCGCAGGGTCTGCCTACGTTGGCGGCGCTGCCAAGGGCAGCACCGGTCGACCGATTGCACTGCTGACGGATTTTTTGATCCGCCGCGCCGCGCGCTAATCGCTATCGATCAGGGAATCGAGCCTCGCCATGGATAAGGCTTATACGCCGGCCGACATCGAGCAGCGGATTTACGACCGCTGGGAGGCCTCGGGATTATTTGCACCCCACGGGAAGGGCCCGGGGTATTGCATCGTCATTCCGCCGCCCAACGTGACGGGAACGCTGCATATGGGTCACGCGTTTCAGGACACGATCATGGACGCCCTCACCCGCTACCACCGCATGCGTGGCGACGCCACGCTCTGGCAACCGGGTACGGACCACGCAGGCATTGCGACGCAAATGGTGGTGGAGCGTCAGCTTGAGGGTGAAGGCACGGACCGCCATGCGCTCGGTCGCGAGAAATTCATTGAGCGGGTCTGGAAATGGAAAGGCGAGTCCGGCGGCACGATCGCGAGGCAGATGCGGCGCCTCGGCGCATCGGTGGATTGGTCACGTGATCGATTCACGATGGACGAGGGCCTGTCGAAGGCGGTGACCGAAGTTTTCGTGCGCCTGTACGAAGAGGATCTCATCTATCGAGGCAAGCGCCTCGTCAACTGGGACCCTGTGCTACAGACCGCCGTGTCCGATCTCGAGGTGCTCAGCACCGAAGAGGAAGGCTCCCTTTGGCATCTGCGCTATCCGCTCGCCGACGGCAGCGGGCATGTGGTCGTCGCGACCACCCGTCCGGAAACGCTGCTCGGTGATACGGCCGTTGCCGTCAATCCGAGCGACGAGCGCTATCTCGGACTGATCGGCAAGCAGATTCGACTGCCCGTTGCCGATCGACTCATCCCGATCATTGCCGATACGTATGTCGACCCGGAATTTGGTTCCGGCTGCGTGAAAATTACCCCTGCACACGACTTCAATGATTATGAGGTCGGCGTTCGACATGGCCTCGAACAGATCAACGTCTTCACGCCCGACGCCCGCATTAACGAAGTCGCTCCCGAGCACTTGCGCGGGCTCGATCGATTCACGGCCCGCGAGCGCCTCGTCGCCGAACTCGACCGTGCAGGACTCATCGAGCGCATCGATAAGCATAAACTCATGGTGCCTCGTGGCGATCGCTCCGGCTCCGTGATCGAGCCCTACCTCACCGACCAGTGGTACGTGAGGGTGGCCCCGCTTGCCGAGCCCGCCATCGAAGCGGTGCGCTCGGGTGCGATCAAGTTCGTACCCCAGAACTGGGAGCGCACGTATTTCGAATGGATGCGCAACATCAAAGATTGGTGCATCAGTCGCCAGCTATGGTGGGGCCATCGCATTCCCGCTTGGTACGACGAGACCGGCCGCGTGTATGTCGGCCGCTCCGAAGCCGATGTGCGCGAACGATATCAACTCGCACCCTCCGTCACCCTGCGCCAGGACGAGGATGTGCTCGATACTTGGTTTTCCTCGGCACTTTGGCCGTTCTCGACCCTGGGATGGCCCGCCAAGACGGACGAGCTCCAGCGTTTCTATCCGACATCGGTTCTCGTCACGGGCTTTGACATCATTTTCTTCTGGGTCGCCCGCATGATCATGATGGGCATCAAATTCATGGGCGATGTTCCCTTCAAGGAGGTCTATGTGCACGGGCTCGTGCGCGACTCCGAAGGCCAGAAAATGTCGAAGTCGAAAGGTAACGTCATCGATCCGCTCGATATCGTCGACGGCATTACTCTTGAAGATCTCGTCCGTAAGCGCACTTCGGGACTGATGCAGCCGCGGCTCGCACCGTCGATCGAGAAGGCGACCCGTAAGGCTTTCCCCGACGGGATCGACGCGCACGGGACCGATGCGCTTCGGCTCACGTTTGCCTCGCTCGCCACGCAAGGCGCTGATCTGCGTTTCGATCTCGCTCGCGTCGGCGGCTATCGCAATTTTTGCAACAAGCTCTGGAACGCATCACGTTTCGTGCTGCTGTCGCTTGAAGACAGTGACGGCAAGCCGCTCGATCCGAATTTACTGACGGGCGATGTCGCGCTCGGCGTTGCAGATCGTTGGATCGCCTCCCGCTTCGCGCATACGTTGCGGGAAGTCGAGCAATCGTTCGCCAACTATCGTTTCGATTTCGCCGCGACGGCACTCTATGAATTTACCTGGTATGAGTTCTGCGACTGGTACCTCGAACTGACCAAGCCCGTACTGCAGGGCGAGGGAACCTCCGATGCGGCGAAACGCGCTGCGCGACGTACCCTCTTGCATGTGCTCGAGGGGTTGTTGAGAGCATGGCAGCCCCTGATGCCCTTCATCACCGAAGAAATATGG
>JBEAXT010000056.1:0-4737 GCA_041159695.1 Pseudomonadota bacterium
GCGTTCCATCAGGGCGGTCTCGACATTCATTACCTCGAGCGTCGGCTCGGCCTGAAGTGATCCGCGCCGGCATGCGCGCGGTGACACTCGCTCTCGACGGACTCGACCCTGACGCGGTCGAAACCGCCTGTTTCGAGGCAGGCGCATTTTCAGTGGTACTCACCGACCAACGTGACGACGCCATTCTCGAGCCAAAACCCGGCGAAATTCGTCTTTGGCCCGCGACACGACTGCAGGCGATCTTTCCGGATGAGGCACTCGGTGCCGAGACACTCGATTCCCTCGCTGCAACCATCGGCTGCGAGCGCTCATCAATGAATGTCGAAGACGTCGAAGAGCGTGTCTGGGAACGAGAGTGGCTTAAAGATTTCAAGCCCATGCAGTTCGGACGCAGACTCTGGATCTGCCCCTCTCATGCGCAGGTGGACGATCCGCAAGCGACCGTCGTGCGACTCGATCCGGGCCTCGCCTTTGGAACGGGGACGCATCCGACCACGCGCCTCTGCCTCGAATACCTCGACGAACGCAGCGCGAATCACGTCGGCGATCGCGATCGTATCGTCGACTTCGGCTGTGGCTCGGGGGTCCTCGCCATTGCCGCACTGAAGCTGCAGCCGCAGGCACACGCCTTCGTTCACGATATCGATGCGCAAGCACTCGTGGCGACCGCCGATAATGCGCGGGCGAACGACGTGGATTCGCGTATCGAGGCATTCGCGGAAGCGACCAACCTCGCGAGGCGTCTCGCGCGACCCGACGGCCGCGCGCAACGCGCAGGCGCCGATCTCGTGCTCGCCAATATTCTCTCGGGCCCGCTCTGCGAGCTCGCGCCGCTACTGACAGACTTGCTCGCACCGCAAGGAGAAATCGTGCTCGCCGGTTTGCTCGATGAACAGGCGGACGAAGTCATCGCCGCGTACGCCCCTACTATTTCATTGACGCGATGGCGCTCGCTCGAGGGCTGGACGTGTCTCGTCGGACGTCAACGATGACCGACGCATTTCGAATCGGTCCGTGGAAGATTCCGGCACCGGCGGTTCTCGCGCCCATGGCAGGCGTCACCGACCGACCCTTCCGAATTCTCGCGCGGCAGCTCGGCGCAGGATTAGCCGCCTCCGAGATGATCACGTCGGATACGCGCCTGTGGAATTCCCGTAAATCACGGCAGCGGATGAACCACGAAGGCGAACCGGAACCTCGCGTGGTGCAGCTCGCCGGTGCGGACCCGGAGGCACTCGCGGAGGCGGCACGTCGTAATGTCGATCTCGGCGCTCAGATCATCGACATCAATATGGGCTGTCCGGCCAAGAAGGTCTGTAACCGTCTGTGTGGCTCCGCGTTGCTTCAGGACGAGCCGCTCGTCGGCCGTATCCTCGAGTCCGTGGTGTCGGCGGTCAACGCCACGGGACGCGACGTCCCGGTGACTTTGAAAACGCGTACGGGTTGGGATCGCGAACATCGTAACGGTGTGCGCGTCGCGGAGATCGCCGAAGCCAGTGGTATCGCCGCGCTCGCGATCCACGGCCGCACGCGAGCCGATTTTTATGAGGGCGACGCCGAGTACGACACCATCCGTGCGATCCGAACAACAGTTCGGATCCCGGTGTTGGCCAACGGCGACATCACGAGTCCCGATAAGGCGCGCGAGGTGCTGCACTACACCGGAACCGCGGGTGTGATGATCGGCCGAGCCGCCCACGGAACACCCTGGATTTTCCGCGACATCAACGGACTCTTAACCCGGGGTGAGCTGCCGGAACCGCTCTCCCGAGCGGAGCGTCGTGATATAGTTTTAGCGCATTTGCAGGCCATCTATGCCTTTCACGGCGAGGAGTCCGGCCTGCGAATCGCACGCAAACATCTCGGCTGGTACGCAAGACTGCTCGAGTCGGCGCCTGATGCACGGGCCCGTCTGATGGCAGAGGCCTCCACGTCGTCGCAGTTCGCGTGTGCGAACGAACTGTTCGGTGCATGGGCGCGAGAACATTGACGTTGAGGGGCGGGCGATGTCGGGAGATGGGAATGACGGATTCAAGCGCGAGCTGCCGCTGCGCGGCCATGCCGAGCGTGCACTGGAAGACTATCTTCGCCACCTGAACGGGCACGCTCCAGCCGACCTCTACAACCTCGTCATCCGCGAAGTCGAAGAACCTTTACTGCGGGTCGTGTTACGACACGCCGACGGGAATCAATCGCGAGCTGCAGAGATCCTCGGCATCAATCGCGCCACCTTGCGCCGAAAGTTGCGCGAGCTCGGCATCAATCCGGAGTAAAGACATGCCTGTCGTTTTGCGTCGCGCCCTGATCTCGGTTTCGGACAAGACGGGTGTCATCGATCTCGCCAAAGCGCTCGTGGCGCGAGGCATCGAAATTCTCTCGACGGGCGGCACAGCGCGCCTTCTGGCCGAACAAGGCATCACCGTCAAAGAAGTCTCGCAGCACACGGGCTTCCCCGAAATCATGGACGGTCGCGTGAAAACGTTGCACCCGCGCATTCACGGCGGGCTACTCGGTCGTCGCGGCGTCGACGAGAGCGTGATGACGCTGCACGGTATTGAGCGTATCGACCTGCTGGTCGTCAATCTTTATCCGTTTGCCGAAACCGTCGCTCGGCCTGCGTGTACATACTCCGAAGCCATCGAGAACATCGATATCGGCGGCCCGGCCATGGTTCGTGCTGCATCAAAGAATCATGATGCCGTGACGGTACTCGTCGATCCGGCCGACTATGCCGCCGTTCTGGCCGAGCTCGACGCGCACGACGGGACCACCTCGCCCGCACTGCGCGCCTGGCTTGCGGCCAAAGCGTTCGCTCATACAGCGCGATACGACACGATGGTCGCCAACTACCTGCAGGCGCGAAATCCGGCACCCGGAACGGAGTTTCCGCAAGCGTTGCCGCTCGTCTACGAAAAAGTCCAAGACTTGCGCTATGGCGAAAACCCCCACCAACAGGCGGCTTTCTATCGGGACGTCACGCCGCGCGGCCCATCCGTATCGAGCGCGCGCATGCTCCAAGGTAAGGAGCTCTCCTTTAACAACATCGCCGATGCCGATACCGCCATCGAATGCGTCCGACAATTCACTGCACCGGCATGCGTGATCGTGAAGCACGCTAACCCCTGCGGTGTGGCGACCGCTGCCGAGGCGCTCGCGGCCTATGAACTCGCCTATCGGACCGATCCGACCTCTGCGTTCGGCGGCATCATCGCCTTCAACCGACCGGTCGATGCCGCAACGGCCAAAGTGATTCTCGATCGACAATTCGTCGAAGTGCTCGCAGCACCGATCGTGCTTCCCGAGGCGCAGGCCGTGCTGGCTACCAAACCGAATGTTCGCGTGCTCGAGCTCGGCGATCTGCCCTCCGACCATGGCGCCGAACTCGACTACCGCAGTGTCTCGGGCGGATTGCTCGTCCAAACCCGCGATCTCGGCATGGTGACGCGCGATCAGCTGCGCGTCGTGAGCAAGCGCAAGCCGAGCGATTCAGAGCTCGACGATCTGCTCTTCGCTTGGCAAGTGTGCAAATTCGTCAAATCGAATGCCATCGTCTACGCGCGTGAACGCTCGACGGTCGGTATCGGCGCCGGGCAAATGAGTCGCGTGTACTCGAGCCGTGTCGCGGCAATGAAAGCCGCCGACGAAAAACTCGAGGTTCGTGGCTCCGTGATGGCCTCCGACGCCTTTTTCCCCTTCCGTGATGGACTCGATGTCGCGGCCGCTTATGGCATTGCAGCCGTGATTCAGCCGGGCGGCAGCATGCGCGATGCAGAAGTCATCGCCGCAGCAGACGAGCATGGCATGGCGATGGTCTTCACGGGCATGCGCCATTTCCGCCACTGATCGGCGCCATCATGATCAAAGTTCTCATCGTGGGCAGCGGCGGACGCGAACATGCGCTCGCCTGGAAGTGCGCGCAGTCGACGCGAGTCGCTGAAGTCCTGGTCGCTCCGGGTAACGCCGGCACCGCGACCGAACCCAAGATTCGTAATGTCGCTGTCGCGGCCGAAGACGTTCCGGGCCTCGTCGCCCTCGCCCGCAACGAAAAAATCGATCTCACCATCATCGGACCTGAGGCGCCGCTCGTCTTGGGGGTCGTCGATGCCTTCGAGGCTGCAGGACTTCGCTGCTTCGGGCCACGCAAGGCACCGGCCCAACTCGAGGGATCCAAAGCCTTCACCAAAGAATTCCTGCGTCGTCACGGTATCCCGACGGCAGCGTATGCCACCTTTACGCGTGAAAACTTCGACCCGGACTGGATACGACGGCAACGTACGCCCATCGTCGTCAAAGCGAGCGGACTCGCCGCCGGCAAGGGTGTCGTGATCGTCGACGACCTCGAAGAGGCCATCGCGACGGCTCGCGCCATGTTCGACGGCCAGTTCGGCGCCGGCGCCGAGGTGGTCGTCGAAGAGTTCCTGCCGGGCGAGGAAGCAAGTTTCATCGTTATGGCTGATGGCGAGCACGTGCTGCCTTTCGCCACATCCCAAGATCACAAGCGGGTCGGAGACGGAGACACCGGCCCCAACACGGGCGGCATGGGCGCGTATTCGCCCGCGCCCGTGGTGACCCCGCAGATGCACGAGCGCATCATGCGCGAGGTCATTCACCCAACGATCCGCGGACTCGCGGCCGACGGCATGCCCTACACGGGTTTTCTTTACGCCGGCATCATGATCGCGCCGGATGGCACACCGAACGTCCTGGAGTTCAACTGTCGATTCGGTGATCCGGAGA
>JBEAXT010000192.1:0-8094 GCA_041159695.1 Pseudomonadota bacterium
TCGACGACTTGCCGAAGGCCGTGGAGTGGTTGACGCAGCGTGGCGTCCGTTTCGCGCCGGGCGGTATTCGCAAGGGCGCAGCAGGCTACGACATTTGTTTTTTGCACCCGAAAGCGAGTGACGAGTTTCCGATCGCTGGCGAGGGCGTGCTGATAGAGCTCGTGCAGGCACCGCCCGAGGTCATCACCGCGCTCGGTTGAGACTCGACAACTAGATCAGTTTTTCGGAATGCGTTGCAGCGCGACGATCAGGGTGCCAGGGCCACCGTGTACGCCAATCGCGGGGCCCATGTCGGTGAGCAGACAAAAATCGACAGCGTCTTTCGGAAATCGACCGACAAGCTCCTCGGCGAGTAAACGTCCTTCCTCGAGACGATCCCCGTGGCCGACCAAAATGCGCACTCGTTCCCGACCTGCATCGATTCTGTAGCGCCGAGCAACGAAACGCGCGAAGCGGGTTCGTAATTTCACAGATCCGAACAGTCCACCCCCGGCGCTGATACGACCATCCGGCCAAGTTCGTAAGATGACGTTGAGTCCCAGCAGTCGCGCGATGTTTCCGACGATGGCGGGGACTCGTCCACCGCGAACGGCGAAATCGATACTTCCGAGCAAGGCGAAAGTCTGGGTTTGATCCATCGCGGCTTGAGTGGCCGCGACCACGGCCGGAGCGTCCGCTCCTTGGGCTGCGACCTCGGCTGCAGCGATGGCGATCAGACCTTGGCCGACCGACGCGTTTCGGCTGTCCACGGCGGATACGGGCTTGCCTTCCGTCGCGACGCGTTGCGCAGCTTTCGTCGCGGCATCCCACGTGCCACTGTGTCGCGAGGTGAGATTCACGGAGACGACTGCGTCGTAATGCGAAGCCAGAAACTCGAACATCCGACGGAAATCACCCGGCGGAGGCTGCGACGTTTTCGGATGGGCGGGATTGGTGACGAGCTCCCGATAGAACTCGCTCGGCGTCATGCTCACCTTGTCGAGGTAGGAGTGCGTGGCAAAGTGAATGCGCACCGGAACGACGTGAATACCGTAACGCTCCGCAAGATCTTCGGGAATATCCGCGCCGGAGTCGACGACGACTGCGACGCGTTGAGCGCGACGATGATGCGCTGCACTTTGCTGCATGCGCATGTCATCGGCTTTCTGGCCGCTCAGCTCACCGAAATCTTCGGCGATACGGAATATGGTTTCCGGATCATCGACGTGAATATGGATTTTAGCTTTGCGTTTGCTGCCGCTCACGACGAGGCTGGCACCTGACGCGGCGAGCGTTTCGCGGAGCTGTCGCAGGTCGATCTCTGTACCGACTTTGGCCGTGACGAGGCATTCGGTGCAGTAACGATAATCCTGATCTGCAGAGGGTGGCGCCGATCCGGCCATGAGTTCGTCGCCCGTGTGTACCGGTGCTACTGCAGTACCGAGCTCCCCCGTATCGAGGAAGCGACGCATGCCCTCGAGCACCTCGACGAAACCTAGCGCTCCCGCATCGACGACATTCGCGGAGCGCAATTCCTCGAGCTGATGGCGCGTCGCTTCGAGGGCCTCGTTCACCCGCGTGAGCGAGTGGGTGAAGAGACTCTGAAAATCTTGGGACCGTGCAGCCTGTGCTTCTGCTGCATCGGCAAACTCCCGCAGTACGGTGAGTAGCGTGCCCTCTCGAGGCTGTGAAAGTGCCTCTTTGGCATAGCCCGCACCTTTTCGTAGTGCGATGACGAATTCTCCGATGCCGAGACGAGAGAGATGCCCCGCAGCGTCACCGAGACCGAGCAAGAACTGCGCAAGAATGGCTCCCGAGTTGCCCCTTGCGCCATCGAGCGCGGCATCAGCAGCACGGACCAGCATACTTCCCGCATGAGGTTCAGGCCCTCGATCGAGAGAAGCGAGCACCGCGGAGAGAGTCAAAGACATGTTCGTTCCCGTATCACCGTCGGGCACCGGGAATACATTGATCTTGTTGATGTGATCGGTTTTCTCGAACAGACGATAAATACCGGCGCGCAGCAAGTTCGCGAGTTGCAAGCCGTCGAGTTCGACCCAGTCGTTTTTCATTGAAGCGTTACAGCGAATTCGCTATTGCCATACCGAAGGACGACACCCTCCGGTGTGATGCGGTCCACGAGGAGACCTTCTCGAGACGACTCCCCCTCCCGCAGCCGCTGACCGTTCAACAAAATGAACCTTAAGGAAGGATTGGCATCGTAGACGTGCATGTTCAAGTCGGTCGATGGCAGGCTCGCGCCGCGAGCGAGTAACTCGTCACGCGTGGCCAAATTCCCGGCGGTACGCGAGAAGTTTCCGTCGGGCGTCGGCATGCGTGCGGGCGGCGCGATGGGCGCCGGCGGCATGGGGGGATCAGCCGTAACGGCCGTCGACTGCACCGTACCGGTGACGGGTGACGCTGCTGCCGGTGCTACAGCCGGTGCTACAGCCGGTGCAGATCGTACCGTGTCCGCAGTCGTTTCCCGCAGGAACAAAAAAAGCACGATGAGTAGATTGACGGTCAGCAGCGCGATCAGCACGACACCCCATACGGGTAGCCGTTTCCGCTCGGCCAGGGGCCGGTGCGAGAACACGGCCGGGTGGTCCTGGCGCAGTCGCGAATTCTCAGATTTTCGCAGTGCGTCGAGAATGAAAGACATACTTAAGCATCCCGCCTCGGCCGGCGGCGGTCCCCCTTTTCGGCGAAGTATTGCACGGCCGGGACCTCGGCGGGCATAGTCCCCCGCATCGTGCACGGACCTTGGAAGCCGCAGTCGCTCCGCGACCTCTCTCATGCGACCTTGCCATCCCGTATCGAGGGGGTGGCGTTCTGGTTCGCACAGCTCAGCGATTTTCGCGAGGTACTGTCCAGCGTCGCTGACAACACCTTGGGCCCGGACGAACTCGACCGCGCTCAAAAGATGTCTGCAGAGTCGGTTCGCATCGCTTATCTCACCTCATGTCTTCTGCTCCGACGGGTGCTGAGCGCCCATCTCGGCGTGTCTCCTGCCGAGATCAAGCTTGTTCGCGGAGAGCACGGAAAGCCGGCGCTTGCGCACAGCGCTCCGCATCACCGTCTTTACTTCAACCTGAGCCACGGCGGCGACGCGTGGCTATGCGGTGTATCGAGCGCGCACGATGTCGGCGTGGATGTCGAGACGCGGATCCGTGTGCCCAATGCAGAGCGTCTCGCGAATCGTATTCTCTCGAGTGAAGAGCGACTTGCGCTTTCTCAGCTCGAGTCCTCTGATCCCGCGATCCGTGACACCGCTTTTTTGCGCTGCTGGACGCGTAAAGAGGCGGTGTTAAAGGCCGTCGGGAGCGGATTTTCTTGGGCGGCACGCGATATCGATGTCGGCATCGAATTCGGATATCGGCGGACTTCATTACCGCAAAAAGGGGCATTGGAAGCCGGCGTGTGGTCGATCGAATTACCCGTGTCCGGTTTTGGAGCCGCTGCCGTCATCGCCCCTGCGACGGGAACTCCACCTGTTTCGATAACGACCCGGCTTGTCCCGTGACTTCGAGAAACGGTGTCTTTGATCGGACGGTCGTTTCCGCCTTGGTCGTTGGTGGTCTGATCATCACGCTCGCGCTAATCGGCGATCCTGCGAGCGAGATTTTTCAGTGGACGCGTGGAGATATCTATGACGGCGAGTTGTGGCGGCTCGTCACCGCACATCTCGTGCATCTCGATATGCGCCACGCTCTAATCAATGTCGGCGTGTTGATTCTGCTCACAGGGCTTTTCGGCCACGTGTTTACGCCGACCCGTCATGCGATCCATGCGTTCGTCGGCATGCTGATCATCGATCTCGGCCTTACCTGGCTCAGCAACCTCGAGTGGTATGTCGGCTTATCAGGCGTCTTGCACACGCTAGCTGCGGCCGCCGTCGTACGCCTGATCGTCGACCACCAAGATCGAATCGCATGGGGCGTTGCGATCTTCGGTCTTTTTAAAATTGCCTTCGAAAATACTGCCGGTGGACTCCCGTTCTCCGGCGATCAATCGAGGGTCGTGACCGATGCGCACCTCTTCGGCGTACTCGCCGGGATGATTCTGGGGCTCATCCCTATAGGGACTCAACGGGCTCGGCGATCTACGACCCGCGTTTGAGCACACTCGCTCTCGCGACGGCCGCACCGCCGAATTTCTCGCGGATGGCATCGAGCGTCGCATCGAGCTTTTCGTTTTGCTGACGCTCCGGTTCGGCGAAGAGATCCGACTGTGATTCGCGTGAAAAATCCGAACTTGAAACGCCAAGTAGTCGGATGCGGGGTCGTTGTTGTGTTCCGACCCAGGTATCAAAAAGCGATCGCGCACGTTCGGCGATCACTCGGCTTTCCGCTGTAGGGATCGTCAGCGTGCACTGGCGGGTCAATGTTTTGAAGTCGTGCAGTCGAATCTTGATTCCGACACAAGCCGCCTTTAATTCCTTCGCGCGCAGTCGGCCGGAGACTTTGTCGGCGAGCACCGCGAGTTCGGTTCTCATCATTTCGATGTCCCGAAGATCTTCGCCGAATGTCCGTTCGTTGCTCACCGACTTTTCGTCGTGATCCGGCTGGACTTCGCGATCATCGATTCCCGATGCGCGGTCGCGCCAACTTTGCCAGTGTTTGCCAAAAATGAGACGAAGACGCTCGTCCTCGGATCGTCGGAGTGCCCCAAGCGTGGCGATTCCCGAGGCGACGACGTGCTCGCCGAGCTTACGTCCGAGTCCGGGCAGCCGGTTGACGGGAAGCGGATCGAGCACCTCGTGAATGCAGTCTTCGGTCACGACGGTCAGCCCATCGGGCTTGTTCAAGTCGGAGGCGATCTTCGCAATCAGCTTGTTGGTGGCCACACCGACTGAAGCGGTCAGCGACGTATCGCTACGAATGCGACGTTTGATGTCCTCTGCGATCCGTACCGGATCACCTTTTAGCGCACGGCTGCCGGTGACATCGAGATAGGCCTCATCGAGTGACAAGCCTTCGACGAGAGGCGTGAACTCGTGGAATACGGCGAACACCTGCTCGGAGACCTCCGCATACCGGGACATTCTCGGACGGACACAGATGGCGTGGGGGCATAAGGCTAGCGCTCGCCGAATCGGCATGGCCGAGCGAACCCCGAATTTGCGCACCTCGTAACTCGCGGCGGCGACAACACCCCGCCCGCTCACGCCGCCGACGATCAGTGGTTTGCCTCGTAGTTCCGGATGGTCGCGTTGTTCGACGGATGCGTAAAAGGCATCCATATCGACATGCAGAATCGCTCGGGGGGTCGACATCGTGCGTGCCGGATACGATCGTCGATCAAATACTCAATAGCGCTGCGATACCGGTAAACGCGAGCACAAATCCGGCAATTACGATGTACAGGAACCCGAGTATCGCAATCTTGAACACCGTCCAGCCATTCGAGTTCGCATAAAAAACCGTCATGCCGCGCCAGCAATACCAGATGAGAAAGATAAAGAGCAGAAGAGGCAGCCAGTCAGCCGCTACCGCGGGCAGAGCGGTATCGAGAACCATGTTGATCGAGAGCGCCATGAACACGGCGCTGTGGTTATGGACTAAGAAAATGAGATGTTCGACATATAGTCGAAGCGGCCGCAGATAGAAGGGCATCATGAACAGCGCAAAAAGCGGTAGCAGGACGAACATCGCTTTAGGCAGTGCTCGAAGCAGCGCGTCACCGAACCCCGCGCCATCGTCGTCCACCATCCGTTGGCAGGCCGCTCTCAATCTGGGTTCCAGTTGTAGTTTCCAGGGGCCGCGGTATTCGAACTTGCTGCAGTCCGGGTTATCGAGCGTCACGACGGCAGAGTCCTGCGATGAGCCATTTTCACTGGACGGTATCAGTGCCAGCAGTAGGAAGCAGGTCACGCTGATGACGATATAGAGGCGGATCGGAGGCAAGTAACGCGCGCGCCGTCCCGCAAAAAACTCTTGAGTCAGAAACCCGGGCCGCGACAGTAAGTACCAGAGCGTTCGCCAGAGTCTCGAATCCACATGAGTCAGTGTCTCTGCGGTTTCGTGCAGAAAATGCCCGACTGTGGGTGCGTGCGTATCGTGGCGCTGTCCGCATGCGGAACAGTAGCGTCCGGACAGCGCAGTACCGCAGTTACGACAGGTCACACGAAGAGTTCGGTCTGTTCTTGTGTCGGAATGTCGATTCGCGGCCGCGGCTTACCGTTCGTCCCGAGTTCGTGCGGTGCAAAATCGTCGACGTTGACGAGCTCCATCACCTTACGGTCATAGGTACGCAGCCAGGCCGTCTCTTCGGTAGAGAGCAGGCCGATTTTTTCGGCTTCGTCGATTTGCCCTGGCAAATCCAGCGAGGTGACACGCCCCGTTTTCACCCCCTCGACACGCAATCGCTTTTCCAGCGATTCGGCGCGATCGGCCATTTCGAGTACTTCTTGGAGCAGGCCGAGTGCATTGCCCGCTTCGACGCGCCGGTACACGGGGTAGCAGAGGCGATCGCGCACCTCGGTGGGTGATAGCACCAACTCCGAAAGCTTGCGGCCGAGCCGATCGTCGGGCGCCGAGTATTGGAGCCCCCGCGGGAAGATCAAAAAGCGCATGACACCGGCGAGAAAACGATTCGGGAAGTTACTGAGAAAGCCGTGCAGTTGTTCCTGTGCCTTATAGAGCAGATTTCGGCATGCCCACTCCACGAGCGGGAAGTCCTCTGGTCGGCGGCCCTGATTTTCATAGTGCTTGAGCACCATGGAGGCGAGATACATGCACGAGAGCACGTCACCGAGTCGCGCTGAAAGATTTTCCTTCTTTTTGAGATAACCGCCGAGACTCAGCATCGCAACGTCAACGGCGAAGGCGAAGCTCGCCGAGAAGCGGACGATATGTTGGTAGTAGCGGGCGACGGGCCCCTCGACGGGTACGGCCGTAAAGCGTGCGTTCGTCATAGCCATCACGAGAGAGCGAACCGCATTGCTCAACGTGAAGCCCACATGACCGAGTAACGCACTGTCGAAATCTTTGATGCCCTGAGCGCGATTGGTATTGCGGGCAGCCTCCATTTCCTTGAAGACGTAGGGATGGCAGCGAATGGCGCCCTGTCCGAAGATGATGAGACTACGCGTCAGGATATTCGCACCCTCGACGGTGATGGCCACAGGGACCACCTGATACCCACGTCCCAGATAGTTGCGAGGACCGAGACAAATGCCTTTACCGCCGTGAATATCCATCGCGTCGTTGGCGATCTGCCGGCTCATTTCAGTAACGTGATACTTGAGCATCGCCGACGGAACCGAAGGCCGCTCCCCACCGTCGATCGCACCGGCGGTTACCGAGCGTGCGGCATCCATGGTGTAGGTGAGGCCCACCATTTTTGCGAGCACGCTCTCGACACCCTCGAACTTGCCGATGGGCATATTGAATTGGCGACGGATTCGCGCGTAGGCGCCCGTTGCGAATACGGCGGCCTTGCCACCGCCCGTGCCGCTCGACGGAAGCGAGATGCATCGCCCGACCGAAAGCTGCTCGACGAGCATGCGCCAACCTTGGCCCGCCATCTTCGGGCCACCGATGATGTAATCGAGCGGAACGAAGACGTCCGTCCCTTTGATCGGACCGTTCTGGAAAGGGACGTTCAGCGGGAAGTGACGTCGACCGATCGATATACCGGGAGTCTCTCGCGGAATGAGCGCACAAGTGATCCCGATATCCGTTGTGCTGCCGAGCAGTCGGTCCGGGTCGAACATGCGGAAAGCGAGCCCGATAACCGTTGCGACCGGTGCCAGCGTGATGTAGCGCTTGGAAAAGTTGAGCTTGAGACCGACGATTTCGCGGCCTTGCCACATGCCGCGACAAACGACACCAGAATCCGGCAGTGATGCCGCGTCGGAGCCTGCGCGGGGGCCCGTGAGTGCAAAACACGGAATGTCTTCGCCGCGGGCGAGCCGTGGCAGGTAATAGTTTTTCTGCTCGTCGGTGCCGTAGTGCTGTAGTAATTCGCCAGGACCCAAAGAATTCGGTACTGCAACCGTGGAGGAGACGACCGCGCTGCGAGTCGACAGTTTGGCGAGTACGCAAGAGTGCGCATAAGCGGAGAATTCGAGACCGCCGTATTTCTTTCCGATGATCATCGCAAAGAATCCGT
>JBEAXT010000096.1:0-4365 GCA_041159695.1 Pseudomonadota bacterium
AAGAAGGTCGGTGTCATTAAGGTTGTTCGCGAACTGACGGGCCTCGGCCTCAAGGAAGCGAAGGACCTCGTCGAAGCCGTCCCGGGCACGCTGAAGGAAGGCGTGAACAAGGCCGACTCCGACAGCATGAAAAAGAAGCTGGAAGAAGCCGGCGCGAAGGTGGAAATCAAGTAATTCCGCCGCTTTAGCTGGTGGTTATTACATTCGATCCGCGAGAAGCGACGCAGCCGGGGCTTGCTGGCCCCGGTTGCGTCGTCGTCTCCGAACAGTTTTGACGAGAGAGGTGACAGATGGCTTACTCATTCACTGAGAAGAAGCGCATCCGCAAGAATTTCGGCAAGCAGGGCAGCGTCCTCGAGACGCCGTATCTGCTCGCCATTCAGCTCGACTCTTACCGCCAGTTCCTGCAGGCCGATAAGGCCGAGGAAGCGCGTGGGGACGTCGGTCTGCATGCGGCTTTTAAAACCGTCTTCCCGATCTCGAGTTATTCCGGCAATGCCGTACTCGAGTACGTGAGCTATCGGCTCGGCGAGCCGGTGTTCGACGTCAAGGAGTGTCAGCTCCGGGGCCTGACCTACGCCGCGCCCTTGCGCGTGAAGGTTCGCCTCGTGGTGTACGACAAGGAAGCCGCGGGCCCGAAGAAGCCCGTCAAAGACGTGCGTGAGCAGGAGGTTTACCTCGGTGAACTGCCGCTCATGACCGATAACGGTACGTTCGTCGTCAACGGCACCGAGCGCGTCATCGTTTCGCAGTTGCATCGTAGCCCGGGCGTTTTCTTTGATCACGACCGTGGCAAATCGCATTCGTCGGGCAAGCTGTTGTTCAGCGCCCGCATCATTCCTTACCGCGGTTCGTGGCTCGACTTCGAGTTCGATGCCAAGGACTGCGTATTCGCGCGTATCGACCGTCGCCGGAAACTCCCGGTGTCGATCATCCTGCGCGCCCTCGGCATGAACGAGGGTGAAATCCTCGACACGTTCTTCGACAAGAACCGTTTCTTCCTCTCCAAGGACGAAACCTCCCTCGAGCTCGTTCCCGCCCGGCTGCGTGGCGAGACGGCGGCGTTCGAGATCCGTATCGGCGACAAGGTCGTCGTGGAAGAGGGCCGTCGTATTACGGCGCGTCACGTGCGTCAGCTCGAGGACGCTGGCGTCAGCCGCCTGGCCGTTCCGCGCGATTACATCTACGGCAAGATTCTCTCGCACGATGTGGTGAACACCGAGACCGGCGAAATCATCGCTAAGGCCAACGAGGTGATCACCGCGGCCTCTGCCGAGAAATTCATTGAGACGGGTATCACTGAGGTTCGCACGCTGTACGTGAACGACCTCGATCGTGGTCCGTACGTTTCGGACACTCTGCGAATCGACCCGACCAAGAACCGCCTCGAGGCCTTGGTCGAGATCTACCGCATGATGCGCCCCGGCGAGCCGCCGACCCGCGATGCCGCCGAGAACTTGTTCTCGAATTTGTTCTTCAACGCCGAGCGCTACGACTTGTCGGGCGTCGGCCGCATGAAGTTCAACCGTCGTGTCGGTCGCAAGGAAATCACCGGCGCGAGCGTTCTCTCGAAAGAAGATATTCTCGACGTGCTCAAGGTGCTCATCGCCATTCGTAACGGTGACGGCACCGTGGATGACATCGACCACCTCGGCAACCGCCGCGTGCGTTCGGTCGGCGAAATGGCGGAGAACGCCTTCCGCGTCGGGCTCGTGCGCGTCGAGCGCGCCGTCAAGGAGCGCCTGAACATCGCGGAGACCGAGCCGCTGATGCCTCAGGAAATGATCAATGCCAAGCCGGTTGCGGCTGCCGTCAAGGAATTCTTTGGTTCCTCACAGCTCAGCCAGTTCATGGACCAGAACAACCCGCTTTCCGAAGTGACGCACAAGCGTCGCGTGTCGGCGCTCGGCCCAGGTGGCCTCACCCGCGAGCGTGCCGGCTTCGAAGTTCGCGACGTGCACCCGACGCACTACGGTCGCGTATGCCCGATCGAAACGCCCGAAGGTCCGAACATCGGCCTCATCAACTCGCTGTCGGTCTACGCGCGTACGAACCAGTACGGCTTCCTCGAGACGCCGTACCGGCGCGTCGAGAACGGCCGAGTCACCGACAAGATCGACTTCCTGTCGGCCATCGAAGAGGGCGAGTTCGCGATCGCGCAGGCGAATGCGACGACGAACCCGAAGGGTGAGCTCACGGACGATCTCGTCTCGTGCCGCTTCCAAAATGAATTCACGCTGATGCCGCGTGATCGCATCAACTACATGGACGTGTCGCCGAAACAGATCGTGTCGGTGGCCGCCTCGTTGATTCCGTTCCTCGAGCACGACGACGCCAACCGCGCGCTCATGGGCGCGAACATGCAGCGTCAGGCCGTTCCGACCCTTCGCACCGAGTCGCCGCTCGTCGGCACCGGCATGGAGCGTCCGGTCGCGATCGACTCGGGTGTCACCGTCGTTGCGCGTCGTGGTGGCGTCGTCGACTCGGTCGATGCCTCGCGTATCGTCGTTCGCGTCAATGATGGGGAGACGACGGCGGCAGAGCCCGGTGTCGACATCTATAACCTGACGAAGTACACGCGTTCCAACCAGAACACCTGTATCAACCAGCGTCCGCTCGTCTCGGCCGGTGATGTGATCGCCCGCGGCGATGTGCTCGCCGACGGCCCGTCGACGGATCTGGGTGAGCTTGCACTCGGCCAGAACATGTT
Source organism: Pseudomonadota bacterium (assembly GCA_041159695.1). Classification (GTDB taxonomy): domain Bacteria; phylum Pseudomonadota; class Gammaproteobacteria; order Steroidobacterales; family Steroidobacteraceae; genus UBA964. The sequence continues at coordinate 2,711 of JBEAXT010000096.1, forward strand.
GGTCGCGTTCATGCCCTGGAACGGTTACAACTTCGAAGACTCGATCCTCATTTCCGAGCGCGTCGTTCAGGAAGATCGTTTCACGACCATCCACATCGAAGAGCTGACCTGTGTCGCTCGCGATACGAAGCTCGGGTCCGAAGAAATCACTGCCGACATTCCGAACGTGGGTGATCAGGCGCTCAACAAGCTCGATGAGGCGGGTATCGCCTTCATCGGTGCCGAAGTGCGCGCCGGCGACATCCTCGTGGGTAAGGTCACGCCGAAGGGCGAGACGCAGCTCACACCGGAAGAGAAGCTGCTCCGCGCCATCTTTGGTGAGAAGGCGAGCGACGTCAAAGATACCTCGCTGCGCGTTCCGCCGGGTATGGACGGTACGGTCATCGACGTCCGCGTGTTCACGCGCGACGGCGTCGAGAAAGACTCGCGTGCTCTGTCCATCGAGAAGGCTGAGATCGATCGCGTTCGCAAGGACTTCGGCGATCAGCAGCGCATTCTCGAAGACGACATGTTCCAGCGCGTTCGCGGCATGCTGCTCGGCAAGGTTGCGGCGGGTGGTCCTTCGAAGCTCAAGTCGGGCACGAAGATCACGGCCGATTACCTCGACGGCCTGAAGCGTGACGACTGGTTCGAGATTCGTCTCGATGACGAAGACGCTAACTCGCAGCTCGAGGCCACAGCTGAGCGTATGCGCGAGCAGCGCAAGATGTTCGAGGCGCGTCTCGAGAACAAGAAGGGCAAGATCACGCAGGGTGACGATTTGTCGCCGGGCGTGCTCAAGATGGTCAAGGTTTACCTTGCGGTGAAGCGCCGCGTGCAGCCGGGCGACAAGATGGCCGGCCGTCACGGTAACAAGGGCGTTATCTCGACCATCGTCCCGGTCGAAGACATGCCGTACCTCGAAGACGGTACGCCGGTCGACGTCGTGCTCAACCCGCTCGGCGTACCTTCCCGTATGAACGTCGGTCAGGTGCTCGAGACGCACCTTGGTTGGGCGGCGAAGGGGCTCGGTCTCAAGATCGGCCGAATGCTCGAGCAGCAACAGGCGGTCGGTGAGATCCGCAAGTTCGTTACTCGTATCTACAACGAGTCGGGCGGACAAAAGGAAAAGATCGACAGCCTGAACGACCAGGACGTCGTCGCACTCGCGAAGAATCTCTCGCGGGGTGTGCCGATCGCGACCCCGGTGTTCGACGGTGCCGCAGAGACCGAGATCAAGCGTTTGCTCGAGATGGCGGATCTTCCGCTCTCTGGACAAACCACGCTGGTCGATGGTCGCACGGGCGAGCGCTTCGATCGTCCGGTGACCGTGGGCTACATGTACATGCTGAAGCTCAACCACTTGGTCGACGACAAGATGCACGCGCGTTCGACCGGACCGTACTCGCTCGTCACGCAGCAGCCGCTCGGTGGCAAGGCGCAGTTCGGTGGTCAGCGCTTCGGTGAGATGGAAGTCTGGGCGCTCGAGGCCTACGGCGCAGCGTACACGCTGCAAGAAATGCTCACCGTGAAGTCCGACGACGTGAATGGCCGCACGAAGATGTACAAAAACATCGTCGACGGAAATCACCAGATGGATGCCGGTATGCCCGAATCGTTCAACGTGCTCGTGAAGGAGATCCGTTCCCTCGCGATCAACGTCGAACTGGAACAGG
>JBEAXT010000111.1:0-21633 GCA_041159695.1 Pseudomonadota bacterium
AGTCACAGAAAACAACCCGTGAAGATATTGAATTGGCTCGACAGCGACTCGCCCGAATCCCAAGGAAAACATTACATGACTAAACGGAAAGTACATAGCGTCTTTCGTGATCTCTATCCAGAACATCAGGCTGCGGAAATGGAAATGCGTTCACTCCTACTTCAGGGCCTGAGTAGCTGGCTCGCTGAATCTGGCATGACGCAGACTGAAGCGGCGAAAGTTCTCGCTGTTACTCAGGCCAGAGTCTCGGATATCAAGCGAGGCAAGATCAGCTCCTTCAGTCTCGACTTGCTCGTTCGACTCGCGGCAAGGGCAGGACTAAAGCCGAAACTAAAGTTGGTAGCGTGAGACGCGAATCAGAACTCTCTTTGATAGAGCGCAGAACTTGGCGGTGTCAAAAAGACAGTAGTTACATACATATTCTCTTACACACGGAAACCAGGAATGTGTAAGTGATTCGTGGCCAAAGAGACCGACGGAGTGAGTCCTGTCTTCTCATAATCCCTTGGTTCGCAGGTGTGGATCCAAACTCAATCCCTGCCGAAGCAGGGATGAGAGTCACGCAGACGTTTTTCCGCCAAACTTTGGCGGGCACTCTCCACCTTTCGGAGGTCTAAGTCGCGCGATGCTCAAGCGCCTCGTCGGAACTCGACCTCTGGGAAACCCGAGTTCGCCGAATCCCGTAATTTATCGTAATAGTTGTTTGCTCCACCGAAATAGATCAAGACTCGAGGATTCCTGTCCTTCAAGTTGGCACCCATCATCCAAGAGTGAACCTTGTCGCCTTGAGCCATAAGCGTCTGACGGTGAATGTCAGCGGTGTGAGCCACCCAGGCTTCTTCTGCGTCAGCTTTTGGCGCGCAGAGAGTGAAGCCTTCCTTTTCCATTTTTTGAATACAGTCGACGATGTACTTGATATTTTGCTCGATAGAGGTAGGCAAATTTGCGAACGGTGCTTGCGGACCGGTGATCATGAACAAGTTGGGGAAACCCGAAACGAATACCCCCATGATCGATGAGGAAACCTCTTTCCACTTATCCTTAAGCAGCACTCCTTGTTGACCGCGAATCGGCAGCGCTTCCTGCGCTCCGGTGTACGCCTGAAAGCCGGTCGCAAGTACGATGATGTCGAACTCGTAGTGGTTCTTCGTGGTTCGGATACCCGTCTCGGTGATTTCCACGATGGGCTCTCGATCCTTGATGTCGACGAGCTTGACGTTGTCTCGGTTGAACGCCTCGAAGTATCCGTGATCGAGGGGAGGGCGCTTCGCGAAGAATGGGTAACCCTTCGGTTTGAGCATCTCCCTAGTTTCCGGATCTTTAACCTTCGACACAGTCTTACGAATGATGAAGTCGCCGACGATGCGATTTGATTCGGCATTGACGACTAAATCGTCGAAAGTCTCAAAGACAAAACGGAAACTACCCCGAGGCCAATGCTCCTCGAGGATTTTTTCAACTTCTTCGGGCGGGGTGTCGGCAAGGTTACGACCAACAGGGCTATCGAAAGCCATGCCGAAAGAGTGGTTACGACACTTTTGAATAATCTGGTCGTAGTTCGCCTTAATCTCCTTATCCCATTCCGCCGTGATGGGTTTCTGCACCGCTGGCATTACGAAGTTCGCCGTTCTTTGGAACACCGTGACCTGTGCGGCCGTCTCCGCCACCACCGGTAGCATCTGAACCGTGGTGGCTCCACTGCCGATGATCGCAATGCGCTTGCCTGCGTAATCGAGGCCTTCTTGAGGCCAACGGGCGGAGTGGAAACACGGTCCCTTGAAGGACTTCATACCCTTGAAGTCCGGGATGACTGGCTCGGAGATCATCCCCATCGCACTGACGAAATACCGACAGGTAAATCGCTCGCCCTTGTCAGTTCTCACCAACCAAAGGCCTGTAGATTCCTGAAAGTCGGCGCCGACAATCTTGGTATTCAGAGTAATGTGCGGCCACATGTTGCAGCGGTCTGCAACGAAGTGCATGTACCGCAGGTTTTCTTCCCAACCGGGGTACCGAACCGACCATTTCCACTCTTGGAGAAGCTCCTTCGAGAAGGTTAGGCAGTAGTAGTAACACTCGCTGTCGCTGGCGGCTCCGGGGTAGCGATTCCAAGTCCAGGTTCCACCGATGTCGGACGCCTTGTCGAATACGCGGATTGATAATCCGGCTTCGCGCGCATAGTGGATCAGTCCGAGTCCGGCGAACCCTGCTCCTACGCCGATGACATCAAAATCCGCCTTGGTGTTTTCTGCCTGTGTAGCCATCGCGATTAAGCCTCCCCGAGCCCATTCGAGACCAAGATTTAAGGGGTGCAAGCGACGGTCCAACGACACCAACCCCCTCGCTTGATACTAGTTTTCTTGTTGGTAACTAGCAAGTACCGCCTCGACATGACGGGGTCAGCCCGATGTTTTGCATTGACTTGTTGGCGTCAAACAAGGCAATATTCTAAGTCTCAACATTACAAAAATTCCGGGGGCACCGCTATGAATGCCGCCATCAGAGGATTCACCCGAACCGCCGTTTTCTTGGGCCTTTTTGCCATCTCTTGGCCAGCCCAAACTCAAGGGGTGTACTCGAGTTCTCAGGTGACTCCAGGAAAGGGTGCCTATGACCGATATTGTGTGGAGTGCCACCATGGATCCATGCGGGGAACAGGGCACGGACCGCCGCTGATCGGCAGGGAATTCGTTGATCGATGGGCGGCCCGGCCGGCCGGAGAACTGGTCGATTTTATTCGATCCGCAATGTCGACCACTGTACCGGCATCCGCCGGAGCGCGAGTCTTTGCAGACATGGCGGCCTATATTCTGAGCGCCAACCAATTCCCAGCGGGATCAGGTTTGTTGTTAAGCGATATCCGTCAAGCACCCGGTAAGCCCGCGGTGGGAATGGCGAGCGCCGTTGCGGCCGAAAGTGGAGTCGCCGAGAAAGGCGCAGACCAGGAAGGGGGCGGTCGGCGCGCTTGGGAAGGTGCCAGCGGCGTAGCCGAGGCAGCGGCTCGAGCGGGTCGTTGGATCAACCAATCGACGCCAGACATCTCGAAAGTCACCGATGAAATGCTTCGCAATCCACCTGATTCGGCGTGGCTCAATTGGCGACGTACGCAGGACGGTCAGGGGTTCTCGCCGCTCAAACAAATCAACGCGGAAAATGTTCGTAGCCTTCGACTCGCGTGGTCGATCACCATGCGCGACGGAAGTAATCAAGTTACGCCGCTCGTTCACGACGGCATCATGTTCCTTACGCATCCAGCGAATCTCATTCAGGCCATCGATGCGGCTACCGGCTCGTTGATTTGGGAATACGCTTATCCGCACCCGCCCGAGTCTCGAACGTTAGGAGGCCCGACGCGAAATATCGCCATCTATAAGGACCGTCTTTTCGTCGCGACTTACGACGCAGCGCTCATCGCTCTCGATGCTAAAACCGGCAAACTTTTGTGGCGTACCACCAAAGCCGACTACACCAAGGGGTACACGCACTCAGCTGGCCCGATCATCGCCGATGGAGTTGTCGTCAGCGGAATCAACGGCTGCGAGCGCTTCAAGAAAGAGGGCTGCTTCATTACGGGTCACGATCCCAATACGGGACAAGAGTTGTGGCGAACCTCGACCATAGCCTTGCCGGGCGACCCCAATGACGCGTCGTGGGGTGGTATTCCTCCAGAATTGCGCGGCGGCGGAGACAACTGGATTGCAGGCTCTTATGATCCGAAGCTGAATCTTGTTTTCTTGGGTACTTCACAGCCGAAGCCTTGGGTTGCTGCGAGCCGCGGTATGACGGTTCGGTCTGATGCGCTGTATACGAACTCCACTTTGGCGATAGAGCCGAGGACCGGGAAATTACGCTGGTTCTTCCAGCACATGCCTGGTGAAACTTTGGACATGGAGACGGGCTTCGAGCGAGTGCTCGTTGATCTCGACGGCAAGCCTTATGTTGTCACGGTCGGTAAGGACGGAATTCTTTGGAAACTTGATCGAAAAAACGGAAAGTTTGTCGACTTCACCGAACTTCTTCCCCAAGACATTTTCGTCAAGCCGCTCGACAGAAAAACAGGAAAGCTCGTCTATCGAGAAGATATCGCGAACGCAAAAATTGGCGATACGGTCGCGGCTTGTCCGAGCATCTACGGCGGACACAATTGGCAAGCGAGCGCTTACGATCCGAATTCTTCGTCATTGATCGTTCCTCTTCACCAAATTTGTATGGAATTTACGGGAAGAAAAGTCGATATGGTGGAAGGAGGCGGCGGATACGGTGGCGAATCGACCATCGTCCCGATGCCTGGCGCAAACGGCATGCTCGGTCGACTGACTGCAGTCGACCTGCGAGATCTGTCGACCAAGTGGTCGCATACCCAGCGTGCGATGTTCTTGACCGGCGTACTGACCACGGCTGGCGGGCTTACTTTCGTCGGCGATCTCGATCGTTATTTCAAGGCTTTCGATTCAGCTACCGGGAAAGTACTTTGGCATAGCCGTCTCGGTGCGCCGCTTCATGGCTATCCGATCACCTATTCCGTCGGTGGTAAACAGTACGTCGCAGTTTCTACCGGCATGGGAGTTTTCAAGCTGATGACGGCGCGCGAGGCACCAGACATCTATCAGCCCTCGGGCGGTAATGCGCTGTATGTGTTCGAATTACCAAATGATCCGACACCCTGAATATGGCTGACGCTTTCATCTTTGATCATGTTCGAACTCCACGTGGTCGAGGAAAGATCGATGGAGCGTTGCACTCCGTAACACCGACGGCGTTGATCGCGCAGACGCTGTCGGTCCTGCAGGAGCGGAGCCAATTCGACTCATCGTTGATCGACGATGTCATTCTCGGCTGCGTATCACCAGTCGGTGAGCAAGGCGCTAACATCGCACGCGTTGCAGCGCTAGTCGCGCGGTACGACGAGCGCGTTGCGGGACAGCAGGTCAATCGTTTCTGCGCCTCCGGGCTCGAGGCCGTAAATATTGCAGCGGCTCAAGTTATGAGTGGGCAAGCCGTTGCATCGATTGGTGGCGGCGTCGAATCGATGTCGCGTGTCGCAATGGGAATCGATGGCGGGGCTTGGTACTCCGATCCGGCGGTGTCCTACCCCGTTTTTTACGCTCCTCAAGGAGTAGGTGCCGATCTAATCGCAACGATGGACGGGTTTACCCGTGAAATGCTCGATGGGTTTGCGGTCGAAAGTCAGCGACGGGCGACTCAGGCATGGCGCGAGGGGCGATTTTCCCGCTCCGTTTTTCCGGTTCGTAACGTGATAGGTGAGGTGGTCCTCGATCGTGACGAGCACGTGCGTCCGGATACCACCATCGAGTCGCTATCTAAACTCAAACCGGCTTTTGCCACGGTCGGAGAGAAACTGGGTTTTGATACCGTCGCCCAACTTCGTTATCCCGAGGTGGAGGCGATCAGACATCTGCATACAGCAGGGAACTCGAGCGGTATCGTCGACGGCGCAGCGGCAGTTTTGGTTGGTGGTTCTGAGTTTGGAAATGCCACCGGTTTGAAACCACGAGCGCGAATTCGAGGCTTCGCTTCGATTGGTAGTGAGCCGACGATCATGCTTACGGGGCCAGCGATCGTTACCGAAAAATTGCTTAAACGAGCTCGGATGAGCATTCAGGATATCGATCTATTCGAAATCAATGAAGCGTTCGCTGCCGTAGCGCTGCGATTCATGCGGCATTTCAACTTGTCGCCTGATCGTGTGAACGTAAATGGCGGGGCAATCGCGCTTGGGCATCCTCTTGGCGCAACGGGAGCGATGATTCTCGGAGTCGTACTCGACGAGCTCGAGCGACGCGACCTCAGTACCGCGCTGGTCACCTTATGCGTAGGCGCAGGTATGGGCACGGCAACGATTATCGAGCGGGTGTAAATTGATGAGCCGACATTTTTCTCTCGACGTCGATCGCGAAGGCATCGCGACTCTTTTGCTCGACGTACCCGGTGCGCCGCTCAATATGATGTCGGATGACTTGGTCGTTCAGCTGGATACCACCATCGGAGAGTTGTCGGTCAATCCGGATGTGCGCGGTATCGTGGTGTCGTCCGCTAAGGCCGCGTTTGCCGCAGGCTGGAATCTTCGCGATCTTGTTGCCGCCATCGATAATGCGGCTGATGCGCACGAACTCCATCATGCAACGATCGGCCTGACCAGAGTACTCCGGCGGCTTGAAACCTGTGGTAAACCAGTCGTTGCTGCGATCAACGGGCTCGCGCTAGGTGGCGGATTGGAGTTGGCGCTTGCATGCCATCATCGAGTGCTTGCCGATACCCCTTCAGCAAAGCTGGGGTTGCCCGAAGTGAAGGTGGGCTTGTTGCCAGGCGGCGGTGGAACTCAAAGGTTGCCGAGACTGATCGGTGTCGAGAGCGCGTTGAAGCTCATGCTCGATGGAAATCCCGTTGGCCCCGCCGAGGCCCTACGACTGGGTATCGTGCACGAGGTCGTTCCACCGGATCAGCTTATCGATCGAGCTCGTGCATGGTTGACATCGGTCGGAGACGCGACTCAACCCTGGGATCGATCAAATGGCAAAGGCTCAACAAAAAAAGGTGAGTCATACTCGAGCGATTTCGCGCAAGTCTTCATGACAGCGATCCCCGAGGTAACGCGTAAGACTCTACGTAACTATCCGGCGCCCATCGCGATTCTCTCGTGCGTTTACGAGGGGTATCAGCTTCCGATCGATCGTGGTCTCGATATCGAACGCCATCAATTCGTGACACTTGCTCGGAGACCCGAAGCGCGGAATCTGATTCGTACGATGTTCATCAACAAGGGCAAGGCCGAAAAGCTCGAGCGTCGGCCTCAGGGTATTTCGAAGCAAAATATTTCTCGGGTAGCGGTGCTTGGAGCCGGCATGATGGGCGCTGGTCTGGCGCACGCGCTCGCGCGAGCCTCCTATGACGTGGGGGTGCTCGACGTTTCCCGCGAAGTCGCAAGCCGTGCTCTCGAGCACACGCGTAAGCAACTGGAAAAAGATCAAATCGCCGGACGAATTTCGGCGGAGGAATCCGCATCAATATTGGCGCGTATCCGCCCGACAGACACGTACGAAGATCTTGCCGGTAGCGATTTCGTCATAGAAGCCGTCTTCGAAAATCGCGATATCAAGACGACAGCTATTCGCAGCGCAGAAGCAGTCATCGGGGCTGAAGCAGTTTTCGCCAGCAATACCTCAACGCTACCGGTCACCGGGCTCGCCTCGGCCTCGGTACGACCTCATCGATTCATCGGCATGCATTTTTTCTCCCCGGTCGAGCGAATGCCCTTGGTGGAGATCATCCGTAGTAAGTCGACCGACGATACGACTTTGGCGTGGACGCTCGATCTAGCGCGGCGACTCGGCAAGACACCGATTGTCGTCAATGACAGCCGAGGGTTTTTCACCAGCCGAGTTTTTGCGACGTATTGCTATGAGGGGCAGATGCTCCTTAAGGATGGCGTGATTCCAGCGTTAATCGAAAATGCAGGGCGTTTCGCCGGAATGCCCGTTGGGCCTCTCGCAGTGATGGACGAGGTGTCGCTCGAATTGCAGTACCACGTCGTCGAGCAGATGCGCAAAGATCTCGGCAAAGAGTTCCGTGAGCCACCAAGTTGGGATGTTCTTCGTCATTTTGTCGAGAACCTGCGTCGCACCGGGCGAAAAGCCGGCGGAGGTTTTTACGAGTACCCCGCGGGCGGAAAAAAGTATCTTTGGCCGGGGCTTTCGGAGGAGTATCCAGTAGCCGCCAAACAGCCCTCTCTAGATGCGGTAAAGCAGCGACTGCTTTTTATTCAGTCACTCGAGACGGCCCGCTGTCTTGAGGAAGGCGTGCTTACGAGCCCGATAGATGGTGATCTGGGTTCCATTCTCGGTTGGGGTTTTCCGACGTATACGGGCGGTACCATGTCATTCATCGATATGATTGGCGTCCGAGAGTTTGTTGAGATATGCAGACGACTTGCCGATGAGGTAGGACCACGCTTCGAGCCTTGCCAGTTGTTGGTCGACATGGCCAAAAAAGGGAGGCGTTTTAATGACGCCGCGTGACAGCTTCTACGCCGAGCAGCGTAACCCATCCGCAAAGGAAAGTAGTTCCTCGCGGGGAACGGGACCGCTCGCGGGGGTTCGAGTCATCGAGATCGCGAGTATCGGTCCAGGGCCCTATGCGGGGATGCTTCTCGCTGATCTCGGCGCCGAAGTCATTCGAATCGAGCGCCCAGCAGCGTTTGGCGGTGACAAGACCGAACCCACGTTGCGAAATCGTCGGCATATGGTTTTGGATCTCAAAGACTCGGCATCGATCGAGGTGGTGCTCAAGCTCGTCGAACGTAGCGACGTTTTGCTCGAGGGCTTTCGACCGGGAGTCACAGAGCGGTTGGGTATCGGCCCGGAGATATGTTGCACGCGCAATCCGCGATTGATTTACGCGCGCATCACGGGATGGGGTCAGAGCGGGCCACTCGCTAATTCAGCCGGGCATGACATCAACTATATTGCGTTGACGGGGATGCTCCATCAAATCGGATCGCCTCGCGGCAAGCCGGTACCACCACTTAACGTCATCGGCGACTATGGCGGCGGTGGTCTTATGGTGGCTTTTGGAATTGTATGTGCTCTTTTCGAGCGTATGCGAAGCGGTCGGGGACAAGTTATCGATAGCGCGATGGTGGATAGCGTCATTTCTTTCATGGCGCCGTTGATGGGGTTGAAGAATCGCGGTTTGTGGCGGGACGAGACCGGCACGAATTTTTTAGCCGGAGGCGCGCATTTTTACGATACGTACGAGACCCGCGACGGGAAATGGTTTGCAGTAGGCGCGATCGAACCGCAGTTCCATCGGCTCATGCTGCAACGACTCGGTCTCGACCCGAACGAGTTTCTCGAAGGCGAGGGTTTCGAGCGACATCCCTATGAAAAGTTGATCGCCGAGATTTGGCCAAAATTACGCACGAAACTTGCGGCTGCCATAAAGAGCCATACCGCTGATGAGTTGCAGAGGCTGTTCGAGGGGACCGACGCCTGCGTTGCGCCTGTACTCACCATGGATCAGGCGATCGAACACCCGCATAACGTCGCGAGATCTGCTTTCATCGAGGTCGATGGCGTCAAACAAAATGCGCCAGTTCCGAGATTCAGTCGATCGATGCCAGCGCCACCGAAGGCCGCTCGTGCGATCGATGCGGATAGCAAGTCAATTTTGCAAGAACTTGGCTATGACGAGTCTCAGATCGAGCAGCTGACTCGACCGACTCGCGACACTGATTAGTCCCAGTGAGATTTTTGTCATTTCACTCGAGTAATTTCGACTTTGCCGCTCGAGTACATCTGGCGTAAGGCGACCTTGTCAATTTTCCCGACACTGGTCTTGGGTAGAGTGTCGATAAAAGCAAAATTTTCCGGGACTGCAAATCGCGCTACGAGCGGAACGAGAAAATCGCGAAGCGCCTTCGCGCTGGCCGGTGCTTGCTTAGGGTCAGTGACAACGAATACGAGCGGCCGCTCTTCCCAGCGCGCATCGGGGATGCCGATCACGCCGACTTCGGCTACGCACGGATGAGCGGCGAGTCTATTTTCCAGCTCAAGCGAGGATATCCATTCCCCGCCCGACTTAATGACATCTTTGGTGCGATCGGTGATCTGTACGTATCCGCTAGAGTCTATGAAACCAACATCGCCGGTGCGCAGCCATCCGTCAGTGGTGAAAGACTCGGGTGAGGGATTGTTGTGATAGCTTCCCGTGACCCAGGGGCCCCTGAGCTGTAATTCCCCGATTGTATGACCGTCGTTCGGTAATACTTTCCCGCTGTCACCGACGATACGCACCTCCATCCCGGGGACCGGGCGACCACTTTTCGCGCGCCATATCGGCTCTTCCTCAGGCGTGCTCGCCCGCGGTGGAATCGACAAACAACACATGGGGCTTGTCTCGGTCATTCCCCAGCCCTGTAGAACAGGAATTCCCCAACGTTCGCGTACTTTGCGAATCAAGGTCGTCGATACGGCTGACCCACCTGACACGAGCACCCTGAAGCTGCTCATATCGATGGGTGTATCGACATCGGCGAGCAGGAGATCGTTGATCAGCGTCGGCACCAGGGCGGTAAACGTTGGACGCTCACTCACGATCGCTCTTCGGATATCACTGGCTTTCAAATACGGACCCGGCAGTAAAAGATCAGCGCCGGCTAACCACGCCGAGAATGGTAAACCCCAAGCGTTCGCATGGAACATCGATGGAAGCAACAAGATACGGTCCGACTGACTGATACCAAAGGTATCGCGACCGAGTGTCGCTAGCGTATGGAGAAAAATCGATCGATGGCTGTAGACGACTCCTTTTGGAGCGCCTGTCGTACCACTTGTGTAACACACGACTGCCGCCTGCTTTTCGTCTAGTTCAGGCCAGGTTTCGATGGGCGGAGCACGTTCTATGAGAGTGTCATAGCGATGTATACGCAAGGCCCCGATCGGCTGTAACTCCGGGCAGTCACCGATGACGATCACATCAGAAAGTGTCGGAACCTTATCGAGAACGTTAGCGATCTGCGAAAGCAAACTACCGTCAATGATCAACACGCTGTCTTGAGCGTGATTCATGATGCCGACAATTTGTTCTGGAAAAAGTCGAATGTTTAGCGTGTGCAGGACAGCGCCGAGCGATGGGACGGTGAGGTAGCACTCGAGGTGGCGCTGATGATTCCAGCAATATGTGGCCACGCGAGTATTGTGACTCACGCCCAATGCCTTAAGCGCGGAGGCCAGCTTGTCGACACGCGAGGCGATCTCTTCAAAAGTCGTGAACTGAAAACCTTGCTCGTCGGATGTACCCACTTTGCTGGCGGCATGAATACGCCGTCCGTGCCTCAGAATCATCTGAGTCGACAAGGGGAAATCCATCATGGTCGTCAGCATGGAAAAAACTCCGGAGTTCGTGGTCAGTCACCGAGAGTGTGCGAGTTCGGCTGCCTCCTCGAGTAGGGCCGGCACGTCGTATTCAAGCTTTCGGGCATAGTCGCTATCGACTCGCCCCGTTTGATAGAGTCTAAAGGCTCCCTCTACGATTGCGGCAAGCCGCCAAAGTGCAAAAACCCGGTACGCCTTGAACGGCGCGAGGTCGAGACCGGTACGCTTCGACCAGCGTTCTGCCAAAGATTCTCGGCTGATCACAGTATCGTGATTGCGAGAAATTTTTTGAACGAATGAAAATCCGGGCGGATCCACCGTTCGGGGACCCCAGAATGCAAGCATTAACGCCAGATCAGCGTAAGGATCTCCGATCGTCGCAAGCTCCCAATCGATGATCGCCTTCAGTTCCGGGGTAGCACGAGAAAAAAGTGTATTGTCGAGATGAAAATCACCGTGCATTACCGTAGCCATCGGCGGAGGTGGCAAATTAGCGGACAACCACTCTGCGAGATCCTCGATTAGGGGGAGCTCGCGACCCGATTCTTCGGCTCGCAGTTTTCGAAGGCGTGCGATTTGCTTCGCCACATAGGTCTCAGGCGATCGCGGACTGGACATCTCAAGTTCGCGCCAGTTCACGGAATGTAACTCTGCGAGTTCATCAACGAGTTCGATGCCGATCGCAGAAATGCAATTCGGATCGGTCGCGTACGCCGAAGGCAGGGTATCTGTGATGGAAACACCATCTACGTATTCAATGATGCTAAAGGGCTGCCCGATGACGGACTGATCGTCACAATAAGCGAGTGGGCGCGGAACTCTTATGCGCCCATGTAAGGACTTGAGCATTCCGTACTCTCGGAGCACTCCTGCACCGGCACTTGCGGAGATCGTATCGTCGGGGGGTCTTCGAAGGACTGCTGAGCCCTCCGCATGTCGAATGAGTTGCGTGACGTTTGAGTTACCGCCGCCTAACTTGGGACCGGCCTCGACTTGTCTGAAGCCAAGATGGGCTTCGAGCCAACTTGTAAGAGAGTCCTGCGATCTCATGGACGGAACTCGCCCGCCATCAGAGTCGAGCCATCATGCCGCCATCGGTCGGGATTACGGCGCCCGTCATGTAGGTCGAACCAGCCACCCACCAAATGACATCCGCGATTTCTTGCTCTTGCCCGACCCGTCCAAGTGGGATGCGTTCCAGAAGGGCGCTCATCGCCTTGCTATCTATTTGTGATGTCATTTCGGTGATAACCAGGCCCGGGACGACGAGATTCACCCGTATTTTTTTTCGCGCGAGTTCGATGGCGAGCACACGCGTAAGACCTGCCAGGCCTGCTTTGCTCGCACCGTAGGCGCTATCCCCTGGGAACCCTCGAAATCCGACGACGGCCCCAACGTTCACGATCGATGATCCCTCTGTCATCAGCGGGAGTGATGCTTTGATGCAATACATCGGGCCAGACAGGTTTGTTGCGAGGACCGCATTCCAATCATCACTTTCGAGATACGAAAGTTTGCCGCCGCGATGTAGTCCGGCGTTGTTGACTAATACGTCAACCCCGCCAAACGCGCGCCCTATTTGATCAAAAGCGGTTTTGACGGAACCCGGATCCGATACGTCAGCCTTAATGATCAGCGTACGCTCTGAGCCGAGGACTTCGCGAAGTTTGGTTTCATCGGCGTTTCGCGCGATTACGGCGACCCGGTCGCCGTTAGCAATGGCTTTTTGCGCTGTCGCAAGCCCCACGCCTCGTGACCCGCCAGTCACGACCCATCTTTTTGCTGTCATCGGAGGGTCTTTTGCGCTAAGGCCGCCAGAACTTAAAAAGCACCTCAGCGGCGATGATCACTGAAATCGTGTCATCGCCGCTGAGGTCGTAGAGGAGAAACGGGATCAGTCCCCGAAATTGTGAGTCACTCGCAGACCGTAAGTGCGCGGCGGACGCGCTGCGGCATAGGTCCACAAGCCAGCAAAGGTCACACTCGTGCCGACGTCGTACGCCTGCGTCCACGAGTCATCGTTGGTAAGGTTGGAACCCCACAACGAGAACGTCGTGTTATTCATCCGATAACCGATCGACGCATCGAGAACCTCGTGCGCCTTCACCCGACTCTGCGGCGAGTTCAAGAAGGTGAGCTCCTGATCATCCGTGAACCGCAGATCCGCCTGCACCCAAACTGCGCCATTGGCGACGTTCCAGGTGTAGTTCGGCGAGATGGTCGCCGTTAAATCTGGGGCCCGACGCAGCTTGAGATAAGACAGATCACGCTTATTAACCGGCGTGGACGGATCGGTATCGATCAGCTTCTTGAACTTCGAATCCATGAGGCCGAGATTGCCCGTCAGGGTGAAGTTCTCCGTGATTCGGGCAGCGAGATCGATCTCGAGTCCCTTGATTTCCGCCTGAGCCGCATTGAGTACGAGAGTTTGCTGACCCGTACCAGTGGAGGTCGGTACGCTCTGCTCTTCCTGTTTGTCGTCGTACTTCATCATGAAGACGGACCCGTTCAAACGAACTCGTCCATCCATCCATTCCGTCTTCCAGCCGAACTCGTAGTTGTCGACGGTCTCCGGATTGTAGGCAATCGAAGCAGCTTCGTAGGTGCCCGGGCGACCCGTAAAACCACCAGCGCGGAAGCCCTTGGAGTAAAGACCGTACACCATCGCGTCTTCACTCAAACGATAGCGGAGGTTCAGTTTCGGCGTGAACTCGCTCCAAGATTTGCTGAACGGCTTGGCGAGGCTGCCCCGGGTGGCGAGATTCGGCATCGATGCGTCAATCAGCCCGCTATCTTTGTCGTCCTCGGTGTAACGGCCACCGACCGTCAATGTGAGCGCATCCGTGAGTTTGTAGTCGGCTTCAAAGAATGCCGCCTTGGACTCCGTGTTCTGAACTACGGTTTGATCGATCGTCAAGACCGTTCCAGCAGGCAATCCGAACAGCACGTCGCCGAAGCCGATGTAGCTCCGAAGGTCGATGCGATAGTCGGAATCCCACAAGTAGAGACCTGCCGTGACATCAAGAAGGTCTCCAGAGTGAATCCAACGCACCTCGTGACTGGTCTGGTTCCAAATTGCCGGACGGTCCGTGTGATACAGCGTTCGAGCGGTACCGTCCCAGTCCTGGAAGACTTTTTCGTCCGTTGAGAATTTACCGAAGACGTACTCGACCGAGTTCCCGTCATTGACGGTGTAGCGTGCCGACGCGATGTGCATCTCGCTGTCGAAATAGGTCTGATACGCGCCCTTGCCGTTCTGCAGAACCGTGTAGCGATCACCAGACTGCGGAGTCTGCACTCCCTTCGCACACTCGCCGTATGCGAGACAGAAAATCTGATTGCTTTGAGCGACGTTCAGAACGGTGTTGGCGTCCTGATCTTGTTCGGTCTTGTCGTACCGATAATTCAACTCAAAGCTTTCGTTCGGTCGGAACGTGAAGCTCGGGCTGAAGCTCGTAAACTCAACCTTACCCACGTCCTCGTTTCGGGTTTTGTTGAAGAACCACCCGTCGTTATCACGTTTAGCGGCGCCGATCTTGAAAGCGAAGGTATCGGAGAGCGGCAGGTTGATGTACCCGTCGAGCGCCAGTTCGCCATAGTTGCCACCACCTGCGCGAACTGCACCGCTCAAGCCTTCAGTTGAGGCTTTTTTACGGGAGATGTTGATGACGCCCGCGATCGAGTTACGACCGAAAAGCGTACCCTGCGGACCGCGCAGAATTTCGATGCTCTGCAAGTCCAATGCTTTGATCATCGCGCCCGAGTTCACGCCGATGAAGATTCCGTCGACCACCACTCCGGCGGTTGGGTCAAAGTTTTTCTCGACGTCCGTCGTGCCAATTCCGCGAATGGAGATCGCTGCCGGACTACCCGGACCCTGCTGGAGATCGTTGATGATGACGTTCGGGGCCGTGTTGGCGAAGGACTGCAAGTCGACGTCCGCGCGGCGCTCGATATCAACAGCCGCAAGGGCGCTGATGGACGTACCGACGTCTTGAAGATTTTCCTCGCGCTTTCGCGCGGTAACGGTGATTTCTTCTAGGACACCGCTCTGACTCGTCGCCTCGTCAGCAGAAAAGGCCGTTCCGCTGAATGATCCGCAAGCCACAGTGACGGCCATCGAGACGAGCAAACTCGACTTAGACATTGACATTTGACCCCTCCAAATTTGTTGTCCGATTGAGGTTCAGTCGAACAAGAACCTATGCTGACGATAATCCTCTTGTTGTCGACTAGCAAGTGAATCCGTATACTGACTTTTGACGGTGCTTCTCAGCCGATCGTCTTCCCGAGACCGTTGTTTTTTCGCGTCGTCGGGGTGTTCAATCCGAGCGGGATACAAGGGGGTCACGTGGCGTGGGATTTTGAAACCGAGCCGGAATTTCAACGCAAGCTCGATTGGATGACGGACTTCGTTCGGGCTGAAGTCGAACCGCTCGATCTGGTTTTTCGCGGCCCCGCAGACCCCTTCAATCCGTCCCTGCCTGGCCCGGCAGCGGCGATGGCGCCACTAAAAAAAATCGTTAAAAAACAAGGACTTTGGGCATGTCACCTGGACCCCCATCTGGGTGGACAGGGTTATGGTCAGGTCAAACTCGGCTTAATGAACGAAATTCTGGGTCGGAGCCGTTTCGGACCGACGGTTTTCGGTTGTCAGGCGCCCGATACCGGCAACATGGAAATTCTTGCTCGCTACGGGACGCCCGAGCAGAAAGAGAAGTACTTGAAGCCTTTGCTCGAGGGAGAAATCGCCTCTTGTTACTCCATGACCGAGCCTCAGGCGGGGGCTGATCCGGGGCAATTCACCTGCCGAGCCGAGCTCGTGGGGGACGAGTGGGTGATCAATGGCGAGAAATGGTTTGCATCGCATGCCGATTTTTCGCGCTTTTTGCTGGTCGTGGTCATTACCGATCCGACCGTCCCGGTGCATCAAGGAGCCTCCATTCTGATCGTCGATCGCGAGTCACCAGGACTCGAGGTGATCCGAAATTCCGCCGTGGGCATGCTCAGTGAAATCGGCTCCGGAGTTCATGGTTATCTTCGATTCCGTAACTGCCGGGTTCCGCGCGAGAACATTCTCGGCAAGCCAGGGCAGGGGTTTGAGGTGGCTCAGTCTCGACTCGGAGGCGGCCGAATTCATCACGCCATGCGTACCGTAGGCTTGCTCGGAAAAGCGCTAGATATGATGTGTGAGCGTGCGTTAAGCAGGCACACGAAAGGTGAGCCTCTTTCGCAAAAGCAACTGACCCAGGAAAAAATCTCCGACTCCTACACGCAAATCACGCAATTCCGGTTGCACGTACTCTATGCAGCTTGGCTTATCGACAAGCACAAGGCGTATACCCGCGAGGTCCGGCGTGAGATCGCTGCAGTCAAGGCGGCCATGCCGGGCGTGCTTCGAGACGTGGTCTATCGCGCTTTGCATCTGCATGGATCGCTCGGAATGACGAACGAAACGCCATTGATGGCGATGTGGGCGACCGTTCCGGAAATGGGTATCGTGGATGGCCCGACCGAGGTCCATAAAATCAGCGTGGCGAAAGAAGTTCTGCGTGACCGAAAGGGCTGTACCAATCTCTTCCCGGACTATTACTTGCCGGACGCGATGGATGCCGCGCGTAAAAAGCTCGCTTGGGCCATCGAGCTCGAAGTCGGTAACGGTAAAGCGTGACTTAATCTATCGGATTCAAACGTGGAGGATCGGCGATGGATTCAGCGATCAAAGACTTGCTTATTCGCGTCGACATGCTCGAGAGCCGGCATGCCCTGCGAGATCTCGTAACGGATTACTGTCGAGGGTTTGATCAACGCGACTTCGATCGTTTTTTATCGATCTGGTGGGAGGACTGCGTTTGGGCCATCGGGCCTCCTTTCGGAAACTTCGAGGGGCACGCTGGCATCAACAAGGCGGTCAAGGAAGTCCTTTGGCCCGTATGGCGAGAAACTCACCATCTCACGAGCAATCTAAAGGTGCTCTTTCAGGGGGTCGATGAGGCAACCGGCGAGTGCGACGTCGATTGTATGGGTGCGCTCGCCGACAACAGCGTACAGATGATTAGCGCCACGTACCGAGATCATTTCGTGCGACGTAATGGCGTTTGGAAAATCAAGCGTCGCGATGTCACGATTCATTACTTCAACCCAATCCCCGGAGCGCAGATGACTGCGCCACCCGGCTAAGCGATAAGAACGGGGAATCTATATGGCGTATATAAATAGAGAGAATGATCGAAAGATTTACTTCGAATACCACGCAGGTACTAAAACGCCGGTGGTGCTCATTCACGGATGGGGTACGAGCTCGAGAGTGTGGGATACGACTCTTGCCAGCTTGCGGTCTGCGGGGCACTCCGTGGTGGCCTTCGATCAGCGCGGGTGCGGCATGTCCGACAAGGATTTCAGTCAGAATTCCATCGGACTCGGTGCCGAGGATGCGATCGCCATTCTCAAACATCTCGATATCAAGCGCGCCGTACTCAACGGCTGGTCGCTCGGCGGTGCAATCGCTGTTGAGACGGCGAGCCGTCTCGGCTCGAGCTGTGCCGGTGTCGTACTCACTGCCGCAGCGAGCCCAAGATACGTTCAAGCGTCCGACTATCCGTTCGGAGGGGCGCCGGGTAGCGCGACAGCGACCGTTGGCGTCATGCGTGAGGATCGCGCCAACTTCTTCGATGCGTTGACCAAGGCGGTATGCGCTGCGCCGCAGTCGACTGCGATGAACACCTGGATGTGGTCGCTGTTCATGCAGACCTCGCCGATCGCAGACGACGCGCTGGCAGAGCTCGATGTGCTCGATCAGCGTACGACGCTCGGTGCCATCGACGCGCCGATTCTCGGCTTCGTGGGCGCCAAAGATCTGGTCGTGGCGCCCGACGTTTGCCGCTCGGTAGCTAACTATGCAAAACACTGTAAATTGGTGGAGTTCGAGAATTGTGGGCACGCCCCGTTCATCGAAGAGGGGCCGAAGTATCGCGCCGCGCTCCTTGAGTTCCTCAAAGGTTTGAACTGACTCCCGGGATACAACATGGCACGCCACGTCAATTTCGGTCTTTGGTACGACTTCCGCAACCCTGAGCCGTGGAGAGTGCCGTTCGAGACGCTCTACGAGGATTGTCTCGAGCAGATTGTCGAGGCCGAACGCCTCGGTTTCGACTCTGTATGGATGACCGAGCACCATTTCTGTGACGACGGCTACACGCCATCGCCCTTGGTGATCGGCGGTGCGATCGGTGCTCGGACGAATCGTATGCGCATTGGTACCAATCTCATGGTTCTACCTTTGCACAATCCAATTCGGATCGCCGAGGATGCGGCTACGCTGTCTTTGTTGACGCGCGGTCGTTTTGATCTCGGTGTAGGGATCGGGTACCGCGAACTCGAGTTTCGTCAGTTCGGCCGCGAACTGAAACATCGCCCAAGTCTCGTCGAGGAGGCGATCGCGATCATTCGCCGAGCATGGACTGGCGAGCCGATAAACTTTGAGGGTAAGCGCTTCCAAGTCGGTGATTTGCGCGTAACGCCTGCGCCGGAGCACCTACCAAAATTGTATCTCGGGGCGATGGCAGAGCCCGCGATCGATCGCGTCGCGCGTATCGCCGACGGATTCCTCTCAACGGGAGGGATCGGTCATGATGTCTATCTCGACTGCCTTAAAAAGCATGGGAAGAATCCTGCAGATGGAGTGATCATTGCGGGTAGTTGGGCGATCATCTCGGACGATCCGGAACGAGAAGCGGCGTTGGTGGGGCCTCATGCCCTCTACCAGTGCAATCAGTACATTGAATGGGGGGCCTTTGGTCCGCCCGATACGACTCCGCGTTTCCCGGATGCAGCGACGGCGCTATCGCAAGGTCTGTACAGACTTTGGGATGCGGATACCGCAGTCAAAGAATTCATAAAACTGCTCCACGATTATCCGCAAATTCGTGATCTACATATTTGGGCGAGACTCCCTGGAGAGTCGGTAGCGGCGGGTCAGCGCCGCCTCGAATATGTGGCGAAACATGTACTCCCGAAGGTTCGTGCTGCACTCTAATTGGCCCTATAGAGTTTTTTTGATGTCAAAAACCGCTCTTGTCTCCACGCCTCAGGCTCGTCGTCGCCAGGCAGATCGCGTCGCGCTGTCCGACCGGCGACTCATGGATGCCGCGATCGAGTTGATCGTCAAGGTTGGTATCAACGGCACCACCCTTCAGGCGGTTGGTGAACTCGCTGGTTATAGTCGAGGTTTGGCGACACATCGATTCGGCTCGAAAGCGGGGCTTTTCGGAAAGGTTCTGCAAGAGGCGAGTGTCGATTGGCTTAATCGCATGCAGGTCGCTGTGGGCGATCGGATCGGCGTAGATGCATTGATGGCAGCCACCGACGCAGCGGAGGAGTTCATTCGCGATCGTCCTGAGGAAGTTAGGGCGATGTATTTGCTTTGGTTTCTCAGTATCGATCCGTCCGCTGACTACAAATCGAATATCGCGATCGTTCATAAAGCGCAGCGCCGTGACGTTGCTCAATGGATAGAGGCCGGGCAGATTGCTGGAATCATCGATCGAGATATCGATCCGATGAGAGTGGCTGAGCAGTATGCGGCGTCGATGGCAGGAATCATTTACCAGTGGCTGGCAAACTCGAAGATGCCTTTGACGGCGATGTTCAAGCAACTTAAGGAAGATCTGAAAATACGTCTCGAGGGCGGGTCTTCGACGGCGAAGCCGCGACTCTCCAAGAGCACCCGCGCGGACTGAGCGCCCGCCGGCGTCCGGGGGCGTTGCCTACTCACATGAATCCCGTTCATCGATTTCGGCAAGGTCTCGAGTTCGAGGTCGAGGCGCTCGAACGCTACCTCTCGGAGCACTTGCCAGAATTCCAGTCGCCGCTTCAAGTCACCCAATTCCCCGGCGGTCAATCTAATCCGACCTACCGGGTCGATACCCGGAATGCTTCGTACGTGCTTCGTCGAAAGCCACCCGGGAATCTCGTTCCCTCTGCCCACGCGATAGAGAGAGAGTATCGAGTGATGCTCGCGCTCTCGATGCATACCCAATTTCCAGTCGCCAAGCCGCTGCTCTTCTGTGAAGAGACCGCCGTAATAGGTACGGCTTTCTATCTGGTTGAGTTTGTCGAGGGGCGAATATTCTGGGAGCCATCTCTTCCGGATCTATCACGGGATGCGAGGCAGCCGATCTACGATGCGATGATCTCGACACTCGCCGATTTGCACACCATTGACTACCGAGCTATCGGATTAGAGGACTTTGGCCGATCCGAGGGATACGTCGCGAGGCAAGTCGCACGATGGTCCAAGCAATACGTTATCGATTCGGAGGCTGCAGGACGCATCCCCGCGCTCGAGAAACTGATCGATTGGTTACCGAAAAACGCTCCTCTCAGCACATCTGCGCCTACCATCGTTCATGGTGATTATCGACTCGACAATCTCATGTTTGATCGATCTGCGCCCCGGATCGGAGCAGTGCTTGATTGGGAGTTATCGACTATCGGCGAGCCTTTGGCGGATTTCGCTTATCACCTCATGATTTACCGTATGGCGTCAGGCGGTGTTCGCGGACTTTACGGTGTAGATCTCGGAGCACTCGGGATACCGAGTGAGCAACAATATGTCGCGGCATACTGTGCGCGACGGGGACTCGATGGCATTCCCGATCTGACTTATTACCTGGCATTTTGTATGTTCAGGCTTGCAGCGATCTGCCACGGCATCGGAGCGAGAGTGCACCGCGGGACCGCTGTGAATCCTGAAGCCGCGAAATATGCCGCGCAGGTCGAGCCGCTCGCAGAGCTCGCGTTGCAAACCGCATCTTCGCGTCGTACCCATTCTTTAGCCGTATAGGCTCCTTTTGGAGATCGGAATGACTAATCCAAGTTTATGCATCGCCATTATCGGCGGGACTGGCGATCTCGGCTCTGCCATCGCTCGTCGACTCGCTAAGGCGGGCGAGCGCCTAATCATCGGTTCGCGTGACGCCACCAAAGCACAGGCAACCGCCGAACGACTGGCCGTCGAGTTCGGCGCTGATGTGATCGGAATGGTAAATCGCGATGCCGCGGCCCGAGCCGATCTCGTTATCCTCACAGTCCCGTTCGCCTCGCAGGAGACCACCCTCCGAGAAATCAGTGAGCAAGTCTCCGGCAAAATAGTGGTAGACACGACCGTGCCGCTGGTCCCGCCCAAAGTGATGCGGGTACAGTTGCCACCCGAAGGTTGTGCCGCGCTTCGCGCACAAAAAATCCTCGGCGACGGCGTTCGCGTAGTCTCTGCGTTTCATAACGTCGCTGCCTTCAAGCTGGCCTCGGATAACGAGGTCGACTGCGACGTACTCGTATTCGGCGATGACAAAGCTGCTCGCGAGTCAGTGATCCGAATCGTGACGACCTGCGGTCTTCGCGGTATCCATGCAGGTTCACTTGCGAACTCGGCCTCTGCAGAGGCCTTGACCTCGATCCTAATCTTCATAAATAAGCAGTATGCGGTGGATGGCGCCGGGATACGCATTACCGGCGCGCTCAAATCATTAGATTCGTGAGTCGGGCGCGAGCGTGAATCGATGCGAGTCGTAGCAGTCGTCCCGGTTCAGGCGTTTAGCGAGGGTAAATCTCGACTCGCGAAAGTTTTATCGACGGCGGAGCGCACAGCGCTCATCGAGCGAATGTTGGGGCGCGTGCTGAAAGCCTTACAAGGGGCGCGACTCATAGATGGAGTTGTCGTCGTCAGCCCAGAGCTCGACGT
>JBEAXT010000184.1:0-8735 GCA_041159695.1 Pseudomonadota bacterium
GACGGCAAGCGCATCACGCTGCTCGCCGAGGGTCGTCTCGTGAACCTCGGTTGCGGCACGGGTCACCCGTCGTACGTGATGTCGTCCTCGTTTGCCAATCAGACGATCGCGCAGATCGAGCTGTGGGCGAACCACGAGAAGTATCCGGTCGGCGTCTACGTGCTGCCGAAGCACCTCGACGAGAAGGTCGCGCGCTTGCAGCTCAAGAAGCTCGGCGCCGAACTCACCGAGCTCACGGACCAACAGGCACGCTACATTGGCGTCGCCAAGCAGGGTCCGTACAAGCCCGAGACCTACCGCTACTAATCGACGGCCGCCGTCCGCGGCCTCTGACACCGGGGCGGTCATGGCGTTAGCATCGTCGCCATGACCGCCGTCCGCGTCCTCCACATCACCGATACTCACCTCGTGGGCGATCCCTCGGGTCGCCAACGCGGAGTCGTGGTGCTCGATTCGCTGCGCGCCGTTCTGGCGCAGGGCCTGCGCGAGCGACCCGACGTCATTTTGTTGACGGGCGATATCGTTCACGACGATCCGCGGGGTTACCGCTGGCTACCCGAGGTGTTCGAGCCCCGGACGCCCGTGCTCTGCATCCCGGGCAACCACGACGATCCAGAAGCCATGCGACGAGCACTCAGCGATGCCCCGTTCCGTCTCGGCGACCACCACGATATCGGTGCGTGGCGGATCGTGATGCTCGACTCGCAACGTATCGGCGAGGTCGGCGGTCGCCTTAGCGCCC
The DNA here is from genome assembly GCA_041159695.1 of Pseudomonadota bacterium. Classification (GTDB taxonomy): domain Bacteria; phylum Pseudomonadota; class Gammaproteobacteria; order Steroidobacterales; family Steroidobacteraceae; genus UBA964. Next base: position 743 of record JBEAXT010000184.1, read on the forward strand.
ACGAACTGCATCGGCTCGATCGCGCGCTGACCGAGGCGCCTGCGCGACACGCACTCGTGGTCCTACATCACCCGCCGATCGCGATGGGGAGCCTGTGGCTCGATGAGATCGGTCTCGAGAATCCGACCGAATTCTTCGCCGTCATCGATCGACACGCGCAGACAAAGGGGGTGCTCTGGGGACATGCCCATCAAGCACTCGACAAGGAGCGCCCAGGACCGCAGGGTTCGCTCAAGCTCATGGCGACGCCCTCCACCTGCGTTCAATTTCGACCGCGGGCCGCAGACTTCGAGATCGACGATCATCCGCCGGGATATCGGATGCTGACGCTCCATCCCGACGGCCGAATCGAAACAACGGTAGGATGGCTCGAATGAGCCGCGTACGCCCTCTGTCAAAGTTTTTGATTGGCGTTCTCTCGACGCTTCTACTGCTGTGCTCGGCGTCGGTCCACGCATCGACCTCGGACGGACTCGTCTGGGTCGTGCACGGGTCGAAAGGCAAGGTGTACATCGCGGGATCGATGCATCTGTTGCGTCGTGATCGCCCCAACCTCCCCGAAGCGATGACCGCGGCGTATCGCGAGGCTGAATCCCTCGTCATGGAGCTCGACGTCGACGACATCGACGAACAAGCCATGAGCAGCTTGATGCTCAGTGCAGCCTCCTTCAACGATGGACGCTCCTTGCCCGCCGTCGCTGGCGAAGCGCGCTGGCGGGTCTTACGCCCCGTACTCACGACGCTGCAGTTCCCCGAGCCGTTCGCCGTAACACTCGAACCTTGGGGGGTCGCGATCCTGCTGACGACACTCGAGTACGCCCGACTCGGGTTCGACGCCGAAGTCGGTGTCGAAAAACAGCTGCAAAAACTCGCCGCCGCCGATGCGAAGACCATTAAGGGCCTCGAGACCCCGGAGTTCCAGATCGGTCTCTTCGACTCTCTGTCGATAGAGGAGCAGTTGCAGCTGCTCGATATGACGCTGACCGACATCGCCAAAATGCCCGCGATGGCGGACGATCTTTATAGCGCCTGGCGACGAGGCGACACGCAGCGGCTCGAGGAGTTACTGCTCGAAGGCTACAAGGCTATGCCGAAGCTCTACGACGATCTCGTCGATCAAAGAAATCGACGCTGGGTTCCGCAGGTGAAGTCGTTGCTGCGTAAAGAGAACGATACCCTGGTGGTGGTCGGCGCATTGCATCTCGTGGGCGATCGTGGGCTCATCGCCCTGCTTAAGCGAGAAGGCTTGAAGGTCGATCGTTATACGGCCTCGAGCAAGACACCATGAAAGCCTTTGCCTGGTTCATGGGTCTCTTCGTTTTAGGTTTCGCCATGATGGCGGCATTCGCGTGGCCGCTTTACGAAGCGCTGACACCCACCTTCGACGTCAAATTTCATCGTGTCGCCAATCGACTCGGCATGCTGGTGCTACTCGTGTCGTTCGTGCTCGTCGCGCGACGCCTTGCGCTCGCCGATCGCGGAAGCCTCGGGTTCGGTCTGCCGCGCCACCAATTTTTTCGCGAGGCGGCGCTCGGACTTCTGATTGGCGTCGCGACTATGCTGCCGGTCGCTTTCATCATGCTGGGACTCGATCTGCGCGTGCTGCGCGACGGGTTCGATCCGGCGAACGTGCCTTGGCTCAGCCTGGCCGTCGGCGGCCTTGCGACGGGTATCACTGTCGGGCTCATCGAAGAAACTTTTTTTCGTGGAGCGATGCATACGGGGATCGCGCGCGAGTCGGGGGTGCGCGTTGCCATCCTTCTCACGGCAACGCTCTATTCGTCGGTACATTTCGTGGGTCGTTACCGCATTCCCGTCGAAGAGCTCGGCGCGGACAGCGGGCTTCGACACGTGCTCGGCACACTCGCCGATTTCGCGACGCCGCTCGATATCGCCGACGCCTGGCTCGCACTGTTTGCGGTCGGCGTGCTACTCGGCATGGTGCGCACACTGACCGGCAACGTCGCTGCGTGTATCGGGCTTCATGCGGGCTGGGTTTGGGTGATTAGCTTTCTGCGAGAGACGTCCCGCCCGGACGAAACGAATCCGCTGCGATTCTTGCTGTCACAGTTCGACGGCGTCGTCGGCTGGCTCGTACTCGCCTGGACACTCGTCATCGGTGCAGTGCTCTGGCGCTTCTACTCCCGGCGAAAACCGCACGATACGCTCAGTCCGCCGCCTCATCCGCTCGTTTGATGAGGGGCGCGACGAGCGCAAGACGCTCGAGGGGATCCATCAACTCCAAACAGCTTTGCTTGTCTTCGAGAGCGAGCGGGAGAATTTCGATGAGTCGCGCACCGACCCACTCCGCATCGTCGTAACGCGGCTCGAGACCGGCGTACACATCCCCGAGCTCCGGTAAGACCCGACGCAAAAGATCGGCTAAATGCCGAAACTCTGCAGGCACGCGCACGACTGCGGGACTCGCGTGATCCAGCCACTCGATCGATCCCATGTTGAGTCCGTCGGCCTCACGCCAACGTTCGAGGACGCGAAAGCGACGCTCGCCACGACAGCTGATGCCGAGCAAACCGTCAGGCAGCAAATTGAAATCGACGATACGCGCCGTGGTGCCAACCTCGGAGTATCCGGCGGGCTGGCCCACTTCCGAGGCGCCGCTAACCAATACGACACCGAAGCACGCATCCTCACGCATGCAGCGCTTGATCATATCGACGTATCGCGTTTCGAAGATTCGCAGGGGTAGCGGCCCGTGCGGGAACAGCACGGTATTGAGCGGAAAGAGTGGCAGGCTCGTCGAGCGACTCATCCCCAACGCTTCATGAGTTCGTGCTCGATACCGAATTGATCGAGCACGCGAGCCACGATGAAGTCCACCAATTCTTCGACCTGCGCAGGTCGATTGTAGAACCCCGGATTGGCCGGAAGAATGCTGACACCGGCGCGCGACAATCGCAGCATGTTCTCGAGGTGGATCGTGGAGAACGGCGTCTCGCGCGGCACGATCACGAGATTGCCACGCTCCTTGATGACCACATCCGCGGCACGTTCGAGTAGATTTTCGCTCGCACCGTTGGCGATCGCCGAGACGGTCGCCATGCTCGCCGGACACACGGCCATGCGCAGCGGCGCACCCGATCCACTCGCGACGGGCGAGGTCCACTCTTCGTCGCCGAATACGCGCAACTGGCCATCGCGAGCGCCGTAGAGCGTGGAGAGATATCGCGTTTGCTCGGCGGTGCGTCCCGGCAAGCGACAGTCGGTCTCCGAACCGACCACGATCTGCGCCGCCTTCGTGAACATGACGTACACGGTGTAATCGGCCTTGATCAGGCAATCGATCAGCCGCAAACCGTATTGCGCACCTGAGGCCCCCGTCAGGCCCACCGATACGATGCGATCATCTTTGCGCGCCATGTGACCCCCTCAGGCGGCGTCGCGTTCGAGCGCCGCCAATAATTTTCCGTGCAATCCACCGAACCCGCCGTTCGACATGATCAGCGCGTGGTCTCCGGGGCGCAAGCGCTCGGCGAGCTGCTCGACCAAATGATCGATCTCGCCGGAAAGATGACCCCGGCTACCGAGCGCACGAACGACCGCCGCAGCATCCCAACCGAGATCCGGCGGTACGTGGAACCACACTTCGTCAGCATGGGCGAGCGAAGCCGCCAACGTATCCTTGTGCACGCCACGCTTCATGGTGGCCGAGCGTGGCTCGAGCACCGCCACGATGCGCTCACCGCCCACCCGCCGACGCAAACCCTCGAGCGTGGTGGCGATCGCCGTCGGATGATGCGCGAAATCGTCATAAACGTGGATCCCGCGGACCGCACCGCGCAGCTCCATTCGCCGCTTGATCCCGCGGAATTCACTGAGCGCCGCACACGACACCTCGGGCGGCACCCCCGCGTGGCGCGCCGCAGCGATCGCCGCGAGCGCATTATCGACGTTGTGGCCGCCGATCTGCGACCAACGCACTCGGCCGATGACGGCACCGTCGAGCAACACCTCGAATTGCGAACCATCGACCGGCGTACCGAGACGCGCGCTCCACCCTGCCTCCGGCGCCTGATCGCGACCGAACGGTTCACGCGGCGTCCAACACCCCATGTCGAGAGCACGAGCGAGATGCGAATCGGTCGCGTGATGCACGATCAAGCCCGAGGCGGGCACCGTCCGTACGAGATGATGGAACTGACGTTCGATGGCCTCGACGTCCGGGTAAATGTCCGCATGGTCAAACTCGAGATTATTGAGGATGACGGTCCGCGGGCGGTAGTGAACGAACTTCGCACGCTTATCAAAGAAAGCCGTGTCGTACTCGTCCGCCTCGATGACGAAGAACGGGCTTTCGCCAAGACGCGCACTGATACCGAGATCGTGCGGAACGCCGCCAATCAGAAACCCGGGTGACAAACCCGCGCATTCGAGAATCCACGCAAGCATGCTCGTCGTCGAGGTCTTGCCATGCGTTCCGGCGACCGCGAGCACCCATCGATCGTGCAGCACGGCGCGTGCGAGCCACTCCGGACCCGACTCGAACGGAATCTGACGCTCGAGTAGCGCTTCGATCACGGGCGCGCCACGGGTCATGACGTTCCCGACTACGACGATGTCCGGTGCCGGATCGAGCTGCGAAGCGTCGAAACCCTCGACGACCTCGATGCCGAGCGCAGCAAGTTGAGTGCTCATCGGCGGATAGACGTTACGGTCGGAGCCCGTGACGCGATGTCCCGCGGCTTTCGCGATCGCCGCGATGCCGCCCATGAAGGTGCCGCAGATTCCGAGGATATGGACGTGCATGCTCAGGCGTCGGGGCCGCCGAGTCCGAGCGCGAGCGTGAGGGTGAAGACAAAAAATTCACCCAACAAAAAAAGGACGATGCACTGGAACAACGGCCGCTCGATCGCCGAGCGAAGAATGCGGCCATTGACGTAAATCAAATAAAGACTGATCGCGAAGGCGAGCAAGCCGAGCGGCGTGATGGCGACCGGCTGGCCTGCGACGGGTCGAACTTGAGCGAGTACGGGTATGGCGATGGGCGCAAATGCGCAGGCGATTCCGAGAATCGCCGTGCCGGTTTGAACGAAGCGCTCGGGCTTGCCGAAGAGGCGCAGCACGAGCGCCAGCCAACCGAGCGAAACGAGACCGGATAGCAGGGCTTGCGGCAGCAGGGCACCCTCCCCCGGCATCAACCACGCGCCGAGCCCGGTTTGCAGGGCGACGAGCAAAATGAAGCTGCCGACGAGCAGTTGAGGCGAGCTCGGCAGGTCTTCGGGCCCCGCGCGCAAACTCAAGATATCCAGAAAGGTTTTCAGCGTGGAATTCATCAGCGTCCGTTCCCCTTAGGTCCGAATTCTTGCATAGTCGGGTCATGTCGTCGTCCACCGCACTCATCGGGAGCCCTGCGGCCCTCGAGGACCTCGCCGGTCGACTCGACGGCGAGGCGCTCGCGCTCGACACCGAGTTCCTCCGCGAACGTACTTATCGAGCCGAGCTCTGCTTGCTACAGCTTGCCTCCTCCAGCGAGGCCGTCTGTGTGGATCCACTCGCCCTCGAAGATCTCGGCCCGCTACGGCCGATACTCGGATCCGAAGGTCCCCTCAAAATTCTGCACGCGGGTCGACAGGATCTCGAGGTGCTCGCGCCGGTCGTGGGCAGCATCGCACCGCTTTTCGATACGCAGATCGCCGCCGCGCTGGCGGGCTTCCCCGCTCAAGTGGGTTATGCCGAACTCGTCCGACGACTGCTCGATCGCGAACTCCCCAAAGGTCAAACCCGTACCGACTGGTCACAACGCCCGCTCTCGCCCGAGCAAATCGAATACGCCCTCGACGACGTCCGCTACTTACACGCGCTGCGCGATCGACTGCTCGAAGAGCTCTCAAGGCTCGGTCGCGAGGCTTGGTTGAAAGAAGATCTCGAGGGCTTGCACGATCCCAAGTTACTCGTCATCGATCCCGAAAAAGCCTGGCAACGGTTCAAAGGCACCCAAGGCTGGGACGAGGGGCGGATGACGCTGCTGCGTCAGTTGGCGGCCTGGCGAGAGCGGCGTGCCATGTCAAAGAATCGGCCGCGCGGCTGGATTCTCGACGATGGTGTGCTGCGCGAAATCGTACAACGCGTCCCGCGAGATCGCAGCGCCCTCGCCCAGGTTCCGGAGATGCCCGAGGGCGTCGTCAAACATTCCGGCGACGAGATCCTCGGGTTCGTCGAGGCCGCCCGCATCGCGAACCCACCGCCGCCACTTCCGCGACGGGAGCGCCCCGACCCGGAATTGTTGGCGCGTACCAAACGACTCTCTCAGGCCGTGAACGCCGTCGCACAGGAACTCTCCATCGCGACAGAGGTGCTGGCGACCCGAAAAGATTTGGAGGACATCGCCCGAGGCAAAGACGCCGCACAGACGCTGTGCGGTTGGCGCGCTGAGTTACTCGCTGAGCGTTTACGCGCCGTGCTGTAACGCGGCCTCGACCCGTGAGGTCACTTCGGCGAGCGGCGCATCGGCCTGCACGGTCTTCAATAAACCGCGTTCGCGATAAAACCCAACGAGCGGCGCCGTTTGCGCCTCGTACACCCCGAGTCGTTTAGTCACGGTCTCTTCGGCGTCGTCGGGACGCTGAATGAGCCTCGGGGCGGTGCACTGCCCGTTGCACGGCGGTGGAACCGGTACCGGCGCGGTGTGCACGTTGAATACCCGGCCACAATCCTGACAACTGCGACGACCCGAAATGCGTTTCACGAGCAGGGCCGGATCGACGTCAAACAAAATGACCGCATCGAGTGGCTTACCGATTTCGGCGAGAAGCGTTGCAAGACCCTCAGCCTGCGGGATCGTGCGCGGAAAGCCGTCGAGAATAAATCCCCGCGCAGCATCCGACCGCGAGAGCCGTTCGCGCACCATGCCAAGAATGGTGGTGTCGTCGACGAGCTGGCCGGCGTCCATCACCGCCTTCGCGCGACGACCGAGCTCGGTGCCCTCGCGAACGTGCGCGCGCAGCAAATCGCCCGTCGAAATCTGGGGGATTCCGTGGCGCTCGATAAGACGTTGGGCTTGAGTGCCCTTACCGGACCCAGGGGCCCCAAGAAAAACGATTCTCATGAAGGGCGGCACACTACCGGGGCGATTCCGGGAGGTCAAACCCTGCGTTATGCTCGCCCCCCATGAAAAAAGCCAAGCCTCGTAACGCCTTTTACGCCCAGTCTGGCGGGGTCACCGCCGTCATCAACGCCTCGGCAGCCGGCGTCATCGAAACCGCCGCGCGCTATCCGAAGACCATCGGCAAGGTGTATGCCGGACGTCACGGGATCGTCGGCGCCTTGGAAGAAGACCTGATCGACTGTTCGAAGGAAAGCAAAGCGACCATTGCGGGCTTGCGACATACCCCCTCCGGCGCCTTCGGCTCGGCGCGCTTCAAACTGAAGGGACTCGACCAGAATCGCCGGGAATATGAGCGTCTCATCGAGGTCTTCAAGGCGCACGACATCGGGTACTTCTTTTACAACGGCGGTAACGACTCGATGGACACGGCGCACAAAGTGGCGCAGATGGGCGAGCAACTCGGTTACCCCATCACCTGCATCGGCGTACCGAAGACGGTCGACAACGATCTGCCCTTCACCGACGCCTGCCCCGGCTTCGGCTCGGTCGCCAAGTACGTGGCCGTCTCCACACTCGAGGCCTCGCTCGACGTCGCCTCGATGGCGCGCACCTCCACCAAAGTATTCGTGATGGAAGTGATGGGCCGACACGCGGGCTGGATCGCAGCGGCCGGCGGCCTCGCAGGCAAGGGTCGCGACGCGGCACCGCACATCATCCTGTTTCCGGAAATCGCCTTCGATCGCAAAGCCTTCTTAAAGCGCGTCAAAGAAACGGTCGAACGCGTGGGGTACTGCGTCATCGTGGTGTCCGAGGGCACCGCCGACGCAGACGGTCGCTTTCTCGCTGACGCCGGCACCAAAGACGCCTTCGGTCACACGCAGCTCGGCGGCGTCGGTCCGGTCGTCGCCAATATGGTGCGCGAGGCGCACG
>JBEAXT010000200.1:0-4947 GCA_041159695.1 Pseudomonadota bacterium
CAGTCCGCTGCGCCCGATGGCACGCTCGAGCGGGTGTTCGTCAAACGCGTGCGCGACGGTCGATACGAAATCGCCGTGGCGTCTCAGGCGCGTCACGAGGTCTCCGCCGATGGAGGATTGCATCGGCTCACCTTGATTGACGGCGAGCGTTACGAGGGCGTGCCCGGCTCGCGCGAGTTTCGGATTGTGCGGTTTGCGACCAACGTGATCCCGGTCCGTGTGCCGTCCGCCGGTGCGCGTCTGGGAGAGCTCGATGCCGTCCCCACACGCGAACTGGTGGGATCACAAGATCCGGAGCGTCGTGCCGAATTTCATTGGCGGATCGCCTTGCCGCTTATGGTGTTCATCCTCGCCATGCTCGCCGTTCCCATCGCTCGGCTCCAGCCGCGGCAAGGTCGATACGCCCGCGTCTGGCTCGCGATCGTCGTGTATTTCGTCTATTTCAGCCTCACCTCCGCCGCAAAAGTGTGGATGGCCAAAGGCGTCGTACCGACGACGCTCGGTTTGTGGTGGGTGCATGCGAGCGTCATTGTGCTGACGCTCGCCTTCTTGTTCCTGCCGGATCTTCGTGCCCGTCTGCGTCATCGCGAGCGCTGGTCGCCACCGGGTGTCGCGTGAGCGTCTTGGGCGTCATCGATCGATACGTGATTCGTAGCGTGCTCACGAGCGTGGGTCTCGTCGTGCTCGTGCTGTTATCGCTCGGCGGCTTGTTCCTGTTCATGGGCCAGCAGGACGATCTCGGTGTCGGTCGCTACACGACCGTCGCCGCGCTGCAATTCGTACTGCTCAATCTCCCGCAGCAAGCTTGGGAGCTGCTGCCGATCAGTGCGCTCATCGGGGCCCTGATCGGACTCGGCAATCTCGCGCGCGGAAGCGAGCTCGTCGTGATGCGGACATCGGGTTTGTCGGTATGGCGTGTCGCTCGGCCTGTTGCGCTCGCAGGGCTCTTGCTTTCGCTTGCGAGTTTATTAGTGGGCGAGGTGATCGGACCTCCGCTCGAACAATACTCCCGACAGCAAAAAGCGTTTGCTAAGTTTAACGACGTGAGCGTCGCCGGTTCGGGTGATGCGTGGGTTCGCGACGGTAATTTACTCGTCAACGTCGAACGGCAGACGGGGGAGTCGCAGTTCGGCGGCATGGTCGTCTATGAAATCAGCGCGGACGGTCGTCTACAGGCGATCGGTCGGGCGGTCAGTGCGCGCGCAGGGGAGGGCGGCTCGTGGTCGCTCGAGCAGTATTCCGAAACTCGCTTCGAGGCTGAGCAAATCTCGAGCAGTCGTGCATCGAGCCGGGATCTCGCCTCGAACGTCACGGCGGAATTTTTGGGGATCGCCGCGTCGGTTCCCTCCCGGCTGCCGACGCGAGCTCTGTGGGCGATGGTGCGTCACTTGGAGGTGAACGGGCTCGAATCGGATGAGGCGCGCTTCGCGCTCTGGTCACGGATTGCGCGTACATTCGCGCCGATTTTTGCCGTGCTCCTGGCGCTACCTTTCGTATTTGGCTCGTTACGTGCGAGCGGCGCGGGTGCGAAGGTCGCCCTCGGGCTTATTCTCGGTATCGCATTCTTCTTGCTGCAGCGGATGCTCGAAAGCGGTGCCGTCGTCTTCAACGGCAGCCCGATCTTATTCGCTTGGGCACCCACCGTGCTGATGGCTGCTGCAGCGCTGATTCTCATTCGCCGAACCCGCTGAGCCTAAAAAGAGCCGCAGATGATCAAAGATTCTAACGATGCGCCGCTTGTCAAGCGTACGACGCTGATCGTCCGTGATCTCGATCGCTCGGTTGCGTTCTACCGCGACGTCCTCGGTCTGTCGGTTTGGTATGACGACCAGATTGTGCTCTCCGGCGTCGCCCTCGCGGCAGGCGCCAAGGGCGATCGAACGCGTCTGGTCATCATGAAAGCCGACGATCCCGTCATCGGAATGATCGGTCTCCTCGAATTCATTGAGCCGAGGCTTTCTGAGCCGGGTCGACGTTCCCGACTCGGAATAGGCGATATCGTGTTCGTTATGCAAGGTAAGGACGTCGCCGCCGTTCATCAGCGCGCCATTGAATTCGGCGCCCGAGTCCACGCGGCACCGCACCAGTTCGAGGTTCGTGGCGCCGACGGTCAAAAAGTCAGGATGACATCCCTGTCGCTCTGGGATCCGGACGACTTTTTTATCGAGTACAACCAGCGTCACGAGTGAGGTGCGCATGAACGAGAGCTCTGCATCGTCACGAGATCAACAGACGGCATGGGTGTGGGATCTGCCGGTCCGGATCATTCACTGGTCGTTGTTGCTGGCGGTCGTCGGGGCATGGCTGACGCGCGAACTCGAGGGTGACTGGTTCGTGTGGCACACGCGTTGCGGTTACGCCGTGTTCGTTCTCGTCGTCACGCGGATACTGTGGGGATTTTTTGGGACGAGACACGCTCGATTCGTTCATTTCGTTCGTGGACCGCGCGGCGTACTCAATTATCTGAAAGGCAATTCGACGAATCCTGCAGGGCACAATCCGCTTGGGGCCTTGATGATTTTGGCGCTGCTGTCGATGTTGCTGACGCAGGCGATCACCGGTTTATTCGCAAACGATCAAGTCTTCGAGACTGGGCCCTTGTTCGGCTACGTGACCATCGAAACCAGTGATCGACTGACGTCGATTCACAAACAGCTGTTTGACTGGATCGTTGCCGCCGTCGCCGTTCATATCGCCGCAGCCTTTTTTTATCTTTGGTTACGGCGTGAAAACCTGATTATGCCCATGATCACCGGCCGTAAGCCTGCCGAGGTCGTTCCGGAAAACGAGCGCATTTCGAGCTCTAAGCTTTGGCTCGCGCTTGTCATGGCCTCGATCGTCGGCGCAGGGCTCTACTGGATCATCCGCACCGCGCCGGAGGCATCGCTCTACGTCTTTTGAGACGTGCGAGCGATGCCCCGGGTTTCGTCGTTATTTCTTTGCGCCGAGCTCGCGCAGCAAGTCATCGGCCTGGTACACCTTCGACAGTGCCTCGCGCATGATCGCCGGATGAACCGCGATCGAGCGATTCTTCGCGGTATCAAACCAATACGATCCCGAGATCGAGTGGATGTTGCCATCGAACATCAATCCGACCACTTCACCGCGGGCGTTAAGCAGCGGACTGCCCGAGTTGCCGCCGACGATATCGTTGTTGGTCGAGAGATTGACCGGCGTAGAGAGATCGAGCGACCCCTTCACGCGCTCCCAGCTCTCGGGAATGCGGAAGGGCGGTTGCCCTGTCGCACGCTCGAAGGCGGTCGAGAGTCGAGTAAATGGTTCGACCGGACGACCCTTCTCCACCCAGCCCTGCACGGTGCCGTAATTCAGACGCAGGGTGAAGGTCGCATCAGGATAAACGTTGGTGCCATAGAGCTTAAATCGGGCGCGAGCGATTTTTTCCTCGGCCACGCTGATCGGCGCTTCGACTTCGTCTTCGTAGCGTTTGCGCAGTGTGCGAGCTTGCGGATCGATGCTGCGTGCCAGCTGGATGAACGGGTCGTTGGACGCCGCGATGGCCGCCGCGCCGCCGTTCCAAAGGGCAAGACGAACTTCAGGATCGCCGAGCGTGGTGCGGGCGATCAACGATTGCGCAAGGCTGTCCGGAGAATCTTTGGCCAGCAGACTTCGGACGGTGGGGTGATCGGGGCCGAGCCACTCTCGCATGCGCTCCAAACCGAAAGACAGCGTCAGCTTTTCGAGCTCGGGGTAAATCGGAACGGGTGCAGCCAATTGCTGCCGAATCCGCGGGAGCGATGCATCGGTGAATTCACGCAGACGCTCCGTATTAGGCTTCTCTCTTTCGGCGGCGCCCCGTACGAGCGTACGTGCGAGTCTGAAATATCGACTGTTGAAGCCTGCCGCGCCCTCGAGATACGTGAGTTCCGTATCGAAATTACGTCCGATGGCGTTGGCGCGCTCGATGTCCGCCCAGGGATCGCCCATCGTGGCGAGCTCAGGATCAGCGGCCACTTTTGCGCGAAGCTCCGCTTCGTCGCGGCGTTTTTGCGCCATCATGCTCTCATCGAGCAGCGCATCGAGTTGCTTGCGACGAACCTTGATTCCGTTCTCGAGGCCCGTTAACGCGTCGTCGACGATCCGACGTGCTTCCTCGCTCGTCTTTGAGAACTGGATGTACCGGCCGCGAAGTTCGTTACTGCGCAGCAGAGAAGGTGGGAGTTCGGCCTCTCGTAGCTGCTGCAATTGCGCGACGGTCAGTAGTCGATCGGTTGAGCCCGGGTGGCCGGAGACGAGCACGAACTCGCCCGCTTTCGGGCCCTCGAAGTTCACTTTCAGGTGTCGGAGCGGTTTGACCGGCTTTCCGTTCTCGTAGGCGCGCAACAAGGCCATGTCGAGACACCATCGCGGAAACTGGAAGTTATCCGGGTCGCCGCCAAACGCAGCGATACCGGCTTCGGGCGCAAAGACCAGTCGAACGTCGGTATAGCGCTTGTACTGATAGATGAAGTACTGACCGCCGTTATAGAGCGCAACGCTCTGGCATTTATTGCCGGTTGATTTCTCGCAGGCTTGCTCGAGCTCCGTCAAAGTTTTCTTGCGTGCGTCGTTGGCGGCGCGATCATCCATTCCGCGCGTTGCTGCAGCCACTTTTTCCGTGACGTTTTCCATGGCGACGAGAACATCGGCGATCTGTGTGGGGCACTTGACCTCCGTCGAGCGACCACGAGCGACGAAACCGTCGTCGAGCAAGCTGCGATCTTTCGATGAGTTCTCGGTCAAGCACGCGGTGATGCAGTGATGGTTGGTGAGGATCAGTCCTTCATCGGATACGAATGAGGCCGTACACCCCGCGAGGCGAACGGTCGATTCGCGAACGCGATCCAACCAGGCCCCATCAATACCGACGCCGTAGTTTTTCTGGACGACGGAGGACGGGAAGTTATCGAAAGTCCACATGCCTTCATCAGCGAGAGCCGCGCTGCAGGT
>JBEAXT010000211.1:0-29544 GCA_041159695.1 Pseudomonadota bacterium
CCCTGGATGCGGCGCATGCGGGAGGCGACGAGGGCGCCGTTGTGGTCGTTCAGGTCGCGACAGCGGCGGGCGAGGTCGGCACACTCGGCCCATCGTGCGGGCAGGGCCCGCTCGGGATCACACACTTTTATTAGGCTCGCAAGTCCTGCGTTGTCACATGAAAAGCCATGGAGACGCAGCAAATTCTGGCGCTCGCTCTGCAGGCGCAAAAGCGCCAACATGCAATCTTGGCGTGAACGGCAGGCGGCCTCGAGACGCTCCGGCGAGTCATCCCGAAGCAAAATGGACTTCTCGGCCTCGAGCAATGTCTCGAGTTGCGTCAACAGACGCTGCTCGTCTTCGAGAAGACGAGACAGGATCTGCTTAACCTCCTCGCGCGTCGACATCGGTCGTTCGTTAGACGCGCCCAGACGACTTGGCAAGTTCCCAATCCAGTTTCATCAACTGGTCTGCGATCTTTTTAGAGTCGATCTGATACTCGCCGCGCTCCAGAGCGAGACGGATCGCCTCGACCTTGGCCTCGTTGATACCGGATGAGGCGGCAACCCGAGCCTCGAGATCAGCCATCCGCCGCGCCGAGGCCGAGACCTCGACGTTCGGGCGACCAGTCCCGGCGTCCGGGGCGTTCCCCTCCACCGGTTTCCCGCGGGCGCCGGAGGGCGACATCGGGGTAACGGATGGACGGGGGTCTAAACCACTAATTTTGACTGTCATGGCATCACTCTCACGTTCTGCTCATCGATGTTAACGGCAGGGTCGTCCGAAACTTTAGGGGTGCCAGCATAATTTGTGACGCCCGTCGCGCTTCGGCGGCTCCTTACCGGTCTACTCTCACTACACCCGGGGTATCGGCTCTCGCCTGGATCACCTTGAGAGACGTCGAGTGTCTTATGCGAACTGTTTCCCCTGCGCGTGCGTCGGCGAGGGCGACCCCGCTGGAGCGGATCTCGATTCCCGGCATGGCAGCGACGACCGTGACCACCTCGCCCCGCTTGATTGCAGGCGGTCGATCGAGGGCGTCCATGGGAATGACGGTGTCGACGGGAATCGTACGGCGCACGAGCAGTCCGACGACATCGTCGACGGAGCTCGCACAACACCGGGCGGTACCCGGAAATCGCCGGGTCTCGATCCGGATATCCGAAGCACCGATCGACGATCCCAGGGGGATCGCTCGATTGGCAACGACGACGGGCGCCTCGGTGGAGACGCTGACCGGAACATTGACGGACCACTGCACCACGCCAGTGGGGCACGCGACCCGGAGATTGACTCGCGCCCCGATCGTCACGTTGGAGGGCATCTGCGCCTGCAAGGGTTGGTCGCAGGCCACCAGTTGCAAACGGCGATCCAGAGGGCTGACCTCCGCCTTTGATCCCGGGGCTTGGCGCTCGACCTCTGCGCTGGCCGCACGTTCGATCGCCTCGAGGTCCTGGATTCTTTGACTCGATGCCGAGACAACAGTCCCGCCGCACATGATGAGCGCGGACATCAGTAAGAAAGAGTCGCGGAGCGTCATAAAGCCGTCCTTTCGGGTTGGATGGCTCGACCGTTGCAACACCTATGCCAGAGCAGACACGGGTTGGCACGGGGGTTGCAACGAGTGGTCGAGAGCCAATTTTTTGGCGGAGGACTAAATGCTCGACCTCGACAAACATTTCGCAGTACACGCGGCGGCCTTGCGCCTAAGTGCGCAGCGTTCCGAGGTGATTGCCCGCAATTTGGCCAATGCCGACACGCCTAACTATAAGGCGGTCGACTTCGATTTTCGTAAGGCGCTTGACAATGCGCTCGGTAACGGCGGGGTGGGGACGACCAATGCGGGTTCGCTTCGTACCACCCAGCGATTCCATATTGGAGGTGCTTCGGGCGGTGATCCGGTTGGCGGCATCCCGTTGACCACCGTGGAGCGGGCACCGCTCGCACCATCGCTCGATAACAACACGGTCGATGTCTCGCTGGAACAGGCCGAGTTCTCGAAGAACTCCATTCGTTATCAGGCTTCGCTCAATTTTCTTAACTCGCAAATGCGCGGGCTGATGACCGCCATCACGGGGCAGTAAACCATGTCCAGCTTCAGAATTTTTGATATCGCAGGGTCTGGTGTGGCGGCGCAGAACGTCCGTCTCAATACGGTGGCGAGCAACCTCGCCAACTCGAGCAGCGTTAGCAGCTCGCCGGATGCGGCCTACCGAGCGCGGTTCCCCGTCTTCGAAGCCGTACGCGGCGAAATCAACGGTCGGGAGACCGGTGCGGCAGTCGTCGTCAAAGAAGTGATTGAGTCGAATCAGGCGCCGAACTCTCGTTACGAGCCCTCGAACCCGCTCGCCGATGCAAACGGCTTTGTTTATACGCCGGATATCAGCACGGTGGAGCAGATCACCGACATGGTCTCCGCGTCGCGTTCTTACCAGAACAACATCGAGGTGATGCGAACTGCGCGTGACCTGATGATGGCCACCCTGCGCCTCGGTCAAGGCTGAGCGGGAGATTCAAGATGAACACGCTTGAAACGTTGAGTTCGAGTGTCGCCCCGGTGAAGGGTGCGACGAAAAGGAATCAATTGCAGGAACTCGGTTCTGATCAGTTCATCACGCTCATGGTGGCGCAGATGAGAAACCAGGACCCGCTGAAGCCTGCCGACCCGGCTGAATTCCTGGGTCAGTTAGCGCAGTTCAGCACCGTCTCGGGCGTTCGGGCGATGCAGGACTCGATGACCGACATGGTGACTGCCATGCGTTCGTCGCAGATGCTCTCGGGTACCAGCATGGTCGGTCGAGAGGTATTGGGTGCCGCGACGACGGCGACGTTCGACGGCACGACACCGATCAATGCAGCCGTGGATTTACCGCTCGGTACGTCGGGCGCAGTCGCGGTCGTCAAAGACGCTGCTGGTGTGATCGTACGACAGATTCCATTTTCGGCGCGGCCTGGTCTCAACGGATTTTCTTGGGATGGGCGTAACGACGCCGGTGTTTCGGCGTCGCCCGGTCGATACAGCATCGAGGTTTCCGCGCTTTCCGCCGGACGCGCGGAGACTGTTCCCACCCTGCTCTACGGTCGCGTCGACAGCGTGACCCTCGATACCGCTAGTGGCGGTTTGATTCTCAATACGTCCCACGGAGCGCTTCCGCTGACTGCGGTTCGGCGCGTGCTTTGAAGTAACCGAACTCACTTAACGGAGATTTTCCCATGTTTTGCTCCTCGCATTCTTCGTCGTGATGTACTCGATTTCATCCTTAAACGAGGGCAAGTACCGTGTGATGGCCGACTCCATGGCGGCGGCATTTCGTGGCGAGCCGATGAGGCAAACGCCGATTGCTCAGAAAACGGACGAGGGCACGCCGAGCACCGACCTTATCGCCCTGCAAAATCCACCGACGGCCGGTCAAAATGCGACGCCGCCGTCTCTCGTGAAACAAAATCCGGCATCACTTGCCGATATCGGTGACGAGGTTGCTCGAGCCATGGCGCCGTTGGTGCTCAAAGATGAAGTGATCATACGCAAACATAAGAATTGGCTCGAAGTCGAAATCAAAAACGATGTGCTGTTCCCGAGTGGATCAGCCACTCTGACGCCTACCGCCACCGGCATCGTCAAGCAGCTATCCAAAGTTCTGAACGGCTTGCCGAATCCGATCTTCGTTGAGGGACATACCGATAACGTCCCGATATCGAGTTCGGTGTTTCCGAGTAATTGGGAACTCTCTGCAGCGCGAGCATCGGCGGTTATCCGGCTGCTTGCGGCGGGCGGAGTCTCGCCAACGCAGATGACGGCTTTGGGTTTGGGTGAGTATCGTCCGACCCAATCTAACGAGACGGCGGAGGGTCGAACTGCCAATCGACGCGTACTTCTTGCTATTCTCCAGCCTGAGCGTGTCGGTCAAAGTTTATACTCGCAGCCGGGTGATCCCTTGCTTGCGACTCCCAAGGCTCCACCGCCGACGCCTTGAGCGAATGCCGTTAAGCAGTTCTCTCAGGAGATCGGAATGGGTCTGGATTCGAGGCAGTTTCTTTCGAAGCTGCAAGGAGATATTGCCTCCGGAGCGATAGAAATCGCGGGGTTTCCTGACCCGTGTATGCGCGTCCTCGTCGCTCTCAAAGATGATTTCGTGTCCTCGCAAACATTAGAACGGCTCGTTCGTGCCGATCCGGTCCTCTCGGCGCGGGTGGTGTCGATGGCGAACTCCGCCGCGTTCCAATCTTCCACCGGGCCGACTCACTCGCTGAGTGGCGCAATTGCCCGGATCGGCCTCGCAGCCCTTAGAACGGTGGTTCTGGCCTATGCGTTCGCGAGCCTTCGCGACATCAAACTCTATAAGCCTGTCCAGGGTCGGATGGGAGAGATTTGGGCGCGCAGCGTCGCATTGGCCACGTTGGCTCGTGCGCTATCGCTCCGGCTCGAAGGTCGTCGGATCGATCGTGATGCGCTGATTTTGGGTGGCATGCTCTCAGGTGTCGGCAAGATTTACTTGCTCGCCGAGATGGCCGCGCACGAAGAGGTTCTCAATGACTTTGCAGCCGCGGAGCATCTGCTGCAGACTTGGCACGTGAAGCTCACACGCGCCATGCTTAAGAACTGGGAGTTCCCCGAATCGGTCATCCGCGCCGCGACCACCTACGAGAATGCCAAAGATCCCAATTCCGACGATCCGGTTGCCGATCTTCTTTATGTGGCCGGTATTTTCGTGGATTCGAAAGACGACTCCGCGAATATCGGCGCGCGGCTACCTTTGGTAGCACCGGCGATGCGACTCGGCCTCGCTAAAGTCGATCCCGACGAAGTGTTGAGCGCCGCTGCGCAGGAGGCCGCCTCTTTCGGAGGGGCGCTTGCGTGAGGTCGGTTTTCTGCGCGTTGATATGGGTGGCGCTTGCAGCGCTATCTTCGCCGGTGGGTGCGGTGGAGTATGAGCTTCGCAACGACGGGGGCGAGCTCTTCGGAAAAGTGGAACGCATCAGAACGCGATACGAAGACACGCTGATCGAAATCGCACGCCGTTATAGCTTGGGTTACGAGGAGCTGGTCCGCGTTAATAAAGGAGTCGACCCGTGGCTGCCGGGGGAGGGGACACAAATCATCATTCCCGGTCAACGATTGCTTCCGCCGTCAGATCGGGAAGGAATCGTCGTCAATCTTCCCGAGCATCGGATGTACTTCTTTCCGAAGCCTAATAAAGGTGAGCCCGCAAAGGTCATGACCTTTCCCGTCAGCGTTGGAAAGATGGACTGGCAGACGCCGATCGGCGTAACCAAAGTGGTCTCGAAGCAAAAAGATCCTCCTTGGTATCCTCCTGAATCGGTGCGTAAGGAGCACGAAGCGAGGGGGGATCCGTTGCCACCCGTGGTGCCCCCAGGGCCCAGTAATCCGCTCGGGCGCCACGCCCTCCGCCTTAATATTCCCGGAGGGGCCTACCTTATTCACGGCACGAATAATCCAGATGCCGTGGGCATGGCGGTGACGCACGGTTGCCTTCGCATGTATCCCGAGGACGTCGAAATTCTCTTCGAGTCCGTAAAGGTCGGTACGCAAGTCAGCTTGATCAACGAACCTTTGAAAATGACGCGTGTCGATGGCGAGGTTTGGATTGAAGTTCATCCCCCGGTCGATGCGCAGGGGCAGTCGGTCGCCGTCAAACTCGAGGACTTCGAGACGAGACTCGATGCGCTGCTCGGAGAGTCAGAGGTGGCGATCAATTGGGACATCGCCATTCAGGCTTTGCGCGAAGCCAGCGGAATTCCCGTCATGATCGGTCTCGAGCTCGCTCCGGAGTCCGATGTGCAGAGCGACGCATCGACCACGGTCGCTGTGCGCTGATTCCGAAGGGCGATCAACATGTTCAAACCGAGTGGGCTGATTACCTTGACGTCGGATTTCGGCTTGCGAGATCCGTTTGTCGGTGTGATGAAAGGGCGAATTCTCGGTGTATCGCCGACGGTTCGCATTGTCGATCTAACGCACGACATCGTCGCGCACTGGCCTGCAGAAGCGGGGTTCTGGCTTCGGCGTTCCTTCCGCTACTTCCCAGCGGGTACCGTCCACGTGGCCGTGGTCGATCCCGGAGTCGGTACGGCCCGAGATATCGCGATGGTCTTATTTGAGGGGCACATCTTTCTTGCACCCGACAACGGCTTGCTCGACGAGGTCATTCGCGATCAACGGGGCGCGAAGTTATGGCATCTCGACATGACGCAACTCGAGGGTCTCGGCATCGATCGGCCGAGCGCCACCTTTCATGGACGCGATATCTTTGCGCCGATCGCTGCGGCGCTGGCAGATAACCGAATCAAGCCCGAGGGGATCGGTCGCGACGTGGATGCGCTGATCCCGGGTTGGGTGGACGACGTAACGGTCGGTGAACACCGCGTGTCGGGTGTCGTCATCACCATCGATCATTTCGGTAATCTGATCACGAATATCGACCGTCGAGCCTGCGAAAAACTGATCGATCCCGTGGTTCATGCCAGCAAGCTCTCGCTGCCCCTGCGACGGACTTACGGCGACGTCCGACCGGGAGATCCGATCGCTCTCTTCAACTCTTTCGGCGTCGTCGAGATCGCCGTGGCAGAGGGTAGGGCGGTCGATGTGCTGGGGCTTTCTCGAGGTGCTCCCGTCTCGGTCCGAGACGGCGTCCGGCGCAGTTGAACTTGCGCCCTGCCGCGTTTTCGTTATAGTTCCCCGGTCCTTCACCCGGGGTTCAACGTAACCCATTGATTTTTAAAGGTTTAAGATGTCCGAACGAGATTCTGAAGGCTTCGATCTCGACGAAGAGATGCTCGGCGAGGCGGCCAGCAACGAAGAAGATCAGGACTACGATCGATTTCTCGATCGGGTCGACCGGCGCGCGCGCCCGACGCCCGGCAAGCGCGGAAAGGCCGCTTGGAGCAAGCTCGAAGAAGTGCTTGCGGATAAAAAACTCGCCAAAGATCTCAGAGAATTTTACGACGACGAACTTTGATATCGGAGGCATCGCATGACCTCCTCCGATAGCGATTGGATCGTCCTCAAATTCGGCGGCACCAGCGTCTCGTCGCTCGCGAACTGGCGAAATATTCAGGGCATCGTCGGTGATCGACTCGCCACAGGGGCGCGAGTTCTTGTCGTTCACTCGGCGCTCAGCGGCGTCACTGATCGATTGGAAAAATTGATCATCGCTGCGGCTGCGGGCGATTATTCAAGTCGGCTGGAAGAGTTACGGGCTCATCATCTCGATCTCGCTTCGACGCTCGGTTTCGATGCGGCGGCACTCAGTGATCCATTCTTTTCCGAGCTCTCGTCCTTACTCGCCAACGTCCAACGGGACAGTGGCGCGGATGATCGTACTCGCGCGCGAGTTATGGCGACGGGCGAGTTGCTGTCTACGACGATCGGGGCGCAATTTCTGACGTCGAGTGGCCTCGCCGCGACCTGGGTGGATGCGCGGCAATACCTCAAAGCGGAGTCGCGCGAGGCGGCCACGGAACGAGCGGAATTTCTTTCCGCGACCTGCGACTTCTCCCCAAATCCGGCGGTTCGTGAACGTCTGTCAGCCCTTGGTCGTCTCGTCATTACGCAGGGCTTCATCGCAAGTAACGCCGCAGGCGAGACCGTCTTGTTGGGTCGAGGGGGCTCGGACACCTCCGGCGCCTATTTCGCATCGATCTTGGCGGCGAAACAGCTCGAGATTTGGACTGACGTTCCCGGCATGTTCAGCGCAAATCCGCGATCGACGCCGAGCGCTCGACAACTTCTCGAGCTCGCATACGACGAGGCGCAAGAGGTGGCGACGGCCGGAGCGAAGGTATTGCATCCGCGGTGCCTGTTGCCGGCTCGAGAGTACGGCATTCCGATTTTTGTCTTCGCAACTCAGGCGCCCGAGATGCGGGGTACCCGAATTAGTGCGACGCCGCCCAGCGATGCGGCACAGGTGAAGGCCGTGTGCGTCAAAAAAGGCGTCACGCTCATCTCGCTCGAAAGTCCCGGGATGTGGCACGAGGTGGGATTTCTCGCCGACGCGTTCCAGATTTTCAAGAATCACGGATTGTCCGTCGACCTCGTATCGACCTCCGAGACCAACGTCACGGTATCGCTCGACCCCCAAGCGAATGCGATCGATCAAGGCGTGCTCGAGCGACTGCAGGCCGACCTCTCTAATCTAGGGCGCGCTGAGATCATCGGGCCCTGCGCCTCCGTCAGTCTCTTGGGGCGCAACATTCGGAGCATCCTCCATCAATTGGGACCGGCTCTCGAGCTTTTTGCGGAGCAGCGCATTTATTTGGTCAGCCAGGCCGCCAATGACCTTAATCTGACATTCGTCGTCGACGAGTCGCAGGGGGATCGGCTAGTTGACGATTTGCACCATTTATTGGTCGATCCGGTTCGCGACGACGCGGTGCTCGGCTCGACGTGGAGGCAACTTTTCGAACCAACTGAACGCGAGGATCGTCGCGTCGTATCGTGGTGGGAGCGTGATCGACAGCGTCTGCTTGCGCTGATGGACGAACGTGAGGCGGCATACGTCTACGATCTGCGGACGGTTCGTGAGCGTTGTCGTCGCCTGAAAAGCCTGCGTGCACTGGATCGCGTGTCCTACGCCATGAAAGCGAATCCTCACCCGGCGATCTTGGCGGCAGTTCGAGAAAGCGGGCTCGCGATCGAGTGTGTGTCGCGAGGCGAGGTGGAAAGAGCGTTCGCGTCCTTACCCGGTATTGCTCCGCAAGACGTGTTATTCACCCCGAATTTCGCCTCTCGCGCTGAGTACGAATGGGGTCTCGCGCAGGGTGTTCACGTCACGTTGGATAATCTTTTCCCGCTCGAGCACTGGCCCGAGGTGTTTACCGGGCACGATATTTTCGTGCGTCTCGATCCTGGCTCGGGAAGGGGACATCATGCGCACGTTCGGACGGGCGGAACGCGGTCGAAATTTGGTATTGCGCAAGGGGAGATCGACGCTCTGCTCGAGGCAGCCCGCAAAGCGGGCGCGCGAATCGTCGGACTACATGCGCATACCGGAAGCGGCGTCTTCGATGTCGCAAATTGGCGCGAGACGGGTGCCTATCTCGCCGGATTACTTCAGAGATTCACCGATGTTCGAGTGCTTGATCTTGGCGGCGGGATCGGCGTTCCCGATCGAAAAGGCGCATCGGAATTTGATTTCTCCGAACTCGATCGAGTTTTGTCGGATATTAAGAGTTCATTGACGGATGTCGCCTTGTGGATCGAGCCGGGTCGGTACGTCGTTGCGGAAGCCGGCGTTCTGCTTGCCAAGGTCACCCAGATCAAAGGCAAGGGTGATGCGAGCTTCGTCGGAGTCGCTACGGGTATGAATTCCTTGATTCGTCCCGCGCTCTACGGCGCTCATCACGATATCTTCAACCTGAGTCGGTTGGATGATCAGGAGACGATGTTGTGCGATGTCGTGGGGCCCATCTGCGAGACGGGAGATGTGCTCGGCCATGCTCGATCGTTTCCGCGCGCCACCCGAGAGGGCGATGTGGTTCTCGTGGCGACGGCCGGTGCCTACGGTGCCTCGATGTCCTCGCACTACAACTTGAGAGATCCGGCTGAGGAGCTCGTCCTCGAGGTCTAGCCTGGTCGATGTCGTCGTTTGAGTTCCTCGACGACGCCCGATAGCGAGAGCCCGCGAGCCTTGAGGGCGACGGCGAGATGGAACAAGAGATCGGCAGCTTCGTTTTTGGCCTCATGATCGCCTTCGGCGGTCAGGGCAAGCGCGGTCTCCAGGCCTTCCTCGCCCACTTTTTGCGCAAGTCGTTTTGGACCGGCTGCGATCAGCCGAGCGGTATAACTTTCCGGGTTAGGAGTGGTGACGCGCTCCTCGATCACCCGCTCCAGGGTCGATAGAAACGAGAAATCATTGCTGCGGACCAGGGAGGCATCCCCAAAGCAGGTTCGAGTCCCGGTATGGCAGGCTGCGGCATGCGGGCGAACTAGCATCAGCAACGTATCGCGATCACAGTCGGCGTGAACTTCGACCAAGCTCAAGGTATTTCCAGAGGATTCGCCTTTTTCCCAAAGTCGGTTTCGACTTCGGCTCCAGAATACGGCGCGTCGACGCGCTAACGTTTCTTTGATCGCCTCGGCGTTGACCCAGGCGACCATCAACACATCCCCGGAGTCGACATCTTGGGCAACAGCCGGGATCAGGCCCTGAGCGTCGAATTCGAGCGTCGAGATGTCCTCGTGTGTGACGATCATGGTCTTACCTCAATTCCTGCCGTACGTAGTTGCGCTTTGAGATCGGGGATTCGAAGGGCGCCACTGTGAAACACACTCGCGGCGAGCGCCGCATCGACACGCGCACCGCGAAACACCTGAACAAAGTGCTCGATCGAGCCCGCACCGCCTGAGGCGACCAAGGGGACTCGACAGGACGCTCTGAGCGACGCCAGCTGTGGGAGGTCGTATCCATTTTTCACGCCATCGCTCGCCATGCAGTTGAGAACGATCTCTCCCGCACCGCGGTCCTGCGCTTCCTGGAGCCAATCGCGGGTCAGTCGCCCTGAATCACGTGATCGCGAAGGGTCGCCGGTGTACTGACGAACACGATATCCCTCCGGAGTCGTGTCACTATCGATGCCGACGACGATGCACTGAGTACCGAATCTTGCGGCCAGTTGGTCGATTAGGCTCGGATTCTCCAGCGCTGGCGAGTTGATCGAGATTTTTTCGGCGCCGGCGCCGAGGATGTTCTCCGCATCGCGAACGCTACGAATGCCCCCGGCGACACAAAACGGGATATCGAGCTCGCGTGCGATTTTCGAGATCCACCGACGATCTACCGTTCGCCCATCCGGGCTCGCGGTGATGTCGTAGAAGACGAGCTCGTCGGCCCCCTCATCACGATAGCGAATGGCGAGTTCGAGAATATCGCCGACGATGCGATGATCGCGAAATCGCACGCCTTTGACGACCTGGCCGTCGCGAACGTCGAGACAGGGAATGATCCGCCGCGCGAGCACGTCAGCGTCCCATCCATTTTCGCAAATCGAGATCGTCGAGCCGTCCCTCGAGTAGAGCACGTCCGCTGATGGCCGACGTAACGCCGATGGCGCTGAGACGTTCGAGATCCGAGGCATCTTTAATACCCCCGGAGGCTTGCCACTTGACTCTCGGGTATCGGGAGACGCACTGCTGGTACAAGTCTGTATTCGGCCCCGATAGCGCGCCATCGCGCCCGATGTCGGTGCACAGGACGTGCTGAAGACCCGAAGGACGGAACTCATCAACCGCCTGCCAGAGCGTCATGTCGGTTCCTTGAACCCAGCCCCGCGTTTGTACGAGCGGATCTCCAGAATCGAGTCGAATATCGAACGCGAGACAGACCCGGGCTTTTCCGAAGAATTTTATCCAGGCACCGACCTCGACCGACTTCTCGATGGCGGCGCTACCGACGACCACGCGAGCCACGCCCGCGGAAAGTAATTCATCGACGATCGCAAGATTTCTGACGCCGCCACCAACCTGCACAGACAGCTTTGGGATCTTGGTTATATCGCCGATGACTTCCCGGTTCGCGACGGCGCCGTCGCGAGCGCCATCGAGGTCGACGATATGGAGCCATCTCGCTCCGAGCATTCGATACCGCGCTGCGAGCGCTGCCGGTTCGACGTCGTACACGGTCTCCTTTTGAAAATCGCCATGCAGCAACCGAACGCACTGGCCGCCACGCAAATCGATGGAGGGTATCAATCTCATGATCTAAGTTTTAAAAAATTGGAGAGCAGTCGAGCACCCGATTTCCCGGAGCGTTCCGGATGAAATTGGACCCCCCAAAAGTTGGTGTGTCGAACGACCGATGAAAACTCGGATCCGTACTGGGTAGAGGCCAACGTATTTTCGGCACTCAGCGGCGCCGCGAAACTGTGGACGAAGTAAAACCAATCGTCATGACTCAGGCCGTCGAGCAAGGGATCGTCTCTCTGAGGCGTCGTCGTGTTCCAGCCCATGTGGGGTACCGGAAAGTCGGCGCGAGCGGTGAGTGCTTCGATACGCCCCGGGATCAAGCCTAGACTTGTCGTGCCGCCCTCGGCTGACCACTCGAACAACAGCTGCATGCCAAGACAGACGCCGAGTACGGGGCATTGAAGCGACCGTATGACCGGAACGAGATCGTAGTCATTGAGTCGATTCATGATCGAAGATGCGTTCCCGACGCCAGGAAGAACCACGCGATCAGCCGAACGAATACGATCTGGATCGCAGGTGATTATCGAGTCGACGTCAAGCCGTGAGAAGGCGTAGCCGACCGAAGCGAGGTTCGCACCGCCCGAGTCGATGATCACGACATGCCGCGTCGACCTCACAAAAGGCCCTTGGTGGTCGGCAGATCCGCGCCCTCGCGCCGGAACGCCATGCGCAACGCTCGACCGACACCCTTAAAACACGCTTCGATCTGATGATGGGTGTTTTCGCCCGTCACGGAGACGTGGATGGCCGCGCCCATGGCATCGGCTAGTGAACGAAAGAAGTGCGGAACGAGTTCCGTCGGGAGCCCACCGACCTGGTCTCGCCCGAACGTACCCTCGAAGACGCTGTATGCGCGCCCCGACAGATCGATGGCGACCTGGGCTCGCGCTTCGTCCATCGGGAGCAGAAACCCATATCGCTGGATACCGCGTTTATCGCCCAGCGCCTCGCGCAGTGCCTCGCCGAGCGCGAGCGCGCAATCTTCTATGGTGTGATGTTCGTCGATATGCAGGTCGCCTTCACAGGAGAGTGCGAGGCTAAATCCCCCATGCTTAGCGATTTGCTCGAGCATATGGTCAAAGAAACCGATCCCGGTCGAGATCTGGCTAGCGCCTTCGCGGTCGAGATTGACGGAGACGCGGATACGAGTTTCGCGCGTTACGCGGTTAACCGTGGCCTCTCTGGCGAGCAAGGCTTGGGCAATTCCGGGCCACGTTGACTCGTAAGGCCCGTTCAACGAAAAACGCACCGGTCGTACACCGAGGTTCTGCGCAAACGACACGTCGGTGTCGCGATCACCGATCATGGCGCTCGCAATCAAGTTAACGTTATTCGTTTTCACCCAGGCATCGACAAGCGCAGTTTTCGGTTTTCGACATGCGCAACCCTCCTCGCGACGATGCGGGCAAATGAACACCTCGTCGAACCTAATACCCTGCGACGCGAAGGTATCGAGGACGAAACCTTGAGGACCCTCAAAATCCGCTGTGGGAAAGCTTTGCGTTCCGAGGCCATCTTGATTGGTGACCATCACCAGCCGGAAGCCGGCCGCCTGCAGACGGTTGAGTGCGGCAAATACGCCGGGAGCAAATCGAACTTTAGAGAGGGCGTCGACTTGCTCGTCCGCAGGCTCCTCGATCAGTGTTCCATCGCGATCGATGAACAGAACGTTCATGAGCTCGCTCTCCCTGTTGCTTCGTCAGATAACGCGTCGATGATCCGGTCGTTTTGATCGGGTGTGCCGACGGTGATGCGAACCGCCTCAGGCATCGACCCACGACCGGAGAAATCACGCACCAAAATGCCGATCGATCGTAGACGTTGCACGATCACCGAACTCTCGAACGGTTGAACGAACAGAAAATTCGAGTCGCTCGGAAAAACCTTTTTGATGAACGGCGAGGTGCGAAGTGCGCATGCAATTCGTTCGCGTTCTTGGAGGGTCGTTTGGATACGCGAGGCGATGACGGCAGAGGACGAAGGCTGCAACACCTTTAGCGCCTCATCGATACTGGCGCTCGCGATGGCATACGGCGGCACGATTTTTCTCAGTAGTGCGATGATCGGCGGTTGTGCGATCACGCTGCCGATACGCGCACCCGCTAATCCATAGGCTTTCGAGAGCGTTCTCAGTACGACCAAATGAGGGAAGGTATCGAGTCGCGAAATCCACGAGGGGGCCTCTGCGAACTCCGCATAAGCTTCATCGATGACGACGAGGCAACGTGCTTTGCTGTATTCCAGCAAAGAGTCGATATCGGCGGAGCGTAAAAGATTGCCGGTTGGATTATTCGGGGAGCAGATCCAGAGTATTTTTGCTCCGCCATCGATGAGGCCCCGCAACTTCGGGACGTCGAGTTGAAAATCCGTCGTCAGCGGGGCGTTGAGCACCGTTGCACCCTGTGTCGATGCCGCAACGCCATACATGCCGAAGGTGGGTGGGCACACAATCACAGCGTCCCGATCCGATTCACAAAACGCTCGGGTGAGGAGATCAATGCCTTCGTCACTGCCCCGAGTTACGAGCAACTGATTGGGCGCAACGTGGTATGTCTCCGCGAGCGCTTTGACGAGCGCCGGCGGTTGAGGCTCCGGGTATCGATGGAGTGCAAGCCGTTCGGCCTCGGTGTCAGTCGGTGGTGGCCAAGGGGACTCATTGGCGTGCAAGCGCTCGAATCGAGCATCCCAATGAGCGTGTTCATAAGCACGAAGGGCCAGAATCGACGGTCGCGCAAGTGTGCGAACGATATCCACGTCAGCCGACATCGATTGATCGGCGACGCCGGACGTCGAGAGGGCGGCGAGTCGAAGGTCGACCGCGAGGGCGTGGGCGTCGAGGCCTTCGAGTCGCGCCAAGGTGCTGGCTGTCGGACCAAGATCGCGCAGGCCGTCCTGCGTGAGCTCCTGTACGGTGATCCGCCGCTGAAAGTCGGCGACGGACAAGCCGCTGTACGCTCGGGCGTAGCCGTAAGTCGGTAAAACGTGATTGGTACCAGAGCAATAATCGCCCATCGGCTCGGGACTCCAGGCGCCTAAAAATACGGAGCCGGCGGCACGGATCATCTCCATCCATCGGCGGGGATTTTCGACCTGAAGAATAAGGTGCTCGGGCGCGTAGGCATTCGATAGCGTGATCGCTTCATCGAGGGAGGCGACGACGATGATTCGGCTCCGGCTCAACGACTGCTCGAGAATATCGACGCGCGACAGCACGCGACGGTAATCGAGTGCGCGGACTCTAACCTCTTCGGCGAGGGCGCGAGAGGTGGTGAGCAGGATCGCTTGGGACAGTGGATCGTGTTCTGCCTGCGCGAGTAGATCCGCGGCGACGAATGAGGGATCGGCCGTCTCGTCGGCGATGACGAGCACCTCAGACGGGCCGGCGGGCAAATCGAGTGCGGCGCCTTCTGGATCGGCTGCGACACATTGTTTTGCGGCTGTGACCCAAGCCGAGCCCGGACCAAAGATTTTGTCGACCTTTGGGATCGTAGCGGTGCCGTACGCCATCGCGGCAATTGCCTGAGCGCCACCGATCGCAAAGATATCGTCGATACCGCAGAGTCGGGCCGTGGCGAGAATCACGGGGTCGATACGACCGGCCTTCGTACCCGGTGAGCAGACGATGCGTCGCTCGCATCCGGCGAGATCGGCCGGCACGGCGGACATAATTAATGCCGAAGGGAGCGGGGCGCTTCCTCCGGGAACGTACAACCCGACGGAGTCGATCGGACGAAAAATCCGCTCACAACGGACGCCCGGTGAGGTTTCGATCGAAAGCGGCGGCGCGATTTGCGCCTGGTGAAAACGACGAACATTGTCGATTGCGCGCCGTAGGGCCGCGATGGCGTCATTACCGACACGGGCGATCGCATCATCGATTTCGGACTTCGGTACTCGCAGATTGACCGGCGCACCACCGTCGAAACGGGCGGCGTAGTCGAGCAGCGCGGGGTCCCCCTCGGTCCGGACGCGATCGATCGTTTCTCGAACGCGCGCGGTGATGTCATCCCGATTTGCAGTCGAGGGTCTTGCCAAAGCGGCGCGACGGCCAGCCTGATCGAGGGCCGCGAATTCGAGTATCGGCAGGCTCATGTCAGCATCTTTTCGACAGGCAGCACCAGCAAAGAACTGGCACCCGCAGCTTTGAGCGCCTCGAGGGTTTCCCAGAAGACGTTCTCGCGACAGACGGCGTGTACGGCGACCTTATCCGCACTGCCCTCGAGGGGCATGATCGTCGGGGATTCGCTCCCGGGCAGCAACGCGCGAATGGACGGTAAAGCCGACCGCGGCGCGTGCAACATGATGTATTTGCTCTCGCGGACCTGCTGCACACCGTCAATACGCATCAGCAGTCTTTCGACCCAGTCGGATTTTTCTTTAGTTAGCGTGACGGGAGTGCGAACGAGTACCGCGTGACTCTCGAGAACGACTTCGGCCTCGCGAAGCCGGTTGGCTTCGAGCGTCGACCCTGTAGAGACCAGATCGCAAATGGCGTCGGCACGACCCAGTCTCGGGGCGATCTCCACGGCGCCCGAAAGCGTCACGATTTCGGCGCGAATATCACGGTCGGCGAGCCACTTCGCGAGTGCGAACGGATAGGTGGTGGCGATGCGTCGTCCCGCGAGCGAGGAGGGCCCGGCCCACTGGAACTCTTCCGGGACGGCGATGGAGAGCCGACAGCGTCCGAAGTCGAGCGCCCGTAGGATTTCGAACCGCGCCGTTTGGCCGCGAGCCGCGAGTTCAAGACGTTTCTCTTCGATGACATTGAGGCCGACGAGCCCGAGGTCGCACACGTCTTCCTCGACGAGATCGGGGATGTCGTCATCTCTAACAAAGAGCAAGTCGAGTGGCATGTTCTCGCCGTAGCCGAGAAGCTGGTCTTTGGCTCGGGAGAATTTCAGTCCGCAGCGGACGAGCAGGTCGGTGGAGAGATCCGTAAGTCGCCCGGATTTCTGAACGGCAAGCTTGAGGCGGGAAGGTTTGTCCATGATGTCCTGCTCAGCGTCCCGTGAGACTCGAGGTCTTATTGCTCGCCATTCGACGCGAGGCGATGTCGTACCCGCCGTTACCCGACCCGAGGTAGCGTGCGACACGGGTGATCGTCGTGACGCTAACACCCGTGACTTTGTGAATCTCGCGATAGGGAAGACCGCGCTCGAGACACTCGACGACAGCCCAGCGGTCCGACATGGCTTGCAGTTCGGCCGGGGTACATAAATCTCTAAAAAAAGCTCGGCATTCGTCCACCGATTTAAGGGTCAGGACGGCTTGGTAAAGGTTGCGCTCCGTCTTCGCTTCTTGACGGGGGGACTGTCGCTTTTGGGTCTTCATAGTATTCGTAATAGCGCTTTAACGTAGTAATGTTTTAATACGTTAAAACATTGTAACGAATAAGGCAACCCGGACGTTGACTTTCGCCCGGGCCGCTCGGTACGATTCGGTGGTTCATCGAGACCGGCTGAGGGAAAGGCCCGAAGACGCCGGGGCAACCGACGGAGCTCGCCAGCTCTGTCATAGGTGCCAACTCCGCGCTACGCCCGTATGGGAAGCGTCAGATGAGCGATCTTGAGGCTTACATGACGTCGTTTACGCATCAAAAGGTTCATATCTCCCCGGGTGGTGCAGGCGCCGGGTGCTCGTTGCCGATCGAGGGCGTCCTCCGGTCGGGGGAGTCATTGAAGCTCTATCACGGTGGAACCATCGAGTCGCCGGCGATCGGCTGGCGTATGTCAGGGGCTTCGTCTAAGCCCGTGGTGCTCGCGCTCGGCGGAATATCCGCTCACCGTCGGGTGTTTGAAACTGCGGAAGAACAGTCGGGCTCGGGGTGGTGGTCGGAGATCGTCGGGCCGGGGCGTGCCCTCGACGCCGATCGATTTCGGATCTTATCGTTCGATTATTTGGGCGGTAGCGGCGAGACCAGCGGTCCAAACGCGAAAGATCCTTTTCCCGCCATTTCCACGTATGACCAGGCCGAGGTTCTTCTTCGACTGATCAATCATCTCGAGATCGATCGACTTCACGCGATCGTCGGAGCTTCGTACGGCGGTATGGTGGCGCTGGCGTTCGCCGAGCGCTGCCCAGACCGTGTCGCGCAATTGGTCGTCATCAGCGCCGCCGATCGCGCGAGTCCCATGTCGACGGCCTGGCGGAGTGTTCAGCGTCGTCTGGTTCGATTCGGACTCGAAACGGGCGAATCCGAGAAGGGCCTCGCGCTCGCCCGCGCGTTGGCGATGGCGACCTATCGCAGCGCGGAGGAATTCTCTGAACGATTCGCGGGTCTCCCGCAGTTGCGCGAGGACCGGTTCGTTTTTCCAGTGGAAGACTATCTAATGGCGCGTGGCGCCGATTACGCGCGTCGATATCGACCAGACTCTTTTCTGACGCTTTCGGAATCGATCGACCTTCACTCGGTTGATGTGACGCGTGTGCGTACTCCGGTGACGGCGGTCGCCGTAAAAGAGGATCAGTTGGTTCCGGTGATGGACATCCAAAAGATGTGCGATCGGCTGCCCAACGCGCATCTTCACGAGATGTCATCTGTTTTTGGGCACGATGCCTTTTTGAAAGAGCAAAATTCATTGAAATCCATTTTCTCTTCTGTGCTGGGTGAGTCATGAGCCGCAAGCGAGACCCAAGAACCGAAACCGTACGTGCCGGCCTCGAAAGTGACCCCGCGACGGGCGCGGTAGTTCCGCCCATCCATCTCAGCTCGACGTATGCGTTTCCTCGGTTCGGCGAAAAGGGTCCGTACGACTACTCGCGCTCAGGAAATCCCACGCGTGACTTGCTGATTCAGGCGCTCAACGAATCGGAAGGCGGTCAGGGCGCCGTGGTGACGGGCTCGGGGATGAGCGCAATCGCGTTGGTCGGGCAGATTCTGCCCCGAGGCGCTCGTATCGTCGCGCCCCACGACTGCTACGGAGGTACGTTCAGATTGTTTTCCGCGTGGCATCGGCGGGGAGATTTCATCGTCGATTTCGTCAACTTCGGACAACCTGAGCTATTGCATCAGGCGTTGAGTCAGCCCCATGCGCTCTGCTGGATCGAGACGCCGAGTAATCCGCTGCTTCGGATCACGGACATCGCATCCGTGACGAAGGCGGCCCATGCTTCGGGGGCATTGGTTGCTGTCGACAACACCTTCTTGTCCCCGGCGCTACAGAATCCGTTGCAGCTCGGCGCCGATATCGTCGTTCACTCGACGACCAAGTACATCAATGGTCATAGCGATGTGGTCGGCGGTGCCGTCATCGCGTCGAGCTCGGAAAGGGCGCAGCAACTCGCCTGGTGGGCGAATGCCCTCGGGGTGACGGGGTCGGCCTTTGATAGTTTCCTGACGCTTCGCGGACTACGTACCTTGCACGCTCGGATGGCCCTGCACGAAGCGAATGCCAACGCCTTAGCAAGCTGGCTCTGCGATCAGGCAGGTATACGTCGGGTGTATTACCCGGGGCTCGGCAGTCACCCCGGTCACGAGATTGCGCGACGTCAACAGCGCGGATTCGGCGCCATGATTTCTTTGGAGCTGGATGGCGGTACGGTCGCCGTCGAGCGTTTTGTCAGCACCTTGAAACTCTTCTCGCTTGCGGAGTCGCTGGGAGGGGTTGAAAGCTTGGTTGCTCACCCGGCGACAATGACGCATGCCGCGATGGAACCCGACGCGCGTCTTGCCGCGGGCCTCGTCGATGGGCTTTTGCGTCTGTCGATCGGAATCGAGGCGGAGGTCGACTTACGTCACGATCTCGAGCAGGGGCTCCGCGCAATTCGCTGAGCGCTGCTTAAAGCGCCGCCAGCACGGCGTCGCCCATTTGACGGGTCGATAGGGGCGCCTCACCCTGAGCGGTGAGGTCTGCCGTTCGTGCGCCGGCCGCGAGCGATCGAGACACCGCTGTCTCGATCGCCACCGCCTCATGCTCCATCTGAAGGGAATGTCGCAGCAGCAAAGCTGCGCTCAGAATCGTCCCGCAAGGGTTTGCAATACCGCGGCCTGCGATATCCGGGGCGGATCCGTGTATCGGCTCATACAGTCCGCGACGGTGATCACCGATGGCAGCCGAGGGCAGCACGCCGAGCGAACCGGCGAGCATGGCGGCCTCGTCGGTGAGAATGTCGCCAAATAGGTTCTCGGTCAGGATGACGTCGAAGCCACGTGGATTTCGGATGAGGTGCATGGCGGCGGCATCCACGAACATGTGTTCGATCGCGACACCCGGAAACTCCTGCTGAATCACCCGCTCGCTAACGGACCGCCACAAGCGAGAGGTCTCGAGCACATTCGATTTATCGATCTGGGTGATTTTGCCCCGGCGCTTTGCGGCGAGTTGGCCCGCCACCCTCGTGATCCGCTCGATTTCGTGGACCGAGTAGGCGCACTCGTCGATCGCTCGGTCGGCCGATTTGGACTTTCGACCGAAATAAATGCCACCCGTCAGTTCGCGGACAAAGAGCAGATCGACGCCCTCGATGTATTCGGCTTTGATGGGAGAGGCATTCACGAGCGCAGGCTGCACCGTGACGGGGCGCAGATTGGCGTAGACACCGAGCTCGGCGCGAAGGCGTAGTAATGCGGCCTCCGGACGCACGGGCGCGGCAGGCCCCCACTTGGGGCCACCAATGGCACCAAGCAGAACGCCGTCTGCTTCGAGACAGGCTTTAAGAGTGTGCGCGGGTAAGCCATCGTTGAACTCGTCGATCGCGACGCCACCGAAAGGGCGTTCATCGAGGGTGAACGTATGGCCGAACTTCTTCGCGACGGCCTCGAGAACTCGGACGGCTTCGGCGGTCACCTCGGGGCCGATGCCATCTCCGCCAAGAATCGCAATACGTGCGTTCATGCGCGTCGACGGCCCTCGTAGGCTTCGATGGCCGAATTTTTCGATAATAGGAATCCGAGTTCGTCGACGCCGTTCAACAAACAGTAGCGAGCGAAAGGATCGATCGGAAAGCTGATCGGTGCATGGTCCGGGATGTTGAGCGTGGCGGTTGTCAGATCCACTTCGATTTCGATCCCGGGATGTGCGATCAGCCATGCGTGCGTGGATTCATCTACGACGATCGGTAGCAAACCGTTCTTCAGAGAATTATTTTTGAAGATATCGGCGATTTCTGTGCTGATCACGGCTTGTATGCCGTAATCGACCAGCGCCCAAGGCGCGTGTTCACGCGATGAGCCGCAGCCGATATTCCGACCCGCCACCAGAATTCGGCAACCGGCCGCCTCGGGCTTGTTCAGGATGAAGTCGGGTTTCGGCTTGCCTTGAGCGTCGTAACGCCAATCCGCAAATAGCGCCGCGCCGAGGCCTTCTTTGGATGTCGTGGTCAAAAATCGTGCCGGCACGATCTGGTCGGTATCGATATTGGTCGAGGGCATGACGACTGTCCGCGACCGAAGGGTAGTGATGGGTTTCATGACAGCTTCCGGAGACTTAAGCGTTCAAAAATTGCCGGGGATCGGCGACGCGGCCGACTACCGCGGAGGCGGCAGCCGTTTCAGGACTTGCGAGTAGCGTTCGTGCGCCGACGCCTTGTCGTCCCTCGAAGTTACGGTTGCTGGTGCTGACGGAGTATTCGCCTTTGTTCACGGTATCGCCGTTCATGCCGAGACACATCGAGCACCCCGATTCGCGCCACTCAGCGCCCGCGGCCTTGAACACTTCGGCGAGACCTTCTGCCTCGGCGAGTCGTTTGACCTCCTGCGAGCCCGGAACGACGAGCATCTGCACGCCAGGCGCGATTTTTCGGCCACGCAAAATATGGGCAGCCGCCTGTAGATCGACGAGTCGACCATTGGTGCAACTGCCCACGAAGACGACGTTGACCGGCGCGTCGGCGATCCTTTGACCCGGGGTCAAACCCATGTACGCCATCGCAGCATCAAAAACGGGATCACCGCGGCGATCCGGAATGGCACCCGTGACTGGGACCACCATCCCGGGATTGGTGCCATAGGTCACCATCGGCTCGAGTGCGGTGGCATCGATTTCGACGGTCTTATCGAAGGTGGCGCCCTCATCGGTAGGTAAGGTTTTCCAATAGGCGAGAGCGGCCTCCCAGTCCTTGCCCTTCGGCGCGCGCGGCGTGTGCTCTAGATAAGCGTAGGTGGTTTCGTCGGGGGCGATCATCCCCGCACGAGCGCCGGCTTCGATCGACATATTGCAGATGGTCATGCGCTGATCCATCGACAGCGCTCGAATGGCTTCGCCGCGATACTCGAAGACGTATCCCGTGCCACCTGAAACGCCCACCTTGCCGATGATGGCCAATATCAGATCCTTGGGTGTTACGCCCGGCTGCAATCGGCCTTTGACCTCGATGGCGCAGGTCTTAGGTTTCTTCTGCAGCAAGCACTGCGTGGCAAGCACATGACCTACTTCGGTAGTGCCGATACCAAAGGCGAGGGCGCCGAACGCTCCATGGGTCGACGTATGACTGTCTCCGCAGACGATCGTTTTACCGGGCTGCGTGAGTCCGAGTTCCGGACCGATGATATGAACGATACCGCGACGGGCATCTTGTAGACCGAGCAGCTCCACACCGAAGTCCGCGCAATTCTTTTCGAGCTGACGGATTTGTTTGGCTGCCGACTCGATGGAAATCGGCGCGCCACCGAACACCTGCTCGGTGCGCGTGGGTGTCGAGTGGTCCATCGTGGCCAGCGTCAAGTCGGGCCGACGCACCCTCAGACCGCGTTCACGCAGTAGCGTGAATGCCTGAGGCGAGGTGACCTCGTGAGTGAGGTGGAGGTCGATGAAGATGACGGCGGGTGTATCGACCGTCTGAGGCGTGACCTCATGGGCCGACCAGACCTTCTCGAGCATGGTTTTCGGTGCGGACATCAACGGTTCATCCTTGATAAGTAAAGTCGGTGATCAGGCGGCGGCCTGAGCGCGTTGCGATTGCTCGATTCGGTTGATCACCTCGAGGAACGCGCGCGTGGCCGATTCGACGATATCGGTCGTGGCGCTGGCTCCGCGGTAACTGCGACCGTTGTAGTTGACGTAGACGACTGCCTCGCCTTGAGCGTCCTCGCCTTCAGTCAAGCTGCGCAGCTCGAACTTCTGTAATGCAGGTCGAAGACCGGTGGCGTCCTCAATGGCTTTGAATGCGGCATCTACGGGTCCGTCGCCACTCGCATGGCGTTCGACACGCGTGCCCTCGACGTGCAGCAAGGTAACGGCTGCTTTGCCTCCCCCATCCACTTCGGAGCTCGTCCGCAACGAGGCGAGGCTCCACGGTCCCGTATCGGTGCCCTCGGCCCTCAGCACGAGCGCCTCGATGTCTCCATCGAAAAGCTCTTTCTTCTTATCTGCCAAAGATTTGAACTCGACGAAAACACGCTCGAATTCTTTTTCTTCGAGTTCGAAGCCGAGTTCCTTGACACGTTCCCGCAGAGCGTGACGTCCACTGTGTTTACCCAGAACCAAACTAGAGCGCGCGAGGCCGACATCCTGCGGTCGCATGATTTCATAGGTGCTCGCATGCTTGAGCATGCCGTGCTGATGAATTCCCGACTCGTGTGCGAAGGCATTTTCTCCGACGACGGCCTTATTCCTCGGGATCGGCATGCCGGTAATGCTGGCCACCAACCGCGAGGTCGGGTACAAGCGCTGCGAGTTGATGTTCGTTTTGGCATTGAAGAACGTTTCGCGCGTCCGCAGGGCCATGACGATTTCTTCGAGCGAGCAATTGCCCGCGCGTTCGCCGATACCGTTGATCGTGCACTCGATCTGTCGAGCGCCCGCGACCACCGCCGTCAGGCTGTTGGCGACCGCCATCCCGAGATCGTCGTGACAGTGGACTGACAGTCGCGCCTTGTCGATATTCGAGACGTTCTTTCGCAGGTAGCGAAAGAGCTCAGCGAACTCATGAGGCACCGTGTAGCCCACCGTATCCGGGATGTTTACCGTCGTGGCGCCGGCATCGATGACCGCCTCGACGACCTGAGCGAGAAACTCGACCTCTGTGCGCGAGGCATCCTCGGGCGAGAACTCGACGTCGTCGCAGAACTCACGGGCGATCTTCACGCCCTCGACGGCGCGACGGATGATTTCATCCTTGGCCATATTGAGTTTGAACTCGCGATGAATCGCGCTGGTGGCGAGAAAGACGTGGATTCGTCGATGCTCGGCAGGGGCGAGGGCGGAGGCCACCTTGACGATGTCCTCCCGATCGCAGCGCGCAAGGCCGCAGATGATCGGCCCGCGCACTTCCCGCGCCACCGCATTAACGGCGTCCCAGTCGCCCTGCGACGCCGCCGGGAAACCCGCCTCGATGATATCGACGCCGAGTTCGGCTAGCGCCTTCGCGACCCGGAGTTTTTCAGTCTGGGTCATGCTGCAGCCCGGTGACTGCTCACCATCGCGCAACGTCGTGTCGAAGATCATCACCCGGTCGGTGTTCGATGTCATGTTGGTCGTGCTCCGTCAGATTTCCGTATCGGCTCGGTCGATCTCAGCGCCCCTGATCCAGCCAGGGCATGCGCGCGCGAAGTGCATAGCCGACCTTTTCGATCGGTCTATCGAGATCTTTCTTCATCATCTTGTCGTACTTGCGTCGGCCGGTGGCGTTTTCACGCATCCACTGTTTCGCAAACTTTCCCTGTTGAATTTCTTTGAGGATCTTGCGCATCTCTTTCTTGGTACGTGCGTCGACGACTCGCGGCCCGCGTGTCAAATCACCGTACTTCGCGGTCTCTGAGATGAACTTGTGCATCTTCCAGATCCCGCCCTCGTGAAGGAGATCGACGATCAGTTTCAACTCGTGCATGCATTCGAAGTAGGCTACCTCCGGCTGATATCCGGCCTCGACGAGCGTTTCGAACCCTTTGACGACAAGCTCTGTGGCGCCGCCGCAGAGCACGGCCTGTTCACCGAACAGATCAGTTTCGGTCTCTTCAGCGAAAGTGGTTTTGAGGACGCCGCCTCGGGTGCCGCCGATGCCATGCGCATAAGCCAGCGCTTTCGCGAAGGCTTTCCGAGAAGGATCTTGGAAGACGGCGAGGAGACAGGGCACGCCCCGTCCTTGTTCGTATTGACGGCGGACAAGGTCGCCGGGGCCTTTCGGGGCAATCAGGATGACATCCAGATCTTTGCGGGGCTTGATCTGCTTGAAGTGGATGTTGAACCCGTGGGCAAAGAGCAGCGTTGCGCCTTTTTTGACATTCGCGATGATGCTCTCGTAGAGCGCTTTCTGCGCAAGATCAGGCGCCAGCATCGCAATGAGATCGGCGTCTTTGACGGCCGCTGCAGGCAGTGCGACGGACAGCCCATCTTTTCGTGCCTTTTTCCAGCTATCTCCTTTGCGCACGCCGATGACAACGTCAAAGCCACTGTTCTTGAGGTTGAGCGCATGCGCTCGTCCTTGACTGCCGTAGCCGAGTACGCAAATCCGCGCGCCGCGAAGCGCTTTGGGGTCGACGTCTTTTTGCGAGAACAACTTCATCTCAATATCTCCCATCTGAAAACCTGAACATAAAAAAACCCCGCATCGGCTTTGGCCGGTGCGGGGTCTCGTGATGACTTTCGTTCGCTTGTGGAGTCCGACGTTACGCCAAGAACTCGAGGAACGACCCGCTCCGGCCACCCGAGAGGGGTAGCGATAGCTCAAGCGATAGCGTGCGCAGGGCGGGGCGGGCGAACAACATGACCCAATACGACCACGCGGACCCCGAATTTGTCAATGTTTTCGGCGCCTTCGAGCGGATTCCAGCTAACATTTCGGGATGACCCCAGACACCCCCATATGCCCCTCCGACGGGATGACCCTGCCGCTGTGGGTCCTTCGCGACAGTGACCTCCCAGGGTTCAAGAACAGCCACCCGGACATCGGCAGCTGGTTGGATCAAAACGGTTTCAACGCTGAACGGCATCGGGTGGTCGTTATCCCGGGCCCGCAGGGCGAGGTACGTGGTGCAGTGGTGGGGCTCGGTCCCCTCGGCGATTGGCAGCGGTTGTCCTGGTGGCACGCGTCGGGCCTCACAGATCGATTGCCGGCTCGAGACTTTCATCTCGAGGGAGATCTTCCGGTGCGCGCGCTCGAGCAGATCTTGCTGGGATGGATGCACGGGAGCTATCGCCTCAACCGTTACAAATCTTCGGTCGCCCCGATCTCACGTCCGCGGATCAAGATCCCCTCAAAAATTAATGGCGACACGCTTCTAAGACAATCGGACGCGATGCATCGTGCCCGCGATCTCATCAATGCACCGGCCAACGAGCTCGGGCCAACTGAACTCGCCACCGCCGCAGCGGATCTCGCCCGTGAGTACGCCGCAGAGTATCGCTGTCTCGAGGGCGATGAGTTACTCGCCCATAACTTTCCGCTCATTCACGCGGTCGGCCGGGCGAGCCAGCGCGCACCGCGTCTTATCGATCTGCGTTGGGGTGACCCGCGGCAGCCAACGGTGACGTTGGTGGGCAAGGGCGTCTGTTTTGATTCGGGCGGGCTCGATATCAAGGGCTCCTCGGGGATGGCGTTGATGAAGAAAGACATGGGCGGCGCGGCGATCGCCCTGTGTCTTGCTCGATCACTCATGACGCGAAAGGCGCCAATCCGGTTGCGGGTGCTGATCCCCGCCGTCGAAAATAGCATCGCAGGCTCTGCCTATCGCCCGGGCGACGTCGTTCGCTCGCGTCGAGGGCTCACGGTCGAGATCGGAAACACGGATGCCGAGGGTCGATTGATCCTCGCCGATGCTTTGACGGAGGCCGATGGAGAGGGACCTTCGTTGCTCCTCGATTTTTCGACGCTCACAGGCGCCGCTCGGGTCGCGCTCGGGCCTGAGCTTCCCGCGGTGTTCGGTAACGATCCCGATCTCATCGAGCAGATTCGACGTTGCGGAGATCACGAGGCGGATCCCGTTTGGCCGATGCCACTTTGGGATCCCTACGATGAGGAGCTCGGTAGTCGAATCGCGGATTTGAATAACGTCGCGGGTTCGTCGTTCGCGGGAGCCATCTTCGGTGCCTTATTCCTGCGGCGCTTCGTGTCGACATCCCGCTCGTGGGCTCACTTCGATCTCTATGCCTGGAACGCGCGTGAGCGTCCCGGTCGTCCAGTCGGCGCTGAGGCGCAGTGTTTACGGCTTGCCGATCGACTGATTCTCGAACGCTTCGGCTGATAAAGAATATTTTGAAGAGCCTTCAGTTATGAAAAAAACCGCGAAGAAAAAAATTACGAAACCCGATCCGCGACGATGGTCGAAGCAGGTCGTCGACGGCGCCAAGCAAACGCCTTCGCGCGCGATGTTGCGCGCCGTCGGTTTCACGGATCGGGATTTCAAACGCCCCCAGGTCGGCATCGCCTCCACGTGGGCGAACCTCACGCCCTGCAATATGCACATCAATTCACTCGCGGCGGAGGCGGAGGCGGGCGCGAATGCCGTCGGCGGCAAGGGAGTGTTGTTCAACACGATCACTGTGTCCGATGGCATTTCAATGGGCTCTCCGGGGATGCGGTATTCCCTGGTTTCGCGCGAGATCATTGCCGACTCGATCGAAACCGTCGTCGGCGCCGAGGGTTTCGACGGGTTCGTCGCGATCGGCGGCTGTGACAAAAATATGCCCGGTTGTGCGATCGCGATGGCGCGTCTCAACCGGCCCTCCGTCTTCGTCTACGGCGGAACCATACGTCCGGGTGCGAAGCGTCGCGACATCGTCTCGGTGTTTGAGGCGGTCGGCGGGCATGCAGCGGGTAAGGTCAGCAAAGCGGAACTCGACGAGGTCGAGCGCACGGCGATCCCAGGCCCCGGGAGCTGTGGGGGTATGTACACCGCCAACACGATGGCCTCCGCGATGGAGGCGTTGGGCTTATCGCTCCCTGGGAGCTCCGCGCAAGAGGCCGTGAGTCGCCAGAAGCGTAGCGATTCCTTCGAAGCTGGTCAGGCGGTGGTACGCCTCATAAAAAAAGGTATCACTCCCTCGATGATTCTGACCCGAGAGGCGTTCGAAAACGCCGTCACCGTGACGATTGCCCTCGGCGGCTCGACGAATGCCGTGTTGCACTTGCTTGCGATCGCGCGAGCCGCAAATGTCGAGTTGTCGCTCGATGATTTCACGCGTATCGGTCGGCGTGTGCCCGTGCTCGCGGATCTGCGCCCGAGCGGTCGATACGCGATGTCTGAGCTGATCGCCATCGGCGGCGTCCAACCGCTCATGAAGCGGCTGCTCAAGCGGGGCCTGTTACACGGGGACTGTTTGACGGTCACGGGTCGATCACTGCGCGAGAACTTAAAAAATGTCGTTGACTATCCGCCGGGTCAGACGATCGTCCGAAGTTTTTCCGACCCGATCAAAAAAGACAGTCATCTTGTCGTGATGCGCGGTGGTGTGGCCCCGGAGGGGGGCATCGCTAAGATCACCGGCAAGGAGGGGTTGTCGTTCGTCGGGCGAGCCAAAGTTTTCGACGGTGAGGAGCGTGCAACGGAGGCGATTCTCGGTGGCCGTGTGCAGGCCGGCGATGTGGTCGTGATCCGTTACGAGGGGCCGCGCGGCGGTCCGGGGATGCGCGAGATGCTGAGTCCCACCGGCGCCATCATGGGGCTCGGCTTGGGTGATCGTGTCGCGCTCATTACGGACGGTCGTTTCTCGGGTGGTAGTCACGGTTTCGTTGTGGGCCATATCTCCCCCGAGGCGGCGAATGGCGGCCCGATTGCGCTGATCCGTGACGGCGATCAGGTGACCATCGATGCGGTCCAAAGACGTATCGATCTTGACGTCTCCGCAGCCGAGATGAAGCGACGCCGACAGGCGTGGAAACCGCCCAAACCTTATGCGACGCGCGGTGTACTCGCGAAGTATGCAAGGGTGGTCCGCAGTGCATCGGAGGGCGCTGTCACGGACTGACTCGACTTGGGGAAGCAAGCAGACGGTTGTATCGGTCACGCGGGGCGGGTAGAGTTAGGTTCGGTTGGGGGCCCGCAAGGGATTGCAAGTTCCGAAATAAGCAGCAATCAGCTGTAACGGAACTCGCTTCGGGATATGCAGTCCTCCAATCACACTCTGCAGATTTTGTGCTTCGCGACCCTCGGGGGTTGTCAGAAGGGCGTCATCTAAAAAGTGTAGGGTCTTCGACGCCGGTCGCCCGCGTTGGGTGTGACGGCTCGAAGGATGATGTTGCGGGTGAGGGGGAAGCCGGGTAGTTTTCGGTCCCCGTCGAACGCAATCGGCGCAACTGCCACGAGAGAACATGGCGACTTACGTACAGCAGAACCAGCCCCGCCGGATGGCGATTTTCGGGTTCATCGTGGGTTTACACGTGCTGATCGGCTACGCGCTGGTCAGCGGCCTTGCGAGAAAGGTGGTCGAAGTCGTTGCGCCGCCGCTCGTGACCGACATCATTGAAGAGATCAAGCCGGAGGACAAACCGCCTCCGCCTCCGCCGCCCCAAATCGAGCGTCCGCCGGTCCAGGTGCCACCGCCTGACGTCACCATCGACATTCCGATGGAAACTAATACGACCGCCATCAGCAACGTGACCGACAAGGCCGTCCCGCCTGCGCCGCCGCCGCGCGTGGTCGCCGCGGGCTCGCCGGCTCGAATTGGCCGTATGCCCTCGAGTGAGGACTACTACCCGGCGGCGTCCAAGCGCGCCGAAGAGCAGGGCGCGGTCACTATTAAGGTTTGCGTGGATGCCAAGGGCAAGATCATCGGTAATCCCACCGTCGTTACGTCGTCAGGCTTTGCTCGCCTCGACGAGGGCGCGGTCAAGCTCGCTCGTGCTGGTCGTTATCAGGCCGGAACCGCGGGCGGGGAGGCTCTACCGGAGTCCTGCGTTTCGTTCCGCGTGAAGTTCGAGATCAAGTAAAGCGTTTCATTCCCTGAGGAAAACATGGAAAACACTGAAGCCACCGCTGTCGTCGAAAA
>JBEAXT010000010.1:0-3339 GCA_041159695.1 Pseudomonadota bacterium
CCAACACGGCGCGCTCATAGTCGAGCCCGCTCATGAGCACCGCCGTGCCACGATCGACCTCGCCGAGTACGTTTTCCGCCGGAACGCGACAGTCGTCGAGTACGAGCTCGCAGGTGTTCGAGCCGCGCATCCCGAGCTTGTCGAGTTTGGGGGAGCGACCGAATCCCGGAAAACCCGCCTCGACGATGAATGCCGTCACACCTTTTGGTGCGAGCGACGGATTGGTGCGCGCGTAGATCACGAAGACGTCGGCGTCAGGCCCGTTCGTGATCCACATCTTTCGTCCATTGAGTACGAAGTGATCGCCGCGACGTTCGGCTCGCATTTGCATGGATAACACATCGGAGCCGGCGCCCGGCTCCGACATGGCGAGCGCACCGATCCATTCACCGCTCACGAGAGGCGGTAGATAGCGATCGCGTTGGGCATCGTTGCCGTTGAGCCGGATCTGGTTGACACAAAGATTGGAGTGCGCGCCGTAGCTGAGGCCGATCGACGCAGAAGCACGGGAGATTTCTTCCATGGCGACGATATGGGCGAGGTAACCGAGATCGCTCCCACCCCACCGCGCCGGCACGGTGAGGCCGAGCAGGCCCTGCTCGCCAAGCTTGCGCCACAGCCCGGCTGGAAAATCATTGAGTCGGTCGACCTCGGCGGCAATCGGAGCGATCTGCTCCGTCGCGAAACGACGGACGGTGTCGCGCACTTCGGCCAGGGTGTCGTCCTGCAGGGGATCTAAGAACAGTTCTGCTGCCGCCGACATGGCATTGCCTCCGCACCAAGAATGGTAGTATTGTCGGACAATAGTGCAACCCTTGACAGGTTTTCACAAGAGGGGCCGGCATGGCGGTCATCGAATCGACGGTCGATCGGAATAGCGCTCAGTTCGCTGCGCGCGCGGACGCCATGCGAGAGCTGGTGGCAGACCTGCGGCAAAGGCTGCAGGAGGTCTCGGCCGGCGGCGGCCCTGCGGCGCGCGAGCGCCACGTGGCGCGCGGGAAACTGCTTCCGCGGGAGCGCATCGACATGCTGCTCGATCCCGGAACGCCCTTTCTAGAACTCTCGCCGCTTGCGGCGCACGACATGTACGGCGGCGAGGCGCCGGGCGCGGGGCTCATCACCGGCATTGGTCGGATCGCCGGTCGCGAATGCGTCATCGTTTGTAACGACGCGACCGTCAAAGGCGGCACCTACTACCCCATCACCGTCAAAAAGCATTTACGCGCACAAGAGATCGCCCGGGAGAACCGTCTGCCGTGTGTTTATCTCGTCGACTCGGGCGGCGCCAACCTTCCCAATCAAGACGAAGTCTTCGCCGATCGTGAACATTTCGGACGCATCTTCTTTAATCAGGCGAACCTCTCGGCCGAAGGCATTGCGCAAATCGCTGTGGTGCTCGGCAGTTGTACGGCTGGCGGTGCGTACGTGCCCGCGATGAGCGACGAGTCGATCATCGTGCGCAATCAAGGTACGATTTTTTTGGGCGGACCACCGCTCGTCAAAGCCGCAACGGGCGAGGATGTCTCGGCGGAAGATCTCGGCGGCGGTGACGTACACACGCGCCTCTCCGGCGTGGTGGATCATCTGGCGGCCAATGACGCCGAGGCGCTCGGACGGGCGCGGCAGATCGTCGGCGCGCTCAATTCGACGAAATCCTCGGGACCGGCTCTCCGTGAGCCCCGACCACCGCGCTACCCGATCGAGGACCTTCACGGCCTCGTCCCCACCGACCTGCGTACACCCTTCGAGGTACGTGAGGTCATCGCGAGACTCGTCGACGACAGCGACTTCGACGAATTCAAAGCACGCTACGGCACGACCCTCATCACAGGGTTTGCGCATCTCGAAGGGATGCCCATCGGGATCATCGCCAACAACGGTATCCTCTTCTCCGA
The DNA here is from genome assembly GCA_041159695.1 of Pseudomonadota bacterium. Taxonomy (GTDB): domain Bacteria; phylum Pseudomonadota; class Gammaproteobacteria; order Steroidobacterales; family Steroidobacteraceae; genus UBA964. The sequence continues at coordinate 1,896 of JBEAXT010000010.1, forward strand.
ATCGGCGCAGAAAGGCGCGCATTTCATCGAGCTCGCCTGTCAGCGTCGGATCCCGCTGGTGTTCCTGCAAAACATCACCGGGTTCATGGTCGGCCGGAAGTACGAAAACGAGGGCATCGCACGCCACGGCGCGAAGATGGTGACGGCCGTCGCCTGTGCGCGCGTTCCGAAGCTCACGGTCGTCATCGGCGGAAGTTTCGGCGCCGGTAATTACGCAATGTGCGGACGCGCCTATGCACCACGATTTCTTTGGATGTGGCCGAATTCGCGGATCAGCGTCATGGGTGGCGAACAGGCGGCGCAGGTGCTGGCGCGCGTACGAAGAGACGGTATCGAAGCGCGAGGCGGAACCTGGAGCACGGACGAGCAAGACGCGTTCATGGATCCGATCCGACGCCAATACGAGACCCAAGGCCATCCCTACTACGCCACGGCGAGACTCTGGGACGACGGCATCATCGATCCAGCCGATACGCGTCGAGTGCTGGCGCTTGGACTCGCCGCCTCGCTCAACGCCCCGATTCCGGAGACGCGCTTCGGCGTCTTCCGTATGTGAGGCCGACCATGCCGATCTCCTCAAAAGTAATCGACTACGCCGTCAATGATGGCATCGCGCGGGTTTGGCTTGCGCGCCCCGATCGACGCAATGCGCTCGACGAGACGCTGATGAGCGACCTCGGCACGGTCCTGCGTGAGCTCGGTGATAACGACACCGTACGCGTCATCGTCATCGGCGGGCTCGGCAAAGCGTTTTGCGCCGGCGCAGACCTTCACTGGATGGCGCGAGCCGCCGAGTACGACCGGGCGAAGAACCTCGAGGACGTCGCACGTCTCTCGATACTGCTGCAGACGCTCGATCAGCTACCCAAGCCCACCCTCGCTCGCGTTCACGGCGCGTGCTATGCCGGGGCTACCGGTCTTGTCGCGGCTTGCGATTTGGCCATCGCAGCCGACGATGCGCAGTTCTGTTTTTCGGAAGTCCGCCTCGGCCTCGTTCCGGCAACGATCTCTCCGTACGTACAGCGCGCCATGGGCTATCGGGCGGCACTGCAGTACATGCTCACGGCCGAGGTATTCGATGCCGTCGCAGCCGCGCGTACCGGGCTCGTCAACGAGTGCGTACCGATCGATGCGCTCGATACGCGTATCAATGCGCTCACCAGCGCGTTGCGCAGTGCCGGTCCGCGAGCGCTCGCCGAGACCAAGCGATTACTGCGCAGTATCCATGGCAGACCGATCGACACCTCGGTGATGCAGCAGGCCATCGAGTGCATCGCCGATGCGCGCGTCTCGCCCGAGGGCACGGAAGGCATCCGCGCCCTGCTCGCTCACGAAAAACCGCGCTGGAGCGATAAATGAGCGCCGAGATCTCGAAACTTCCGCGTCGTCTGCTCATTGCCAATCGAGGCGAGATCGCCTGCCGCATCATCCGAACCGCAAAGCG
>JBEAXT010000063.1:0-4190 GCA_041159695.1 Pseudomonadota bacterium
GAACCCCATCGGCCAGATGCATAGGTTTAGTTTTGTGACTTTTTATTTGCGCGGCGTGAAAACCACCACGATACCAACCCGAACAAACCGAGAAGATAGCCAAGACCGCTCAGCCAGCGGATCCAGTCTGTTTCGCCGCGAGAGGTTTGAAGGCCCGCCGGCGGGGTGATGGGAGCACTGGTATCGGTATCGGCTGAAGATGGTGCGGGCGTATTGGCCGAGACGATAAGAGAGGTTTTTCCTCGATGACCGAGCCCGTCGTCGACCGTAATCTGAAATTCTCCTGATGTGCGCGGAGCGGGGAATGCGAAACGACCCTCGTCATTGCTGTGACTTTGAGCGAGGAGAGTTCGGGTGTCGGACGGATCAGAGCGACTCAGTTCCGCAGACGCATTAACCATCGGCGAGCCATCGGCATAGGTGACGAGACCCGTGATAACCTCTCCATTTATCGACACTGTCACGTGAACTCCATGCGCGAGCGCTAACTGCGGCAGCAGGGCAGTCACAATCAGCATGCGTCTAAACATGATCCTAAAGTTATCACGATCGTAGGCTAGCCCCGCGGTCCATCTACCGGAGGCACCACCTCATGACCAAGATCTTTAGTGTTTTCGTGATGATTGCGATATTGGGGAGTATTCCTCAGGCGAAGGGGTCCGAAAATTCCGACAGCGAAGCGAAGGTGTTTTTCGAGACCCTCAAAACGTTATGCGGCCGTCGCTTTTCTGGGCGTATCGTCGCCGATGTTCCCCCTCCGGCCGCAAACGACCCCTTCAGCGGTAAACCGCTCACGATGTACGTGCGCGATTGCAACGAAGACGAGATACGTATTCCGTTCTCGGTTGGAGAGGACAGAAGTCGAACATGGGTCGTCTCGCGCTTGCCAGTCGGGCTACGTCTGAAGCATGACCACCGACATTCTGATGGAACACCCGACCGGATCACGATGTACGGCGGAGACACGGTCAGCGCTGGAACACGAGTGCGACAGAGTTTCCCCGCCGATCAGGAGAGTCTTGATTTATTTCAAACAAATAACATGCCGGCATCACTCACCAACGTTTGGTCGTTGGAGCTGATCGCCGATCAGTATTTCGTCTATGAATTGGCACGCCCCGGCGGGCGCCTATTCCGGGTGCAATTCGATCTCAGTCAGTGACTCGAAGACTTCTTGCTCGCGAGCACCAGCCACGTACAACCTACGATCGCGGATAGGGCGGAGCCTGTCAGCACACCTAATCGGACTGCCGTATCGTAGTCCCCGCTTGTGAACGCCAGCGAGCCGATGAAGAGCGACATCGTAAACCCGATACCCGTGATGATGGCGACACCATGAAGCGTCGTCCAAGAGCTTCCGGTAGGTAGCTGAGCGAGGCCTGATCGAACAGCGAGCCAACAGGCGAGAGTCACGCCGAGCTGCTTTCCAAAAAACAAACCGAGCACGATTCCGAGTGCGACCGGTTCAGTAAACGTATGGAGTCCGACACCGGTGAGCGACGCACCCGCATTAGCCAGGGCGAATATGGGCATGATGCCGTAGATCACCCAAGGATGAATGGCATGCTCCAGCTTTGGCATCGCCTTTCGCGGAATGAGTACGCCGATGACAACACCCGCAAGGGTTGCGTGAACGCCAGACTTCAAGACCGACGCCCACAATACGAACCCGACGAGCAAGTACGGTAAAAGTCGAGTCACTCCGGCGCGATTGAGCAGTGTAAGGGCGCCGGTGCATACGGCTGCAAGCGTGAGGGCTTGGCTGCTGATATCTGCAGTGAACAAAAGTGCAATCAGGATGATTGCCCCCAAGTCGTCAATGATTGCGACACCCAACAAAAAAACTCTCAGACCTGGAGCAATCCGATTTTTGACGAGGGCGAGGATGCCTAAGGCGAATGCAATATCGGTCGCAGCGGGGATCGGCCATCCCGTCAGACTCTCTGGACTGTCGCGGTTGATGAACGCGTAAATGAGGGCGGGACCGATCATGCCGCCGATCGCACCAGCAACCGGCAATGCGGCGCGTCGTCGATCGGAGAGTTCTCCCTCCATCAGCTCCCGCTTGATCTCCAGACCGACCAGCAAGAAAAAAATCGCCATCAGACCGTCGTTGATCCAGAGGAGAGCGCTTTTCTCTAGCGACCAATCGCCGATACCGAATCGGAAGCGGGTGCCCAAAGCACCGTTATAGGTATCCGCCAAGGGTGAATTGGCGAGCACCATCGCCGTCATGGCGGCAAGCAACAGCAAAAGCCCCGCTCCGACGTCGGAGCGGATCAAAGCCAAAAATCGAGTCATAGCGGAATTTGAGTCGAGCGGGACCCGGAGAGTTCCGCTGAACCCCCCATTTTTTAGATTTCGCTACAGCGACACCTACAATCTTGGCTCAGGCCTATTCCATAGCCATGTTGCGATCCCGGCGAGGAGTATGCCAACTCCCGCGGTCCAAAGATTGACTCCTTGCCAGATCATCAGGATCGCCCAGCTCAGCATCATTCCCGCCGCCGCGAGACGTTTACCGCGTCGGCTCACCCGCTTGCCATCTTCCCAGTCGCGGAGCGCTCGTCCGTACTTAGGATGCGCGAGTAACTTGGCGCGCCAAAGCGGTGAACCTTTGCCGAGCGCCCAGGCACCGATCAGTAAGAAGACGGTCGTCGGCATCAATGGAATAAACGCATTGAAGATGCCGATACCGACACTCAAAAAGCCGAGGATACGCCAGAGGACGAGCGGCATTCGAGATTAGGACCGGCGCGATCGGCGGAAACGCTCGATCGTTTCGAACAGTGCCATCCCTGCGAGCATCGCACCGACAAAGACAATTGCTTTCGGTACTCCTGCGGCGGCCGAGACGAGCGCGGGGCCGGGACAAAATCCGGCGAGTCCCCAGCCCACACCGAAAAGAAGTCCACCACCGATCAGTCGTCGATCGATTGCAGTGGAAGAAGGCCATTGGATCGCGCCACCGAAGAAATCGGTGGTTCGTCGTCTCGCAAAGGCAAACGCAAACAGCCCAATGAGGATGGCACCGCCCATCACCAAGGCGAGCGAGGGGTCCCAGTCGCCGGTGATATCCAGGAAACCCAGAACTTTAGCGGGGTCGGTCATGCCCGATACGAGCAGGCCTAAACCAAATAATAGACCGACGGCGAACTCAGTGAACCGCTGCGTCATGACACGGCACCAAGATTTCTTAGGGCGAATACAGTTAGGAACCCTGCACCCATGAAACTCAAAGTCGCCACGAGTGATCGGGGTGAGAGGCGCGATAGGCCGCAGACGCCGTGCCCGCTCGTACAACCGGAGCCGTATCGAGTGCCGAGCCCGACCAGCAAACCTGCCACGATGATCGTTCCCCATCCGGCATCGACACGCGCTGCGGGGATCGTCGTCCACACGCTATAGACGAACGGTGCGGCGAGTAGTCCTAGTATGAAGGCAACGCGCCACGCAGTGTCCCCCGCGCGAGGACGCAAGAGGCCGCCGAGAACCCCGCTGATTCCGAGAATTCGACCATTCACAATAATGAAGAGCGCTGAGGCGAGCCCAAGAATGATTCCGCCGCCGAGCGCTGTCCAAGGAGTGAAAGACGGCCAATCGATCGTCATGCGTCGTTACCCCGTGATTGCCGCGTCTTCATGTCCGATGTTACGAGCGTAAATCTCGCGAGGATCGAAGGCGGGGTTTTCTAGGAGCGCACGCTGTTCTGTCAGGATCCGACGACGCTCGTTGAGTCGTTGCGACATATTCGTATGCCAGCGGCGTTCGGATTCAGAGAGTTTGTGTGGATCCGCGTAGCCGAGCAATTGATCCATACGGGCGAAGCACGCGTCGATCTGATTGGGTAGCCATGACGTGATCGGCGTACCTCCGGTCGCTGTCGCATGTCGCGTATGTGCCAGGATATATTTTTGTACGAACTGCCAATGCCCGATTCGAAAGAGCGTAATTTGCTCGACACAGGCTGCTGCGATCAGTGCGATACCAGCGTTTGACGCGAGAAATTGATCGAGCTCGACGGCATCACGGTCCTTACGAACGTCGTCGAACCACTTCTGCACCACGGGCGGCCGATACTGTCTCAGATCACGTAAGTAATCAGTGAGTTCGTTAGTGGGATACGTGTTGTCGATACCGAGGAGGATGTCGCAGGCCGGAACGATATCGTCCTGGGCCCCCGTTTGCCC
>JBEAXT010000007.1:0-17359 GCA_041159695.1 Pseudomonadota bacterium
CTGACGAAGTGATCGATCTTGCCATCCGAGTCGCAGGTGATATCCGCAAGAACCGCGCGCCGCGTCGGGCATTCGTTGAGCCGGTGAATCGGCATGATGGGGAAGAGGTGGTCGATCGCCCAACTGTCGGGTAACGATTGGAACACCGACATATTGCAGAAGTAGATATCCGAGAGAATGGTCTCGAGATCTTCGAGCTCTTCCGGGACCTCGTCGAGTTTGCGAGCATGATCGCGAATCTTGGCGCAGGTGGCCCAGTAGAGTCGCTCGGCCAACGCGCGAAACTCCAACGAGAGTAGTCCGAGGTTGAACATCTGCAGGCATTGTTCGCGCGCAGTGAGCGCGTCGTGCCAGCATTCGACGAGGCGTCGCTCGCTGACTTCACGATACGCCCCGAGCAGGTCGTGAACCGGTTGCGGAATCGTACGACCCGCATACTGCTCGTCTTCACGGCCGGTGACGTTGAATTTGTCGAGCGCCGACGAACCGAGCGTATTGAAGATGAGCACGCTGTGATGTGCGGCGATGGCGCGCCCCGACTCACTGACGATCATCGGGTGAGGGATCCCGCGAGCATTGCAGACGCTCGCGATGCGGTAGACGACGTCGTTCGCGTACTCCTCGATGTTGTAGTTCATCGATGACGAGTAGTTCGTGCCCGATCCGTCGTAATCGACGCCGAGGCCGCCGCCCACATCGATGTATTCGAGTCCTGCACCGAGCAGCTTCAACTCGGCATAGACGTGCGCGAGCTCGTTGATCGCGTCTTTGACGGTACGGATATCTTGCAGCTGACTACCGGGATGGCAGTGGACCAGCTTCAGGCAGTCGAGCATGTCGTGTTTTCGGAGTACCTCGATGGCTTCGAGGATTTCGGTGATGAAGAGACCGAACTTCGATTTTTCTCCCGCCGAATCTCGCCAGCGACCCGAGCCTTCACTTGCGAGCTTGACGCGTACGCCGATTTGCGGGCGCACACCGAGACGTTGCGCATGCTTGATGATGAGACCGAGTTCCGAGAAGTTCTCGACGACTGGAACGATGCTGCGACCGAGTTTCGTCGCGAGCATCGCAGTCTCGATATAACTATCGTCCTTGAAGCCGTTGCAGACGATGAGGCGCTCGGGCGAGTTTTCGCTCATCGCCATGACCGCAAGAAGTTCCGGCTTGCTGCCCGCCTCGAGACCAAAACCGAATTCCGCGCCGTATCGGAACACCTCTTCGACGACGAGACGCTGCTGATTGACCTTGATGGGGAATACGGCGGCGTATCGATTGCGATAGTCGTTCTCCGCGATGGCGCGCGCGAAGGCGTCGTTCAGCTGACGTAAGCGATGCGCCAAAATGCCTGAGAAACGCACTACGACTGGAGTCGTGAGCTCGCGCTCTTTGAGCCCTTGAACGACCTCGAACAGGTCGATCTCGCGTCCGGGCGTTTGCTCGGGTCGAACGACGACATGGCCTTTGTCGTTGATACCGAAGTAACCCTGGCCCCACGCCTGGACGTGATAGAGGTCTCGCGAATCCGACACGCTCCAGGGAGGGCCCCGTCGAGTCGACGTCGTGAGACCGCCCGTCGAGATCTCGTTATTTGTCAAAGAATTCGGGTTAGCGTTCATCTTCAATCAAGTTCCTTTGGCAACGGGGCGCGACGTGTCGCGCACCCATTCACTCCACGACCCCGGGTAGAGCTTCGCGCCCTTTAGCCCCGCATGCTCGAGTGCCAGCAGGTTGACGCAGGCGCTCACTCCCGAGCCACACATCATGGTCATGTTACATGGGTCCGCACCCGAGAGCGTGCTCTGCCACATCGACCTTAAGGTCGCGACATCTTGAAAGCAGCCGTCTGGCCGATAGTTGCGGGCATAGTGATGGTTGATGGCGCCCGGCACGTGTCCGCCGACCGGATCGATCGTTTCGTTTTCTCCGGCGTACCGATCGGCGCCGCGAGCATCTACTAATCGCTGTCGGCCGCCGACCCAGTCACCCGCAAGAACGGCCTGAAGCACGGATGGGGTGTCGACGACGAATTCATTGTTGGGTCGCGCGACGAAGTTTTTCGGCGACGCCTCGGGCTCTTTTTGTTCGAGGGGATGATGGGCGCGCTGCCATGCCGAGAGTCCCCCATCGAGGACCGCGACGGCATCGTGGCCCAACCAGCGAAACACCCACCACGCACGGGCAGCAAAAAAACTGTTGCCTTGGTCATAGACCACGACCTGTGACGTCGCGTCGATGCCCCACTTCCCGGCGCGCGCAGAAAAAATATCCGGGGCGGGCAGGGGATGGCGACCCGAGACGGGGCTGATCGGCGCCGCAAGATCACGATCGAGGTGGACATAGCGGGCACCCGGGATATGCCCCGCCCGGTAGGCCTCCTCGCCCGCCGAAGGCTTGCCGAGTTCGAAGCGGCAGTCGAGCACGACCCAAGTCGGATCGGACAGGCGGGCGGCGAGCGATTCGACGTCGATCAGGGTGGTGAAGCGCATGCGGAGGTCCTACGAAGCCCGGGCCGATACCGGCGAGGCCGAATTCTCCGGCGGAGAGGTTGCCGTTACAATCCCGGCCCATGTCCATCGACCTTTGGTGGGCCAGCGGCAGCGCCTACTCTTGGCGGGTATTGCTGGCGCTGGAACACAAGCGCCTCGCCTACGACAGCCACCTTCTTCAGTTGGCGTTCCAGGAACACAAATCGCCGCAGATGCTGGCGATGAATCCGCGTGGGCGTTTGCCGGTACTGAGGCATGACGACTACGTCGTTTTCGAATCGGTCGCGATTCTGTACTACCTCGATCGCAAGTACCCCGAGCCACCGATTTTCGGGCGGACGCCCGAGGAGGCGGCCGTGATCGTCCGGGTGATCGAAGAATTCCAGGCGTACACCGAGCCCCACATCATGGGCATCTGTCGGACGCTGCTCGGCGGCGGATCGAATCCGGTCGAGGAACCTCCGCTCAGCGAAGACGCTTTGACGGACGCGATGCATGTCGTGGCGCGTGAGGCACGCACGATCGAAATGCGTGTCTCGCGCTTCGACTGGATCGTCGGCGACGACTACAGCGCCATCGACATGGTGATTTTTCCGTCGATTCAGTTGTTGCGTCGGGCGCTGGCAAGACCCGGAGCAGAGGATCTCGCCCGGCGCTTCCTGCCCATCGAAATTAATTACCCGGCGCTCGGTCGTTGGTTGGCGCGCATTGAGGCGCTGCCGGGGTACGATCGCACTTTCCCGCCGCACTGGCGTGCGGCTTAACGTTCGAAAAAACCAAATGGAGTCGTCAAAGAAAACATCATGAGCGAGCACAAGGTTCACGTGAATTTCCCGGGGCGGATCGTGTTTGTCGGTTTCGGCAGTATCGGACAAGGCGTATTGCCGCTGATCCTTCGACACATCGGGACGTCAGCAGACCGCATCACCGTCGTTTCCGCGGACGAGCGCGGCGCCGATGTGGCGGTGCATTACGGGGTGAAGTTCATCGTTCAGCCGATCGTGCCCGCCAATCTGGAGAGCACGTTGGGTCCGCTCGTGGGCCGCGGCGATTTTCTCGTCAACGTCTCGGTCGATGTGTCCTCGGTTGCGCTCATCGAGTTTTGCCAAGCGCGCGGGGCGCTCTATCTCGATACCTGCATCGAGCCTTGGGCGGGCGGTTATACGGACAAGAGCACGCCGGCGAGTCTGCGCACCAACTATGCATTGCGTGAGACGGCGCTCGCCTTGCGCAAGGGCCGTGAGGGCGGGCCGACCGCGGTACTGACCCACGGGGCGAATCCGGGTCTGGTCTCCCACCTCGTGAAGCAGGCCATGCTCAACATCGCCGCAGACACCGGCGTGGCCGCCGGCGATCCGCAGACGCGTGAGCAGTGGGCGACACTCGCGCACCTGCTCGGCATCAAGGTGATTCATATCGCCGAGCGCGATACGCAGGTCAGCCCGGTGCGAAAGCGCCCCGGGGAGTTCGTGAATACGTGGTCTTGCGACGGATTCGTGAGCGAAGGGTGCCAGCCCTGCGAGCTCGGTTGGGGTGCTCATGAGAAGCATTTCCCGAAAGACGGGCAGCGCCACGACTTCGGCCGCGGATCGGCGATTTTTTTGACGCAGCCGGGTGCCGCAACTCGTGTACGCACATGGACGCCGAAGGCGGGGCACTTTCACGGTTTTGCGATTACGCACGGTGAGTCGATTTCCATCTCGGATTACCTCACCGTCAAAGAGGGGGACAAGGTCGTTTACCGTCCGACGGTGCACTACGCCTATCACCCCTGTGACGACGCCGTGCTGTCCGTGCACGAACTCGCCGGTCGAAACTTCGTCATGCAGTCGCAGCAGCGTATCTTGATGAACGAAATTTCGTCGGGCGGCATCGACGAGCTCGGCGTACTTCTCGCAGGGCACTCTCGTAATGCCTATTGGTACGGGTCGCAGCTCTCGGTCGACGAGGCGCGCAAGCTCTGCCCGTACAACAATGCGACAAGCTTGCAGGTGACGGTGGCCGTGCTCTCTGGCGTGATTTGGGCCATGGAAAATCCGAACCGCGGTGTCGTCGAGCCGGATGAGATGGATTTCCGTCGCAACCTCGAGATCTGCAAGCCTTATCTCGGCCCCGTGGTGGGCGAGTACACGGGCTGGAACCCGCTGACGGGTCGCGAGAGCCTCTTTCCGGAGGACATCGATCGCGACGACCCCTGGCAGTTCAAGAACGTCAGGGTTTGAGTCGATCAGGTGTAGCGGATCTCGGCGACGAGCCAGGTCCGCTGGCCTGCAGGGGTCGACACCGTCACCTCATCGTCGAGGCGCTTGCCGAGTAGGGCGCGTCCGAGCGGAGCATCCATGCTGATGTAGCCGGGCGCGAGGTCGAACTCGTCGGGTCCGACGATCCGGTGGGTCGTCGTATGCCCAGATTCGTCCTCGAGCGTGACCCACGCGCCAAAGAATACGCGGTGTCGATCGTCGGGGGGTCGATCGACGACCGACATTCCCTCAAGGCGTTTGCGCAAGAATCGTACGCGACGGTCGATCTCCCGCAGTCGACGTTTGCCATAGGTGTATTCGGCGTTTTCGGAGCGGTCGCCCTGTGCAGCGGCTTCGCTGACAGCTTGAGTGACTTGTGGTCGCTCGACTCGCCACAACTGGTCGAGCTCGGCGGTCAGCCGCGCGTGACCTTCCTGGGTGATGAATTTGGAGCCGGGGGTCGTCGGAGGTCGGTAGCGGGACATGGCGACTAAGGATAATGGTGCGAGGTGTCCCCGGCGAGGTGAGACGCGGTAATCTTGCGCCTCTCTGTGGGCGTTACTCGGTGACAGGAAGCGGCAAATGAATATTCGTCTTGGCGTTTTTTCGACGATCGTTGCAATGAGTGTGGGTTTGGTGGCGGAGGGCTTTGCGGCGGATGCGGCAGGCGCCATACCGAATCCTGCAGGCGCTGCGTCGTTGCGATCAGGTCTCGATCTTGAGGGGTTCGATCGCAGTGTTCGCCCTCAAGACGATTTGTATCGGTTCGCGGGAGGCACTTGGCTCACCCGGACCGAGATCCCGGCGGACCGATCGAATTACGGAACGTTCAGCAAGCTCGAAGACGATGCGCTCGCCACCTTGCGCGAGCTTGTGGAATCGGCTGCTGCCGATCCGAAGCGCGCCCCGGGATCCGACATGCAAAAGCTCGGCGACTTTTACGCGGCGTTCATGGATACCGCGGCGATCGAGGCGCGCGGCATCGCACCGCTCGAATCGGAGCTCAATCGAATCGGCGCGCTCGCCTCAGTCGATGAAGTGTTCGCGTACTTCGGCCGGGCGCAGCGGCTTGGGGTGGGCGCTCCAGTCAATGCCTACGTGGGCCAAGATCGACGTCAGTCGAGCCGCTATTTGCCGGGTATGTCGCAGAGCGGTCTCACGATGCCGGATCGCGAGTACTACTTAAACGAGGACGCGCGCAATGCCAAAGCGCGTGCAGACCTCGCGACATATGCCGAGACACTGTTGAAACTTTCGGGTTCGACAGAGGCCGGTGCTGCGGCAGCGCGGATCGTGGCGCTCGAGACGGCGATCGCGCGACTGCATTGGACTCGTGTCGAGAATCGTGATCCGGTCAAAACGTACAACCGTACGGCGATCGCGGACGCATCGATTGCGATGCCCGCCTTCGGATGGAAGTTCTTCGTGGAGGGGCTCGGCCCCGAGGCGGCGACGATAACCGAGTTCGATATTCGTCAGCCGACGTATGTGAAGCAGCTCGGTGAGCTCGTTCGCGCCACGCCCGTCGCGACTTGGCGCGAGTATTTTCGCTTCCGTCTACTCGATGCCAATGCGTCGTTTCTTCCGGCGGCCTACGATTTGGCCCGTTTCGAGTTCCGCGAGCGGGCACTGCGAGGCGTTCAGGCGCAGCAGCCGCGATGGCGTCGGGGTCTGACGCTCATCGATCGCTCGATCGGCGAGATCGCCGGCAGACTCTACGTGGAGCGCACGTTCCCGCCAGAGGCGCGTATCCGTATTCGTGAGCTCGTCGCGAACCTGCGCGTCGCTTTTGAGCAATCGATCGACGAGCTCGAGTGGATGGGGCCCGACACTAAGACCGAAGCAAAACGCAAGCTCGCTGCGTTTTCGGTGAAGGTCGGTTACCCGGACAAATGGCGCGACTACACCCAGCTCGAGGTACGAGCCGACGATTTGCTTGGCAATCTGCGTCGCGTCAATGAATTCGAGTTTCGAAGACAGATGGCGCGGCTCGGCCAGCCGGTCGATCGCAGCGAGTGGGGAATGACGCCGCAGACCGTCAACGCGTACTACAGCCCACCGATGAACGAGATCGTTTTTCCGGCAGCGATTCTCCGCCCGCCGTTTTTTGATCCGAACGTCGATGATGCGGTCAACTACGGCGGAATCGGTGGTGTGATCGGTCACGAGATCAGCCACGGCTTTGACGACTCCGGTCGTCGCTACGATGGTGAGGGTAATCTGCGTGACTGGTGGACCTTCGACGACAACGTCCGATTCCGTGAGCGCGCGGGGCGACTTTCTAAGCAGTACAGCGCGTTTAAGCCGATCGATGATCGCTCGATCAACGGTGATCTCACGCTCGGCGAAAACATTGGCGATTTATCCGGTCTCGCAGTGGCCTTTCGTGCCTATACGCTTTCGCTTAATGGCAAACCGGCGCCTGTGATCGACGGCTTCACGGGTCCGCAGCGATTCTTCCTGGGTTGGGCGCAGATCTGGCGTCGTAAGTACCGCGACGATGAGTTGCGTGTGCGCTTGGTGACCGACTCGCACAGCCCGAGCGAGTATCGCTGCAACGGCGTCGTCAGCAACATGACGGAATTTTATGAGGCGTTCGGTGTCAAACCGGGCGATCGGCTATATCGCGAGCCGAGTGAGCGTGTGAAAATTTGGTAATTAAGGACACCGCGGTGGTGCAAACTCGAGGAACCTTCATGAAAAAAATCATTGCCGTGCTCATGTTGGTCGCCACGCTCGGACTGTCGGGCTGTGGCTACAACACGATTCAGACGCAGGACGAAGCCATCAAGGCATCGTGGTCCGAGGTGGTTAATCAATATCAGCGCCGCGCTGATCTCATTCCGAATCTCGTCAATACCGTAAAAGGTTTTGCGGCGCAGGAAGAGAAAGTGCTCGTCGGCGTCACGGAAGCGCGCGCTCGCGCCACATCGATTCAGGTGACGCCCGAGCTCGTGAACGACCCGGCGGCCTTGCAGCGGTATCAGGCCGCCCAGGGCGAGTTGACCCAGGCGCTCAAAAGCCTTTTGATGGTCACCGAGAACTACCCGCAACTGAAGTCGGATCAAAATTTCCGTGATCTGCAGGCGCAGCTTGAAGGCACCGAGAACCGAATCGCCGTCGCGCGCAATCGTTACATCGCTGCCGTTCAGGATTACAACGGGACCATTCGCAAGTTTCCGTCCAATCTGACTGCGATGGTGTTTGGTTACGAGGTGAAGCCGAACTTCACGGTCGAAAACGAAGCGGCCATATCGGCTGCGCCTACGGTCGACTTCGGCACCCCCGCGCCCTGACGCTTATCGACGTGCGTCGCGCATTTCTGCCTCTCGTCCTGCTCGTCGCGGCGGCTCCATGGGCCGTCTCGGCGCAGGGTTTGCAGCCCATTCCATCGCTCGAACGTCGGGTGACGGACTCTGCAGACGTCCTTTCGGCAGCCCAAGAGGCCGCGCTCGAAGAAAAGCTCGCGGCGTTCGAAGCGCGGAAAGGGGCTCAGATCGCGGTGCTTGCCGTGGCAAGCACGGCGCCCGAAGAAATCGAGCAGTACTCAATCCGTGTCGTCGACGCCTGGAAACTCGGACGCAAGGGTGTCGATGATGGCGCGTTACTGATCGTCGCGGTCGACGACAAACGATTACGCATCGAAGTGGGCCGAGGCCTCGAGGGCGTACTCACCGATCTCACTTCCAACCGCATCATTCAGGAAACCATCACGCCGCTCTTCCGCGGCGGGGATTACGCGGGGGGAATCAATGCGGGCGTCGATCGCATGATCTCCGTCGTTGATGGTGAGCCGCTGCCCGAGCCCGAGCAGCAGTGGCAAGGCGGCAAAGAGGGCGGGTTAGAAAATATCCTCGGACTGATCTTCGTTCTGGCGATCGTTCTGTCCGCCATTTTGAGAAAAATTTTGGGGCGGATTCTCGGCGCCGTCACTACGGGCGGCGTGCTCGGCGCGCTGGGGCTGCTGGTGACGGGTGCGATCGGTATGGCGTTTTTAGCCGGCGTCGTCGGCTTCGTCGTGGCGCTCGCCGGTGGTGTACCGACGGGTCGATTCGCGAGTCACGGTCGTCGTGGGCGTTGGGACGGCGGTTTCGGTGGCGGCGGTTTCGGTGGCGGAGGTTTCGGAGGGGGCGGCTTTGGCGGACTCGGCGGCGGATTCGGGGGCGGCGGCGCCTCCGGGCGTTGGTGAGGAGCGACTCGCGATATGAGCACGTTTGATCGATGGATCAAAAATTTGAGCGCGACACCGCTCGCCACCCGACGTCGCTTTCCGACTCACGCCTTGCGCTCGATCGAGAAGGCCATCACCACCGTCGAGTCGAAGCATGCCGGTGAGATCCGGTTCGTGATCGAGACGGCACTCGATCTCGGCGACTTATGGGCGAGACGAACGCCGAGACAACGTGCGGTCGAGTTGTTTGGTCGACTCGGCGTCTGGGATACGGAGCGAAACAACGGCGTGCTGATCTATCTGCTGATGGCCGAGCATGACGTCGAAATCGTGGCCGATCGCGGGATCGCCGCGCGGGTCGCCGCCGAAGAGTGGGAGGAGATTTGCCGAACGATGGAACGGCATTTTCGCGAGGGGCGATTCCCTGAAGGCGCGATTGCCGGGATCGAGGGCGTCGGTGCTTTGCTCGCGCGGCACTTCCCGAACGAGGGCGGCGATCCCAACGAGCAGCCTAACCGGCCCGTCCTGCTGTAATCTTTGCGCCCATGAGGACGCTTTGCCTCGTTTCCGGTCGTCTGGCCGTTCTCGGCGCCGTGTCTCTGATCGCGGCGTGCGGCTCCATCGCCCAGCGTGAGTCCGCTGCACCCGTTGCCGTGCCACCGATCGCCGGCATCGACGAACCCTATTCTTTGAGTACTCACCGATTCGAGTTGGCCCGACCCGACACGGACATGGTCGGGGAACTGCGGGTCACACGGGCGGATAACGAAGATACCTTTACGGATCTCGCCCGTCGCTTCAACGTGGGCTATGAAGAGCTCGTGCGTGCCAATCCTGGCGTCGATCCGTGGTTACCGGGCGAAGGCCGCGAGATCGTCCTGCCGACTCAGCATTTGCTCCCCAATGCACCCCGCGAAGGCATCGTCATCAATCTTGCCGCAATGCGGCTCTATTATTTCCCACGGCCTGCGCGCGGCGAGTCTCAGGTGGTCTACACCTTTCCCATCGGTATCGGTCGCGTCGGTTGGGCGACACCCGTTGGTTCGACCACGGTCACCCGCATGGCTCGAAATCCGCCTTGGCGTCCCGGCCCCGGCGTTCGCGCGGAGCATGCGAAAGACGGCGAAATCCTCCCCGCTGTCGTACCGCCCGGCCCGGATAATCCTCTGGGTACCCGTGCGCTCTATCTCGGTTGGCCAAGCTATCTCATTCACGGAACCAACAAACCGGCCGGCGTGGGGCTGCGCTCGAGCCATGGCTGCATCCGGCTCTTTCCCGAGGATGTGGAGTTTCTCTATGACCTCGTTCGGCCGGGCGTCAAAGTGACGGTGGTCAACCAACCCTTCGTTTTCGGTTGGCACGAAGGGCAACTCCATATGCAGGCCTTCGACGTTCTCGAGGACGATCCGCGTGATTGGAAGACAGCGCAACAACGGTTGTTGTCGCGGGGCGTGGCGGCAAAGATTCAGCGAGACCTCAAGACGCGGGGTGCCAGCATCGATTGGGATGCGGTATCGCGGTTCAGCCATGCGCCTCGGGGCCTGCCCGTCGCGATCTCGCGCGCGGATGTCAGCTACGAAAGCCTGATCGCCGGAGCAACCCGCGTTCGCAATGCCGTGCCTATCGGTGCCACCTGGGATGGCCAGAGCGGATCTCCGGGTCAGGAGCCCTGAGCGTCCGTCGACCCCGTAGTCCGCACCGTCACGATGCAGCGGGTACACTTGTGAGCGTGGGGGCAAAAACGATCGTCTTTTCGCACGGCAAGGACTCTGAGCCGTGGGGTACCAAAATTCTCGCGCTGGCGGAGATCGCACGAGCGCTCCACTGGCGCGTCGAGTCGGTGGACTACCGAGGAATCGAGACGGTCGAAGGGCGCCTCGAAAAACTGCTCGACGCCTGTCGCGCGTTGCCGCCGCATCCCGTGTTGGTCGGCTCCAGTCTAGGAGGTTTCCTCGCTGCAGCCGCGTCCCGTCCCGTCAGCGCCTCTGGGCTCTTTTTGATGGCACCCGCCTTTGATCTCCCGGGCTTGCCGCCGACGCCGCTCGCGGAGCCTTGCCCGACGGTCGTAGTCCACGGCTGGCGGGACGATATCGTTCCCGTGGCCAAAGGACTCGCCTTCGCCGACTCGCAACGTGCGTTGACCTACCTCGTCGACGACGACCACCGACTTCATACCTCGTTACCCCGAATCGCCGGCTGGCTACGCGATTTCCTCAGGAGCCTCGATGCCTGAGGTCCGCGCACTGAGTGCCGTGCTGCGCCGAGGGCTCGATCTCTGGGTTCGACCCGAGGTCAGACCCGAATCGGCGACGGCCAGTATCGGCGCCATCCAAGCCTCGCCCGTCTGTTACGTGCTCGAGCGACGCAGCGCTGTCGATCTCGCTGCCCTTGAGAATCTGTGTAAGCGTGAGCATTTACCTCGGCCGTCGGGGCGCATACTGGGCCGCAAGCAGAGCGCTGTACATGCCGCGATTCCACTTTTGAGAACACGTGGAATCTTTGATCCGCGTATCGATCGGCGTCCTCCCGTCGAGCTCGTCAGAATGATTCAAGCGCTCGAGCGAGACTCGACACTCGACGTGAGGCTCGTACCCATCGCTGTCTATTGGGGCCGTGCTCCGCAAAAAGAGGGCTCGTGGTGGCGATTGCTCTTTACCGAGAACTGGGTGCTGGGCAGCGGCTTCCGCAAGCTCATGCAGGTGCTCATCAACGGGCGATTCACCATGATCGAGATCGGCGAGCCGGTGAGTTTGCGCAGCTTGATCGCCGAGGGGGGGAGTGCAGCAACCCAGGCCGCACGCATCGCCCGTGCCCAACGCGCGAGCTTTCGCAGGCAGCGTGCCGCGCGTATTGGGCCGGATCTCTCGCATCGTCGAACGATCTTGCACCGCGTTCTATCCACCCGCGCCGTTCGTGCGGCGATGGCTGCCGAGATACGCGAGAAGAAACTGCCCCGACGCCGGGCGCTCATGGTGGCCAAGGGCTATCTCGAGGAGATCGCGGCGAATTACTCGCACGTCTTCATCACCTTCATGGAGGGATTTCTCGGTCGTTTGTGGAACCGCCTGTACGATGGTGTGACCTTCAATCATGCCGAGACCCTACGCGAGGTCGCGCGGGATCGCGAAGTCGTTTTCGTGCCCTGCCACCGCAGTCACATGGATTACTTGCTGTTGTCCTACGTGATCTACAAACAGGGTTATGCCGTGCCGCATATTGCGGCCGGTATCAACCTCAACATTCCGGTCATCGGTCGGTTCTTGCGTAAGGGAGGCGCATTCTTCATCCGTCGAAGCTTTGCGGGAAACGCGCTCTACACCGCCGTGTTCATGAAGTATCTCGCTGCCATCATGGCCCGCGGTCACTCGATCGAATATTTTGTGGAGGGCGGGCGTTCCCGAACCGGCCGACTGTTGCAGCCGAAAACCGGCATGATTTCGATGACGGTGCGCAGTCACCTACGCGATCCGCGTCGGCCCGTCGTTTTCGTGCCGGTGTACTTCGGTTACGAGCGCATCGTGGAGGCGGGGACGTACGTCGGTGAGTTATCGGGCCAGCCGAAGCGCAAAGAGAGCCTCGGCGATCTCGTGCGAGCGCTACGCGTCTTGCGCGAGAAGTTCGGTCGTGTCCACGTGAACGTCGGCGAGCCGATCTTGCTCGATGAGGTGCTGCAGCAGCAGGTGGGCGACTGGCGTCTTGCTGCGCTCGATGAGGAAGGTCGGGCGCCGTGGGTGTCGGCCGTCGTCGACGATCTCGCCGAACGCATCATGCAACGCATCAACGCTGCCGCTGCCGTGACGCCGATCAATTTACTTGCGGTGACGCTGCTCGCCATGCCGCGCCAAGCCATGCCGGTCAGCGATCTTGCGCGTCAGTGTGAGCTTTATTTGAAGTTGTTGCGTATGGCGCCCTACGACGAGCGGGTGACGATCACCGATCTCGACGGAGCCGGTGTGATCGCTTATGGCGAGTCGATGAAGGTCTTACAGCGTCAGACGCACAAGCTCGGCGACCTCGTTCGTATCACCGACGAGATGGCCGTGCTCATGACCTATTACCGCAATAACGTGTTGCATCTATTCACACTGCCCTCGCTCATCGCCTGCGCGTTCATCTCCAATTCGGTGGTGCGCACGGAAGATATTCAGCGTCTGGCCTGGCGCGTGTACCCCTACATCGCCTCCGAACTGTTTCTGAAGTGGAGTGAGCAGGAGTTGCCGGCTGTCATGCGCCGATTGCTCGATGCGCTCGCCGAGCTCGGCGTGCTCGAGCGTATCGAGGCGCAGGACGCCTGGCGTCGCCCCGCGCCGAGCTCACCACAGGCGGTGCAGTTATCGTTGTTGGCGCAAGCATCAGTCCAGACCATCGAACGGTATTACCTCGCCATCGCCACGCTGATGCACGCGGG
This sequence comes from Pseudomonadota bacterium, assembly GCA_041159695.1. Lineage (GTDB taxonomy): Bacteria > Pseudomonadota > Gammaproteobacteria > Steroidobacterales > Steroidobacteraceae > UBA964. The sequence continues at coordinate 13,309 of JBEAXT010000007.1, forward strand.
CTCCGGGGTACTGTCGGCGCGCGAGCTGGCCGAACGCTGTCAACTCACGGCACAGCGGATCAATATGATCTATGGGTTCAATTCCCCTGAGTTTTCGGATCGGACGATGTTCGACAACTTCATCTCGCTACTGCTTCGTCGACGGGTGATCCGCGCCGACGAGGCGGGGCGTCTCGTATTTGACGAGGTGTTTTTGCGTGTCGCCGCTGATGCCGAGTTTGTGCTCTCAGAGCAGATCCGTCACAGCATCTTGCAGGTGACGCAGATCGAGCCTATCGCTCAATCCTGATCGCGAACGCGACCGCGCTGACGTTTGACCGATGAGCGACGGGTCTTGCCCTCGAGACGGCGAAGGCCGGCAGCTCGTGTGGGTTTGGTTTTGCGTCGGACCTTGGGTTCGATCAGCGCCCGAGATACGAGATCCGCCAATCTTTGTTCCGCTTCGCGCCGATTTTGTTCCTGACTGCGATATTCGCGCGCGATGATGAGCACCGAGCCGTCGTCCGTGAGACGCCGACCGGCCAGTATTCGCAGCCGATGTTTGACGACGTCGCTGAGCGCAGCGGAGCCGGCGAGATCGAAGCGCAACTGCACGGCACTCGCCACTTTGTTGACGTTCTGGCCCCCCGGGCCTCCGGCGCGAATGAACGCGACCGAGAGGTCGGTATCGGGAATCAGCGCGCTACCGGCGCGTATCGGCATCGTAGGGCAAACCGGTACGTGTCGTCGCCGCGTGGTGATCGAGGACTCGCACTTCTTGCTGCGCCACCGGAATCTTGATGCCGTGCTCCTTGAAGAGCTTCCAGATCCGTCGATTGACGTCCGAGCGCACGTTGTTGACGCCATTCATCGGATCGCGGATCCAAAAACGGGCCTCGAGCTTCATGCCGTAATCTTCAAAGGACAGCAGGCGTGATACCGGCGCAGGATCGATGAGGATCCGTGGATGATCGCTCGTGGCCTTGACGAGCAGATCGAGCGCCAACTCCGGATCGTCGTCGTAACTGATCATCACCGGCAGGCGCAGACGCACACGCTGATCGGAATAGCTCCAGTTGATCACTGAGTTGGTGATGAGATTTTGGTTGGGAACCAGCGACTCGACGCCATCGCGATCGCGTACGACGACATATCGTCCGCGCAACTCCTGAACCCAGCCGAAGTTGTCCGAGGTGGTACCGGTGTGCTGATGAAAGCTGATGACATCACCCGGCTTGATCGACTTGTCCATGAGCAGCACGAAGCCGCTGACGAAGTTGCTGGTGATGTCGCGGATACCGAAGCCGAGCGCGAATACGACGGCGCCGGTTAGCACTGTGAGCGAGGTGAGGTCGACGCCCGCCGAATTGACACCGAGCAGTAAGCCGATAGAAATGAGCAGGAAGTAACTGCCCTTGATGATACCGACGCGGGTCGAGGGGGCGATGTCTTCGAGCAACATCACGCGACGCTCGATGGCTTTAGCGGCTAACGTCGTCACGACAACGAATCCGCCGACGATCACGATACCTCGCAGCAAAGCCCAGAGACTGAATACGGCCTTACCGGGCAGCAGGTCGACGGTATCCAGGGTCTGCTCGAGCCAGTCGAAGGCGCCCAGCAATTGCAGACCGAGACTGACCCAAACCAAGAGGGTCAGCCTCACTTCCCAGCGTGCGGCGAAGCTCTCCTCGCCGAGCAGTAATCGCAGGAGGAAGATACTGAAGCGAACCGCCCCGAGCACGACGACGAGTTGGAGGGCGAGCACGAGGATGGCGTCTGGCGCGCCCGCCTGGCGCATGAGTCCAATCGCCATCGCTACCAAAACCGTAGCAACGAAAAACGGGGCGATGATGATTGCGCCTTCCGAAAGCGTGCTGCGTCCACGACGTTCGCGTAGGCGCTTCAGTGAACCGCGCATCAGTCGATTGACGATCAGCGATACGACGACGGCGAGCAGAATCGCGATGATTTCGTTGACACCGTCGCTGCTCAGGAGCTCCCGAAGCAATGCTTCGCCGGGGCTGGGTGTGGGGTTCATCAGGAGAGTCTCGCGTGAAAGTTCAGGCGTTGAGGTCGGGGATGAGTTCGCTGCTGTAGCGCTCGATCTGGTCTTTGAGCATCAGTTTGCGTCTCTTGAGGCGTTTCAGCTGAATCTCATCGACATGGATATCCATCGAGAGGCGCGAGATGATCTCGTCGAGGTCCCGGTGCTCGATGCGCAACTGACGCAATTTTTCGACATTGCGAAACAGTTCGCGGTCGACTTTTTCGTTGTCGTCGTTCCCGGTCATCCGAGCCGCGCCGCCAGAGGTTCGAGGTCGGCCGGTAGCTTAGCGAAGCGTCCCGGAGGATTCCACGGGACCGAAGGATCATGGAAATCCGAGCCTGTGGAGGCTGCAAACCCGATCGTCCGCGCAAGCGTGGCGAGCCTGTCGAGGTCGGACGGTCCGATCCCGGCGAGTCCCACCTCGATGGCTTCGCCGCCACCCTCGCGAAACTCGCCGAGCAGACGTCGCAAGGCGCCGCCGGATAGACGATATCGATGCGGGTGGGCGAGTACCACGTGAGCGCCGGCCGCGCGCAATACGGCGACCGTGTCGAGAAGCGATGGCCATTCCTCAGGAACATGGCCTGGAGTGCCGCGGGACAACCATAGCTCGAAAGCTTCCGAGACATCGCGTGCGTGTCCAGCATCGACGAGCGAGCGGGCGAGGTGCATACGAGTCGGAACTTCGGTTTGCGCGAGGACGCCGTCCACCAAAGATCGTGCGGCGATTTTTGCCTTGCGCTCGAGGCGCTCGCCGATTTCGATCAATCGGGCGGCTCGTCGCATCCGAATCTGTGCGAGATGCGTAGTCAGTTCCAAGTGGGCGATATCAAAATTGAGTCCGATGACGTGCAGGGTTTGACCATTCCATCCGCATGACACTTCGACACCGGCGACGTGGCGTATGCCGTGTTGGGCACAGGCGAGACGAGCGGCCTCGCAACCGGCGACGGTGTCGTGGTCGGTCAGTGCAGCCAAACCCACTCCCCGAGAGGCGCAGAGCTCGATGAGTGCCTCGGGTGTGAGCAGGCCGTCGGAGTGATGGCTATGCAGATGCAGATCGGCAATGGGGGGAGAGCTCATCGTCGGTATGATAGTCCCATGTCATTGCGCCCCGAACAGTCGCCCCGCTGGGACGAGATCGATACCGTGCTGCTCGACCTCGACGGCACGCTGCTTGATCTCGCCTTCGACAATTACATCTGGCTCGCGCGAGTCGCTGAGATCTATGCCGAGAACCATGGGCTGTCGCTCGCCGAAACTCATGCTGAACTCGCTCCTCGTTTCAAACGAGTACAGGGTACGCTCGATTGGTATTCGATCGACTACTGGAGCGCACAACTCGGTATCGACATCGAGCGTGTCCACCGTGACGAAGCGCACCGAGTAGCGTGGTTGCCCGGGGCGCGACGCTTTCTCGAGCAGATTCGCGAGCGGGGCAAGCGGCTCGTGCTGATGACTAACTCGCATCCAGTCATTCTGGGCATCAAGGCGGAGCGTACGGGGGTGCTTCGTTACCTCGACGCGGCGTATACCTCGCACGGATTCGGCGCGCCGAAGGAAGATCAAAAGTTTTGGATCGCCGCGCGCCGGGTCGAACCTTTCGATCCTGTGCGAACGATGTTTGTCGACGACAGTAAAGCCGTGTTGCACGCAGCCATCGAAGCCGGCGTGCGATGGGTGTACGGCGTGAAGCGTCCGGACTCCTCTCGCGAGCCACACAATCACGAGGAATTTTCAGCGATCGACGGCGTCGTCGATCTGCTCTAAACCAAACGTTCAGCCCGGGCCGCGACGTCCGCGTCCCCCTCGAGGGCCGCCTCGCGACGAGGAGCCGCCAGGACGACCTCCGCCTCCCGGCCTGCCTCCACCAGGCCGACCGCCGCCCGGTCGTCCACCGTGCTCGGCAAAACTGCGGCGTGGCGGCCATTTGATTTCGGGGAGCATGTCCGGCGTGATCGGTTCGTAGGGCAGCTTACGTCCGATGTATTTTTCGATGTCCGGGAGCGCGACCGCGTACTC
>JBEAXT010000114.1:0-5366 GCA_041159695.1 Pseudomonadota bacterium
CCGTCCTGTCTGCAAGGACTCAAGCGATACGAAGACGAGACCGCACTCGATGCCGACTACATCGTCGTCGAGATCGCCAAGCACGTCCTCGGCGAAAACTGGATGCGCGAGTACGTCGAACAGGCCAATGCGGGCGGTATCGAGCGAGTATTGGTGTAAAGCCGAGGCATCGCCGGAGCCCCACGCCTCGTGGCGCTGGAGCGCCGCATAAGCTACAGCGCTTTGCGAAAAGTCAGGTTGATGCGGATCCCGCCTTCCGGCTTTTGAACGGCATGATAACCCTGACGTGCAGCGCCGCCCCAGACGAGCACGTCTCCGGGCAATAAGCGGACTTTCTTGGGAGACCCGCGGCGCGCTGCGCCATACCAAAGAAACGTGGCAGGCGTGCCGAGCGTGACGCTCACGATGGGTTGCGAGAAATCTCGCTCGTCTGCATCGCGATGTGCGCCCATCTGAGCGGTTGGAGCATAACGATTGATGAGACACGTATCGGGCGTGAAGGGCCCAAACCCCGCCGCCATCGACGCCTCAGCCGCAAGCCTTACGAACCGATCGGGCATCGCTGGCCAGGGTTTACCCGTCAAAGGATCAACCCGCTCGTAGCGATAACCCCGAACATCGCTATACCAACCGCAAGCGCCGCAACTCGTCATCGCGGCGGACATCGATCGGCCACCCGGAGTTTTGAGGTGCCTAAACGAAGCGGCGGCCGAGATGTCCTCGACCGCCGCGTCTAGGTCTTGGGTCGGCACCGCGAAGCCGTGCAACAGCACGACCTCGGGTGCGACCTCAATGAAGGTCAAAGGATCAGAAGCCGAACGTCACGCGACCGTAGACGAAGCGGCCCGAGCGACCGAAGGGCGAGAGGTTCGAGAACGACGTCGCACCAGTCGTGTTGAGGCCCGGCGGATGCGCATCCGGATACTCGTCGAACACGTTGTCCGCACCCACGGCGAGCTTGATGCGCTCGCTGACGGTGTAACGGGCTTCGAGATCAACCAAGGTCTTCGCCGAGAGCAGGAAGTCCGGCGCCGTGACCGTCGGAGCGTTTTGAGCCGACAATACATCACCGTAACGCGTGGCACGCGCCGTTACGCCGAAGTCGCCCTGCGTCCAGGACATCGACAGTGCAAACTTGTCTTTCGGCGTTCCCTTTTCGAAGGTCAGTCGGTTGTTTCGATCGAACAGGATCGGTGCCGGGCTCAACGCCGACAGCTGCGCCGTCGTCGGGATCTTCGTCACCCGCGTCTCGTTGAAGTTCGCCGTCGCCGTGATGTCGAAACGGCCACCCGACTCGAGTTTGATCGGGTAGTTGAACACCACGTCGAGACCCTCGGTCGTCGTGTCCACGCCATTGATGAAGAAGCGACCACCACCGATACCCACGAAGCCCTGGCTCGTGAGGAACGTACGGACGCCCGCCGAGGTCAGGTTCTCAGACAACACGATGCGATTCTCAAGCTCGATCTTGTACGCATCGAGCGTGAGGCTCGCGCCATCCCCGAGCTGGAACACCACACCAACCGACACGTTGGTGGAGTCTTCGGAGTCAAGCGGCTTCGCACCGAGCGCACGAGCAACCGGATCCGTCGCAGGGAACGTCGTGATGTCGAACGGAACACCGTTGATGAAGTTGGTCGACGTCGTCGCGAAGTACTGCTGCTGCAGCGACGGCGCGCGGAAGCCCGTCGAGTACGACGTACGCACCGCAACCGTATCGCTAAAGTCGTAGCGCGCGGCGATCTTGCCCGACACGTTGCTGCCGAAGTCCGAGTAATCCTCGGCACGAACCGCCAACGACGCGAGCAGCTTGTCGGTCACGTTGGCTTCGAGATCGATGAATGCACCCACCGCCTCACGACTTTCGTCGACGACGTTCGCCGGACGGAAGCCCGGGAACACCTGCGCACCCGAGGGCGCCGGGCATCCACCCGCAGCCGTATCTGCAGCGGTCGGCGCCGTGCAGCCCGGCGTACCGAGCGGCAAACGAACACCACCGTTACGCCACGAATCGGGCTCACCCGCGGTGATGCTGTACGCATCACGACGTGCTTCGACACCCATAGCAAGGTTCAACGGCGAAGCGAGCCCCGCCACTTCAAACGTGCGAACGCCCGATACGTTGAATACGACTTGCTCGTGGTCGTAGCCGCCCGCGTCAAACGACGTCTTGCTGGCTGCACCGAGCGAACGGTTTAGGGTATCAACGATGGTGAACATCATCTCGTTGTAGCCATAGACCAACGAGGCGTCCATGTTCCACTCGCCCATCTCCCAACGCTGTCCGAAGCCGAGTGAGTAGTCGGTAACGTCCGGCTGGATCTTCGGCAAGAAGCCATCTGGATGAATCGACAACACGTTACGACCGGACGGGTCATCCGCCAAACGCTGGAAACCCGCCGACAGCGCGGAACGATCCTGGTAGCTCGCCCAACCGTAGAGGCTCGCCGAATCGCTGAGATCGTAGCCCGCGTTGGCAAACACCGTGGTCTGCTTCAACTCAGGCTCGCCATACCACTGGCTAAAGCGGTTGAACGTGAGCTCACGCGGGTCGAACGCGCCACTCACGAGCGGATACTGACGACGCATGTCGTAGCCACCACGCTCTGTGCGCTCCTGATCTTTGTACTCTGCAGAGATCGTCAGGAATCCCGAATCACCGAGCGCGAAACCCTTCCAACCGCTGAGGGTGAGGGTTTCACCATCGCTCACGCTGCGCTTCAGGACGTTCGGTGCCGACCACGTCGCACCCGACGGCGCGGCTCCGGTCAAATTTTCGTACTGCGAATCGCGCTGGCCGTAGCTCAACGTGAACTCGCCACCGTCGCGATCTTCGCGCATGCGCAAGTTGATGACGCCCGCGATGGCATCGGAACCGTACTGCGCCGACGCACCGTCACGCAGCACTTCGATGGTGCGAACCGCAGCGTTCGGGATGGCATTGAGGTCGACCGCGGCAGAGCCGCGACCCACGGTGCCGTTGACGTTGACGAGCGCTGCCGTGTGACGACGCTTGCCGTTCACGAGAACGAGAGTTTGGTCGGGCGCGAGACCGCGCAACGTTGCCGGTCGAACCGTATCCGTTCCGTCCGTCAAACCGGGACGCGGAAAGTTGAACGACGGCAGTGCGACAGAGAGCGCCTGATTGAGTTCTGCGACACCAATGTTCGTCAGCGCATCGGTCGGCACGATATCGACCGGGACGGCCGTATCAAGCGCGGATCGGTTCGCGACACGCGTACCGGTGACGACCACCTGTTCGAGTTCGTCGGCACCGCCTTGCGAGGCATTCTGAGCAAACGCAGCCTGCGAAATCGCGGCGGCCACAAAAACTGCAACGATCTTGTTGCGCATGGACAACTCCTGAAGGGAGATAAGGGATGAGACCAAACTCGTCAAGTAGACCGCAAAATCTTGTGCGACTCAACGGTCTATGCTGTCGCATTCTCGCAACAACATCGAAAACTCACTCCGAATTCCTCCCGCATCGGACCCATCTGGACATTCTTTATCCGATGCGTTCATCATGGGAGTCAAATATCCCATAAATATCCGGTCACATAATCTTCGAAGAATTGAGGGGGTTCGGGATGTCGGCTCTGGATGTCGTCCAGGAATCGCTTCGATCGGCGAGCGCCGAAAAACTCGACGTCCGAGGCGAGTCTTTAATCTTGCTCATCGATTCCGACCCGTCGTCCGCCGAATTCATGGCGCGAGCGCTGACTCAGTCCGAATTAAAGGTGCTCATCTCCGATCGCATTTCCGGCGCAGGCGGCGCGGCGATGCAGCTGCGGGCACACCCCCAAATCGGCGTGATCGTGCTGGACCCGCAAACCGTGCCGGGTCGAGACAACTTGGCCGAGCTCCGCGATTCGGGGCTCAGCGAAGACATTCAAGTCATTCTGGTCGCCGAGCCGGTCGTCCTCGGTCGTTATGCACAGATTGGGGGTGGTGAGATCGCCGACTTTCTGCCTAAACCGGTTGCACGACGAACGCTGTTGCGGTCCGTGCTCGAGGCACAAAAAAGACATCATGCTCAGCGGGATTCTCGTTTGAAAGATGCCGTTCAGACACCCGACCTGCAGCTCGAACGGCTGATCGAGCGAGCCGCCTTACCCGCTGTCAGACGCCCTCCGTTACGTGAACCCTCTAACGAGCTTCGATTACTGCAGCTGGTCGATGACATCGATGAGTGCCGAACCGGCGCCTTGATCGGCATCCTCGAACCCGACGCCTCCTGGAGCATGCTCTCCGAGCTTCTCCGCGCACGGCTGTCGAGGCGCCGGGTCTCGGTTACGAGCCTCTGTCTTGCCTCAAAAAGCCCGGTCACCACCGCCCTCCGCCGTATCGAACGACTGCTCGAGACGGGGCTGGTCTCCTGCACCCAGGACCCGAAAGACCGACGTCGTAAATACATTGAACTCACCGACGAAGGCAGCCGTCGACTCGGCGCGGCCCTACGGGCTGTCGCCGAGCGGGTCCGTGGTGAATAATCCACAAACGCGACTCTAGTGCGCGCCCCCTTGGGTTTTTTCCCGCGGGTTGGGGTTAGAATGGTGTTCGAACTAAACAACGGCCCGACGGACCATGGGGTTCGACACGGGTTTTTATAGAGGGGCCTGTCAATGAAGAGATTCCCAATCGTTGGTCTCGCCGTTTCGCTGACGCTGCTCACCGGTACGGCCGTGGCGCAAAACAGCGAAGGTCTTGAAGAGATCGTCGTCACCGCCACCAAGCGCGAGCAAACTCTGCAGGATGTTCCGGTCGCTGTGTCGGTCACCTCGGTAGAGACGATCAACAAAGCGTCGATCCAAGACGTGAGCGATCTTGCCTCGATCATTCCGTCGCTGCGCGTCACGACGCTGCAGACCTCGACCAACACCAACTTCATCATCCGCGGCTTCGGTAACGGCGCGAACAACCCAGGCATCGAGCCCTCGGTCGGTGTGTTCATCGACGGCGTCTACCGTTCGCGTTCGGCCGGTGCCATCGGCGACCTCGTCGACGTTTCCCGCGTCGAAGTGTTGCGCGGCCCGCAGAGCACGCTCTTCGGACAAAACGCTTCGGCGGGCGTTATCAGCGTCATCACGCAGAAACCGCAGTTTGAGACGGGTGGTCTCGTCGAAGCGACTATCGGTAATTACAACCAGCGCATTCTCAAGGGTAAGTTGACCGGCCCCTTGAGCGATACGCTCGCTTATAGCCTAACGGGTGTGCTGAACCAGCGAGACGGTTACTTCCTTAACCAGCGCGACAACACCGACTTCAACAACCGCGATCGCTGGGACGTCCGAGGACAGCTACTCTGGAATGCAAGTGACGCTGTTTCCGTTCGCTTCATTGCAGATATGAGCGAAATTGATGAG
>JBEAXT010000139.1:0-4298 GCA_041159695.1 Pseudomonadota bacterium
GGCTTGATCGAGGTCGACACCGGATCGGTACGCAGTGGGCTCGTGAACCAAGCCGAATACATCGCTCAGCACCTCGGTCACTACACCGTCTACGAATGTAAGTACGGTGCAGCATCGATCAACAATCAATTACCGATCGTCCGTAAGCAAGGCAACGCGATATTGGCAGCGCCTCGTGTCACCGGCGAACGTTTTCACTATTTTCCGACCGGTATCAAGCGGCTCATCATCGAGATGGAGCTGGATGACGTCTGCGTATTCCTCGTCCACCTGTCTTTGAAATACCGACATCGTCAGGAGCAACTGCGTCATCTGCACGATCTCGTGCTCGCCTCGCAAAAACCGGTGGTCGTCGCAGGAGACTTCAATACGTTCTCGGGAACGAACGAGCTCTATCTCTTCATGCGCGCGACCGGTCTACGAAGCGCCAACCTCAGCGGTATCGCTTCGTTCCCCGCCCGACTGCCCAGATTTGAGCTCGACTTTGTATTGGTCAGCAAAGAAATCGAGTTGATCGATTTTCGCGTTCCGAATGTTCTGCATTCGGATCATCGACCTGTGGTCTGTGATTTTCGGGTACTCAGCCCGACGGAGATTGCGCATCGTGACGACCGATCGAGAACACCACTGCTGGCATGAAGATACCGATGCCGAAGGCATCGTCTGGCTCACGCTCGACAAGCCCGGCGCCTCGGTCAATACGCTGTCGTCTCTCGTGCTCGACGAGCTGGGCGAGCGAGTCGCTGGTCTTCGCGAACGGGCGCCGCGCGGCGTGGTGCTGCGCTCTGGAAAATCCTCCGGCTTTATACTCGGTGCCGACGTTAAGGAATTCACGACGTTGCGCAGCGTGGAAGAGGCCCGAGCGCTCGTCGAGCGCGGACACCGCGTCCTAGCCGATCTCGAGTCCCTTCCCTGCCCCACGGTCGCACTCATCGAAGGCTTCGCGCTCGGTGGCGGTCTCGAGTTGGCGTTGGCGTGTCGCTATCGCGTTGGGGTCAACGACGATCGTCTAACGATGGGTTTTCCCGAGGTGATGCTCGGAATTCATCCGGGCTTCGGGGGCACCGTACGCGCCGTACAGACGCTCGGATCGCTCGCGGCACTCGATCTCATGCTGACCGGTCGCAACGTGAAAGGCGCTAAAACCTTGAGCTTAGGTTTGGTCGACCGCCTGACCGACTCCAACCCGTCGGCGCGTGACGCGTGCCGCGAGCTCGTCCGGAACGATCCGGGTGCCCGACGTCCGCCGTTGATGCAACGACTCGCAGGTCTTGGCGTCGTGCGTCCGTTGCTGCGGTCCAAGCTCGAAACACAGGTCGCCCGAAAAGTTCGCAAGGCCCACTACCCTGCCCCTTACGCAATCATCGACCTGTGGGTGAGTCACGGGGGTCAAGGCGCGGCGGCGTATGTCGCCGAGGCAGATTCCATCGCGCGACTCGCGGCGACGCCGACGGCTCGCAATCTCATTCGCGTGTTCATGCTGCAGGACACCCTCAAATCGCAGGGAAAGCAGGTCACGGAGCCCCCGAAGCGAGTGCATGTGGTCGGTGCCGGCGTCATGGGCGCTGACATTGCTGCGTGGTGTGCCTTTCGAGGGTTGGATGTGACCCTGCAGGATCGCGAGCAACGGTACATCGACGCCGGTTTAGCGCGAGCCACAGAATTCTTTGAGAAGCGCGTCAAGGATCCGGCAAAGCGTGCTGCGGTCGCCGCCCGGCTTCGGGGTGACCTCGGCGCATCAGGCGTCGACGATGCCGATCTCGTCTTGGAGGCTATCGTCGAAGATGCCGATGCCAAGCGTCAGCTCTATCGGCAACTTGAGCCGCGAATGAAAGCGGGGTCCATACTCGCGACTAACACGTCGTCCATTCCCCTCGATCAGTTGGCGGAAGGTCTCTCGCAACCCGGGAGGCTCGTCGGGTTGCATTTCTTCAACCCCGTCGCTCTGATGCCCTTGGTCGAGGTGGTGCACACCGCAACGACCCGACCCGAATCGATTGCGCTCGCCACGGCGATCGCTCGAAAAATCGACAAGCTTCCCCTGCCGTGCCGAAGCGCCCCCGGTTTTCTCGTCAATCGGGTGCTCGTGCCGTACATGCAAGAGGCGATGTATGCGGCGCAGGACGGTTTCAGTTTCGACGAGATCGATCGTGCGGCGACCGACTACGGTATGCCCGTGGGGCCGGTCGAGTTGTCGGATATGGTCGGTCTCGATGTCTGTCGGCATGTCGGGGCGATCGTTGGACAGGCTTTAGGACGCCCTGTCACCGACACCTCGGCTCTCGACTCACTGATCGCCCTAAAAAAGCTCGGCAGAAAAACCGGCGAAGGATTTTATCAATGGGAGAAAGGCCGCGTCGTCCGCGATGCGCGCACCGCCGCTCCGCTTGCGGGAATGTCGAACCGGCCCGACGAGATCAAGCGAGCCGATTTGCAAGACCGTCTCATGCTGTCGTTGATCAACGAATGCGTTGCAGTGCTGCGCGAGGGCCTCGTCGACTCAAAAGATCTGATCGATGCCGGTGTGATCTTTGGTAGCGGTTTTGCGCCGTTTCGCGGAGGCCCGTTGCAGGATGCACACACCCGAGGCGTCGATGCGTGCATCGATCGGCTCCAGCAACTCGAGCGTCGCTACGGGCCGCGCTTCAACCCGGACGCCGGGTGGTCGCTGCTGCGTTGAGGCGCCAGAGTAAGCGCTCGAGGGCAAGCGGCTTGTTGATCGGTGTCTCGGCCCATTGACGGGCCTCCCGTGCCTCATCGAGCGCTGCAAACAAGGCCTCTGAGGACGATGCGCCCTTGCCCGTCGCCCACTCTCGAATACGCCCGACGAGCCAGTTCTCGATGCACGTGATACGGAGTGCGAAGTCCTCTTTGCCCCAGGTCTCTGCCGTTTCGACGGGATCCAGTGATCCCGAGACCACTTGATCGAGCGCCCGCACGGTTTCGCGCTGTAAATCGGCAATGGCTTCCGCATCGACCTGCAGCGCAAGTAGCGGCCGTGGACCGATTGCGCTCAATACCGCTCGCCAGTCGACGCCCTTTTTGCCGTGTGTGAGCAACCAACTGACGAGCTCATCCGTACTCGGTACCGGAACGCCGACCCGAGTGCACCGACTCAGCACTGTCGCAGGCAAGCGCGAGGGCTCGCCCGACACTAGGAGGAGTAAGGAGTTCCCTGCGGGTTCCTCCAGCGTCTTGAGCAAGGCGTTCGCAGCATTGCGATTGAGCCGCTCCGCAGGCGTGATGAGCGCGACCTTGCGCCCGCGACCGTGACCGGTCAGCGCGAGCTCTGCCGCCATCTCGCGAACTTGGTCGATTCGTATTTCTTTGGACTCTTCGATGGGACTGAGGCGCAATAGATCAGGCTGTTCCCCGGCAGCGACGCGTCGGCAGTCCACGCACTGACCGCAAGGCGCAGCCGCTTTTCCGCTTGAGCAAAAAAGCCGAGCCGAGATCCAGGTGGCCAGCCAGTCTCCGCCAAGACCCGGGTCGACCTGGATGAGCACGGCATGACCCAGACGACCCTGATCGACCGCCTCCGTAAGCGACTGCTGCAAAGGTCGGAGCCAAGGAATGTCGAGGTCCAAAGGGCCGTTCATCGCGCTCAAAGAAACGGCCGCAAGACCGATAGCGCGTGGGCCGTCACCGTCTTCGGATCTGCGGAGGCATCGATGATGCGGCAGCGAGTCGGCGATCGCGCAGCGATCGCAAGATATTCCGCTCTGACGCGTTCGAAGAACTGCAAGGTTTCACTCTCGAACCGATCGACGACGGCCTCGCTCTTAGCCTGGCGGCGCGCCCGCGCACGCTCGAGCCCCATGGGCACCGGTAAATCGAGGATCACCGTAAGATCGGGTTCAAGTCCGCGATGCACGGCGGCGGCGAGTTGCTCGATGAGCGCTCGATCGACCCCTCGACCCGCTCCTTGGTAGGCCCGTGTGGCATCGGTGAATCGATCGCAGAGGACCCATTCGCCGCGCTCGAGTGCGGGTCGAACCAGATTCTCGAGATGGATCGAACGTGCGGCGAACATCAGCAAGGTCTCGGCTTCGGCGGAGATCGACTCGTCGCCGCGCTCCAACACGACCTGACGCAATCGCTCCGCGAGCGGAGTCCCGCCCGGCTCGCGGGTCTGTCGGACGGTGAGCCCCTGTTCGCGCAACGTATCGACCAAAGCGCCCGCGACAGTCGACTTTCCGGCGCCCTCGATCCCTTCGAGCGTGATGAATCGGCCTGGGGTCATGATGCGGGTGGGCTCCGGTCTTGTGCACGCGCGGCGCGCTGCCGATCGAGCATCG
>JBEAXT010000148.1:0-9250 GCA_041159695.1 Pseudomonadota bacterium
GAGGTGGGTCGGATCGATTGCGATGAGCGCGGCGGTGCGGAAGATGCTGCCTCCCCAGCAACCAAAATATTCATCGAGTTCCTCGCGCGTCAGAAACGCGACGCATGCGAGATCGACTCGGATGTGCTCGATGAGTGCACCGAGGTCGGGCGGCGTCGCGCCGCGCTGCAGGGCGCTTGACGCCAAAGTTCGTGTCGCCGGATGTCGGGGAATGCCTCGCGCCAGGCGATCGAGTTCTTCGGCCCACCACTCGAGACGCGTGTGCGCGACGGCATGCTCGAGTCCCGCCTTCAAACTGGCGGAGACCTCCTGCTCGATCTCGAACAGCGCCGCGACCGCGGTGGCCGCATCGGGTGGGCAAAAGCGCAGCAGCCAGTCGCGATCGGCCCCGAAAGAGGCGGGCGTCATCGCGGCCGTGGGCGTCACGGCGTCGGGTCCGCCCGTCGAAGGTGGGCGAGATAATTGACCGAGACATCCGTGGTGAGTCTCGCGAGCCGCGTGACGGGGTTGTACTCGAGACCGCCGAATTCTTCGAGACGCAGATCGGCGGCACGTGCCCAACGGGCAAGCTCGGAGGGACGAATGAGTCGTTCGTACTCGTGCGTGCCACGCGGCACCAGACGCGTGACATATTCGGCGCCGACGATCGCTACCATGAACGAACGGAGATTGCGGTTCAGCGTCGAGACGAAAAGCGCGCCGTTCGGTTTCAATAATTTTGACAGCTCGCCGATGACCTCTTGCGGATCGGGGAGGTGCTCGAGCATTTCCATGCAGGTCACGACGTCGAAGCGGCCGTATGCCTCGGCGGCCAATGCTTCGACGGATTGCACGCGATAATCGATGCGTAATCCCTCACCGGCTGCGTGCAGTTTCGCGACTTCGATCATGGAAGGTGCCAAATCGATCGCTGTCACGTCGGCGCCGGCGCGGGCCAGTGATTCTGCAAGCAACCCGCCACCGCAGCCGACGTCGGCGACGCGCGCATTGCCCAGCGAAACGCGCTCCGAAATGAACGTGACACGCGGCGGATTGAGCGCGTGCAAGGTGCCGAATTCTCCCTGCGGATCCCAGAAGCGATGGGCGATCGCATCGAACTTTGCGATCTCTGCCTCATCGGCCTGAAGGGTGGGGGAATCGGCGTGGTGGGATGGAGTCATGGGAGGCCCTGGGAAGCCACAATTCAAGGGTGGCCTATGGTACTATTTCGCACTCGTTTTCGAATGAAAATAGCAACCGTCGAATGAGCGAAATCGCCCGCGAAGTTCTCCCCGTCTCTCTCGAAGACGAGATGCGCCAGTCCTACCTCGACTACGCCATGAGCGTGATCGTCGGGCGGGCGCTCCCGGACGTCAGGGACGGTCTCAAGCCCGTGCATCGTCGCGTGCTCTTCGCCATGCGTGAGCTCGGTAACGAGTACAACAAGCCCTACAAAAAATCCGCTCGCGTGGTGGGTGACGTCATCGGTAAGTACCACCCGCACGGCGACTCGGCGGTGTACGACGCCATCGTCCGCATGGCGCAACCTTTCTCGATGCG
This sequence comes from Pseudomonadota bacterium, assembly GCA_041159695.1. Taxonomy (GTDB): domain Bacteria; phylum Pseudomonadota; class Gammaproteobacteria; order Steroidobacterales; family Steroidobacteraceae; genus UBA964. The sequence continues at coordinate 1,540 of JBEAXT010000148.1, forward strand.
TTACCTGCTCGTCGACGGTCAAGGCAACTTCGGCTCCGTCGATGGCGACATGCCGGCGGCGATGCGTTACACCGAAGTGCGCATGTCGCGCATGGCGGGTGAGCTCCTCGCAGACATCGATCGCGAGACCGTCGACTTCGTACCGAACTACGACGAATCGTTGACCGAGCCTGCCGTGATGCCCTCGCGCGTTCCCAATCTCTTGGTGAACGGGTCCTCGGGAATTGCGGTCGGTATGGCGACGAATATCCCGCCGCACAACCTTACCGAGATCGTCAACGCATGTTTGGCCGTCATCGACGATCCGGAGATTTCGCTCTCTGGCCTTATGCAGCACGTGCCGGGCCCCGACTTCCCCACCGCGGGCATCATCAACGGCGCTCAAGAGATCGTCAGCGCGTACAAATCGGGACGAGGGCGCTTGTCGATTCGGGCCCGCACCCATTTCGAAGAGATCGGCAAGGGCGATCGTCAGGCAATCGTCGTGACCGAGTTGCCTTATCAGGTCAACAAAGCGCGCCTCATCGAGCGGATCGCCGATCTCGTCCGTGAGAAGCTCATCGAAGGGATTTCCAACGACGGTTTGCGCGACGAGTCTGACAAAGACGGCATGCGCATCGTCATCGAGCTGCGTCGCGGTGAGAACGCCGAGGTCGTGCTCAACAATCTGTTCGCTCAGACACCGCTCGAGACGGTGTTCGGCATCAATATGGTGGCGCTGGTCGATGGCCAGCCCCGACTGTTGTCGCTCAAAGAAATGCTGGAGGCGTTCATCCGTCACCGTCGTGAGGTCGTCACGCGGCGTACGGTGTTCGATCTCGCCAAGGCTCGCGATCGCGCCCATATCCTCGAGGGGCTCGCGGTTGCGCTCGCCAACATCGACGAAGTGATTGCGCTCATCAAGGCTTCGCCAAGCCCGGCGGAGGCGAAGGCGGCGCTGGTCGGGCGCAGCTGGTCTTCGGGTGCAGTGCCCGAGATGCTCGCGCGTGCGAATAACGTTTCGACGCGGCCGAAAGATCTCGCATCCGAGCTCGGCCTTCAGTCCGATGCGCGCGGGTATCGCCTGAGCGATGTTCAGGCTCAGGCCATCTTGGACATGCGCCTCAACCGACTCACAGGTCTCGAGCAAGACAAGATCGTTGCCGAGTATGCCGAGCTACTGTCGTTGATCACAGACCTCACCGACATCCTGGCGCGTCCGGAGCGGCTCACCGAGGTCGTACGTGCCGAGCTGATGGCGATCCGCGACGAGTATGGCGATGCGCGCCGCACGGAAATCAATCTCGATCACATCGATCTCGCCACCGAAGATTTGATCGAGCCGCAGGACGTCGTCGTGACGCTCTCCCATGCGGGTTACGCCAAGAGCCAGCCGCTCACCGAGTACCAAGCGCAGCGACGCGGCGGTCGCGGTAAGACGGCGACGGCCGTCAAAGACGAAGATTTCGTCGAAAAACTGTTCGTCGCACACACGCACGATACGTTGCTGTGCTTCTCGAACCGTGGTCGCATCTATTGGATTCGCGTCTTCGAGCTGCCGCAGGCGGGTCGCGTCGCACGCGGCAAACCGCTCGTCAATCTAATGCCGCTCGAAGAGGGCGAAAAGATCAACGCCGTGCTTCCCGTGAAGCAGTTCGATGACGAGCATTTCGTCTTCATGGCGACGAGCCATGGAACGGTGAAAAAGACGCCGTTGTCGGCTTACTCCCGCCCGCGTCCCTCGGGCATCATCGCTGTCGATCTTCGCGATGGTGACCGATTGGTCGGAGTCGGTCTCACCGATGGCAAGCGCGACATTATTTTGTGCTCGAACGGTGGCAAGGCCATTCGCTTCAACGAAAACGAAGTTCGTCCGATGGGCCGTGATGCCACCGGCGTACGCGGTATCAAGCTCGCCGAAGGTCAGGAGGTCATCTCGCTGGTCGTCGTCGGTGATGGACTCATCCTCACGGCGAGTGAAAATGGTTACGGCAAGCTGACTCCCCTCGAAGATTTCCCGGTCCACGGTCGTGGCGGGCAGGGTGTCATTGCGCTGCAGACGACTGAGCGGAACGGCGCGACGGTCGCGGCCCTTCAGGTGCAGACCGATCAAGAAATCATGATGATCAGTTCAAATGGCACGCTCGTGCGCACGGGCGTGTCCGAGATCTCCATCGTTGGTCGAAACACGCAGGGCGTCCGCCTCATTCGTCTCGATGACGGGGAGCGCCTGGTCAGCGTCGAGGGTATCGAGTCACTCGGCGACGATGAGAGCGTATCGCCCGAGACGCCCGTCGCTCCCGGTAGCGAGCCCGCCTCGGCGCCCGACGCGCCCAACGTTCATTGAGCCTCGGTAAGGTCTCCGCGATGCGCGTCTTCAATTTCGCCGCGGGTCCCGCCACGTTGCCACTCGAGGTACTCGAGCAGGCGAGAGATGAGCTGCTCGACTGGCAGGGCAGTGGCATGTCGGTCATGGAGGTCAGTCATCGAAGTAAGGCCTTCGTCGCCGTGGCCGAGCGGGCGGAGCGCGACCTTCGTGAGTTAATGGGGATCCCTGATCAATACAAGGTGCTTTTTCTTCAGGGCGGCGCCACGGGTCAATTCACCGCGATTCCCCAAAATCTGGCGGCGGCCGATGCTGTCGCCGATTACATCAATACCGGCGCGTGGTCTAAAAAGGCCATCGTCGAAGCCAAGCGGTTCTGCAGGGTCAACGTTCTCGCCGACGAGGCTGCCTCGAATTATTCGACCGTTCCCGCCGCCTCGTCGCTCCGACCCACCGCGGGCGCAGCGTATCTGCACTACACGCCGAACGAGACGATCGGTGGCGTGGAGTTTCCCTACGTTCCCGAGAGCAGTGGCGTGCCGATCGTTGCCGATATGTCGTCGACGATCTTGTCGCGATCTGTCGATGTCACTCGGTTCGGTCTCATCTATGCGGGCGCTCAAAAAAATATCGGCCCCTCAGGACTCGTCGTGGTCATCGTTCGCGACGACCTGATCGGCAAGGCACGGCCGGGAACGCCGCCGATCTGGGACTACGCCGCGATGGCCAAAGAAAACTCCATGCTCAACACGCCGCCCACCTTCGGGATCTACATGGCGGGTCTCGTGTTCGACTGGCTCAAGCGTCAGGGCGGACTCCACGTAATCGGGGAGCGGAATCGTCTCAAGGCCGAGAGGCTCTATGCCGCAATCGACACGTCCGGGTTTTATCGCAGCCCGGTGTCGCGCGAATGCCGCTCCTGGATGAACGTGCCCTTCACGGTGCCGAACCCGGATCTTGAAAAGGTATTTTGCGCCGAGGCGGCGAAGGCGGGCCTTGCGAACCTCGAGGGTCATCGCTCGGTGGGAGGCATGCGGGCTTCGATCTACAACGCGATGCCTGTCGAAGGCGTCGATGCCCTGATCGCCTTTATGGACGAGTTCCGACGTCGCTACGGTTGAGAGCGGTGATGTCCTACCGCATTCAAACCCTGAATAACATCAGTCTGCGCGGTCTCGAGCGACTGCCTCGCGATCGGTACGAGGTCGCCTCGGCCATTGCCGATCCGCATGCCATTCTCGTTCGGTCGGCCGACATGCATGCCATGACGATTTCGGGCTCCGTCATGGCGGTGGCTCGCGCCGGCGCGGGTACCAATAACGTTCCGGTGGCCGCGTTGACCCAACGAGGAATCCCGGTCTTCAACTCGCCGGGCGCGAACGCCAATGCCGTTAAAGAACTCGTGGTGGCAGGCCTTTTCTTGGGCGCACGGAATATCGTTCAAGCCTGGGATTTCGCGCGCGCGCTCTCTGGCGATGACAAAGCGATCGACGAAGCCACCGAAAAAGGAAAAAAAGATTACGCGGGTTTCGAATTGCCCGGACGCACCTTGGGTGTCATTGGTCTCGGCGCCATCGGAGTCGAGGTCGCCAACGTCGCAGAGCGACTCGGGATGCGTGTGATCGGCTTCGACCCTCAAATCACTGTGCAACGCGCGTGGCAATTGTCTTCGACCATCGAGCAGGCGGTGTCGCTCGATGATCTATTTGCACGATCGCAGTTTATATCGGTACACGTGCCGCTCGCCGACGGTACGCGGGGGCTCGTCAACGCGGGGCGCTTGGCGCTCATGCCGAAGAGCGGTGTGCTGCTCAATTTTTCGCGCGCACCCATCGTTGATGAAGGGGCCGTGCTGGCAGCGCTCGATTCGGGTCAGTTGCACGCCTACGTGTGCGACTTCCCGAAGAATGCGTTTAAGGGGCATCGCAAGGTGATCGCCTTACCGCACCTCGGAGCCTCGACCGGTGAGGCGGAGGAGAACTGCGCCGTGATGGCAGCGGATACGCTGCGCGATTATCTTGAGAACGGCAACATTCGGCACAGCGTCAATTTCCCAGACGCGCACCTGCCGCGCCTCTCTGGCACCGCCCGAATCGCGGTAGCCAACAGCAATGTGCCGAATATGGTCGGTCAGATGTCCACGTTGCTTGCGGGGGCGGGAATCAACATCTCGGAGCTCCTCAACAAGTCACGTGGCGAGGTGGCCTATACGCTCATCGACGTCGAGGGTGCGGTGGATGCGGCGCTACTGGGTCGCATTCGGGCGATCGACGGCGTACTCTCGGCTCGAGTGATTTAGACCGACGGAATCCGACCATGGCACGCCGCAGTAAGACGCCCGCCACCCGAAGCCGCCGTAAGCCTGAGGGGCAAAGCGAGATTTCCGGGCTGCGAACACGCATCGATGAGGTCGACCGCCGACTTCATGAACTGCTGAACGAGCGGGCGCGTCTTGCGCGAAAAGTCGGTATCTCAAAAGGCAAGCAGGGTCGGCTTGTCGACTTTTATCGTCCCGAACGCGAGGCGCAGGTCTTGCGCATGGCGCTCGATCGCAACGCGGCGGCGCGTAAGTCCGGCGCGTTACGCGACGAGGAAGTGGTCCGACTCTTCCGCGAAATCATGTCAGCGTGCCTCGCGCAAGAAGAGCCGTTGAAGATCGCTTTTCTCGGACCCGAAGGCACCTTTTCTCAGGCCGCGGTCTACAAGCATTTCGGTCACTCGGCGCGCGCGCTGGCGCTCTCGACGATCGACGAAGTGTTCCACGAGGTCGAAGCGGGCCATGCCGACTTTGGTGTCGTGCCCATCGAAAACTCCACCGAGGGTAGCGTCAACCACACGCTCGATCGGTTTCTGACTTCGCCGCTGCATATCTGTGGCGAAGTCGAAATGCGTATTCGACAAAATTTGATGGGTCGAATGAAAAGTCTTCGCGACGTCAAACGCATCTGCAGTCATCCGCAGTCGCTCGCGCAGTGTCGACAGTGGCTCAAAGAAACGCTGCCGGATGTCGAACTCATTGCAGAGTCGAGCAACGCGGAGGCCGCGCGACGTGCGCGGGACGAAAAGGGCACGGCGGCGATCGCCGGAGAAACCGCCGCCGAGGTGTACGGGCTCACCATCCTGTCGGCCGACATCGAAGATCGACCGGACAACACGACACGATTTTTGGTGATCGGTCGTCGCATGTTCGGCTCCAGCGGTCACGACCGCACGACGCTCCTGGTGTCGACCGGGCATACCGAGTCGCCGGGTGCGCTGCATCGGCTGCTCGAGCCGCTCGCCAAAAATCGGGTGAGTTTGACGCGCATCGAGTCGCGACCGTCGCAGCGTCGAAAATGGGACTACGTCTTTTTCATGGACCTTGAAGGTCACCGGGACGACCCAGCGCTCGCGCGCGCATTGCAAGGCTTGAAATCGCGGGCTTCCCTGTTTCGTATTCTGGGTTCGTACCCCCGCGCGGTGCTGTGACCGCCGCCACCGTCGAGCGTTGGGTTGTCTCGCCCGAGCAGACCGTTCGGGGGCATTTTGGAGTTCCGGGCGACAAGTCTGTGTCTCACCGCGCCCTGATGTTGGGCGGACTCGCTGATGGCGTGACGACCATCGAAGGGTTTCTCGAGAGTGAAGATTGTCTTGCGACGCTCAAGGCGCTGCGCTCGCTCGGCGTTCGTATCGAGCGGACCGACGCGGAAGTCCGCGTGAATGGCGTCGGTATCGAAGGTCTAAAGGGCGTCGATCAGCCGCTCGACATGGGAAACGCGGGCACGGCGATGCGGCTATTCATGGGGCTGCTCGCACCGCAAAACTTCGACTCGATTCTGGTCGGGGATCAGTCGCTGATGCGCCGACCCATGGAGCGCGCGGCGGCACCGTTGCGACTGATGGGCGCACGAATCGAAACCCGTGATGGAAAGCCGCCGGTTGTGATTCGCGGAACCCCTGCGCTTCGGGCCATCGATTTCGTGATGCCGATGGCGAGCGCTCAAGTAAAAAGCGCGGTGATGCTCGCCGCGCTTCGCGCCAACGGCGTAACGGAGGTGACCGAGCCGGCGCCGACGCGCGATCACACCGAGCGGATGCTCGAGGGTTTCGGCATCGAGCTTCAACGCGATCATGCCACCGTCCGCATTCGTGGCGGTCAACGTCTGCGGGCAACCCATGTGACGGTCCCGGGGGATTTTTCCTCTGCAGCCTTTTTTTTGGTCGCGGGGTGTATCGCTAACCGAGGATCGATCGAGCTACGCGGCGTGGGCATGAACCCGACACGCACCGGGCTCCTCGAGATTCTGAGGGCCATGGGCGCGGACATCACGGTGTCGAATCTCGCCACGCGCGGCCCCGAGCCCACGGCAGACCTGCTCGTTCGTCCATCGACTTTGCGCGGCATCGAAGTACCCGTCGAGCTCGTACCCCTAGCGATCGACGAGTTTCCCGTGTTTTTCATCGCGGCAGCGTGTGCGGAGGGGCCGTCTCTTTTGCGGGGAGCCGAAGAGCTTCGGGTCAAAGAAAGCGATCGACTTGCCACCATGTCGGCTGGGCTGTCGGCCTTGGGTGTTTCTCATCGGTTGCTCGCGGATGGTATGCGTCTCGAGGGTCGGACGAATGCAGGACCGGTGTTTCAAGCCGGGCGGATCGACAGTCACGGCGATCACCGTATCGCGATGGCCTTTGCCGTGGCCTCCTTGCAAGCCGCCGGAGAGATCGAGATCCTTGATACCGCCAATGTCGCGACGTCGTTCCCCGGATTCGCGGCGCTTGCCCGGGAGTGCGGGTTGGGGATTCGGCAGGGCGGGGGGGCGTAGTCCATGGCCACACTGCAGACCACGGCCACGCCGGTGGTGACCGTCGACGGCCCCTCTGGGTCGGGGAAGGGGACCGTCTGCCGACGACTCGCCTCCCGATTGTCATGGCATCTGCTCGACAGTGGCGCGCTCTATCGTTTGGTGGCCGTCTCCGGACAACTGGCCGGCCTGGCTGCCGAGGACGTGTCTGGGCACGTGGCTTTGGCTCGATCGATGGATGTCGTATTCGGCTCCCACCCGGATGGCGAAGAACGCATCGAGCTTTCGGGACGGGACGTTACCGGGCTCGTTCGTGCCGAAGAGACGGGACAGGGGGCCTCGAGGGTCGCGGCCTGGCCGGAAGTGCGCGCCGCGCTTACGGACCGTCAGCGGGCCTTTGCTCGACCCCCCGGCCTGATCGCCGACGGGCGCGATATGGGAACCGTCATTTTCGTGGATGCCCCGCTCAAGATCTTCCTCACGGCGAGCGCCGAGGAGAGGGCCCAAAGGCGCTATAAGCAGTTGAAAGACAAGGATTCTGGTGTTAGTCTCGCCGCCCTTTCGCGGGAGATCGCCGAGCGCGACCTGCGGGATTCAACCCGCAGCGTGGCACCGCTCAGGCCTGCGT
>JBEAXT010000019.1:0-8086 GCA_041159695.1 Pseudomonadota bacterium
ACTCGATATCGAACCGGCCGCCGATCATGCCGAGCTTTTGCATGCGGGCGCTGATCTCGGTCGCAAGCTCAGCAGCGGCTTTACGTCGCAGCCGGGAGAGCTTCGTCGCGCTGCCGCGCCATGCTTCGATGGCGGTCGTCGTCTCCGTTCGTAAGGCAGCGAGATTCGAGTCGATTTTTTCGAGACGCGAGAGCTCCTCGGCGAGCTCCTCGGCTTTGGCGGGTAGCTCGTCCGCTCCGCAGCGATGCTTGCGCGCCAGAGACTCGATGGTGGCGAGGCGTTGCTCGAGCTCTTCTTGACGATGCGGGTCGGCCTCGATCGAATCGAGATAACGGGTGAGTTCCTGAGCGCTATCGGCAATGCGGATGGTTGCCTCTTCGAGTGTTGGCAATAGCGCTTCGAGTTTTGGATCGAGCGCAGCGCCCTGACGCAGCACGGCGAGCGCTCGGGAGGCGGCGTAGTGCGCGTTGTTATTTTCGGCGTCGTAGAGCAGATCGACGGCGCCTCGAGCGGCCTCCGCAAGTCGCCCCGAGTTGGCAAGACGATTGCGTTCTTCGTTGAGGGCTTGCAGCTCACCGGGCTTCAGGGCGAGCGCTGACAGTTCGTTTGACTGATGGCGTAGCAGGTCGAGACGTGCATCGCGATCGCGCGCGGCGGATTCGAGCGCATCGAGCGCTGCCGAGTGCCGCAAACGCGCCTGATGCCGTTCGGCGACTTCGGCGGCGAGGGGCTCGTGTCCACCGAATGCATCGAGCAGTTCCCGTTGTGCGCTGCCTTTGACGAGACTCTGGAACTCGTGTTGACCGTGGATCTCCGCCAAAGATTCGCCGACGGTTCGCAGAGTCTGCAACGGTACTTGTTGGCCGTTGAGATAGGCCCGCGACTTGCCCTCGCGCGTGAGGACACGGCGAACGACGAGTTCGTCGTCGGTCTCGATGCTTTGCTCTTCGAGCAGCGCGAGCAAAGATTGGGGTGCCGAGTGGATCTCGAAGGTCGCGGTGATCTCGGCGCGATCGGCGCCGTGCCGGATGGCCTCGGCACCGCCGCGTCCGCCCACCGCGAGTTGCAGCGCATCGACCAGGATGGACTTTCCGGCGCCGGTTTCGCCGGTGAGTACGGTGAGCCCACGCGCGAAGTCGACTTCGACGGCATCGATGATGGCGAAGTCGCGGATGTGCAGGTGGGACAGCATGCGTGTCGCGGTGTCAGCGTGGCGTGTCGAAACTGCGGCGGCCCCAGTTGAGCTTGCTGCGCAGCAGTTTGAAGTAGTCGTAGCCCTCGGGATGTAGCAGCGTGATGCGCGCACCCGCGGTGTGAATGGTGAGCGTATCGCCGGGATTGAGGGGCGCGAGCGAACGTCCGTCGCAGGCGACTTCGGCCGAAGAGTCCGGGCGATCGATGAGGGTGATGGTGATCACCGAGCGGGCGGATACGACGATCGGCCGATCGGAGAGCGTGTGCGGACAAATCGGCGTGACGACCACGACCTCGAGTGACGGATCGACGATCGGACCGCCGCACGACAGCGCATAGGCGGTCGAGCCGGTGGCGCTCGCGACGACGAGCCCATCGCCGCCGTGACTGTTGACGAAGCGTCCGTCGATCGAGGTCTCGAAATCGATCAGATGGCCACTTTGACTCTTTTGCAGGACGACGTCGTTGAGGGCGAGCCCTTTGATCGTCGAGCCCGACGCAGATCGGATTTCAGCGCGGAGCAGGGGACGCTCGTCCCGCAAACATTGTCCGGCGATGGCCGCATCGACGGAGGCCAGCATGTCCTCGGGCATCACGTCGGTCAAAAAGCCGAGACGACCTCGATTGACGCCGAGCAACGGGGTGCCGCGCTCGGCCACGAGGCCGGCCGCATAGAGCAACGTGCCGTCACCGCCGATGGCGATCAGGAGGTCCGCCTCGTCGACCAACTCAGGCTCGGCAAGGAAGCGGACCGCCACGCCCGGAAGTCGGTCACGCTCGTCCTCGGAAGCCAGGGTCTCGAGGCCGCGCGAAGCAAGGTGGCGGGCAATGAGCCCTGCGCTCTCGGCGACGCGGCTATCGGCAAATCGGGTGACGAGGGCGCAACGGCGGATGTCGGACATGGAGACGGGTTTTATCACAACGTCCCTTGACGCAGTAAAGCTCCTCTCGTTAGTTTTTCGTCATGGCCCACGAATACGAACTGCTGAACGAGCGCGCCCAGCAGTTGCTTCGAGTGTTGGTCGAGAGCTACATCCGTGATGGTCAGCCGGTCGGCTCCCGCGCGTTATCCCGGGACTCCGGGCTGCAGCTGTCCTCGGCCACCATCCGCAATGTCATGGCCGACCTCGAAGACCTGGGGTTCGTCGCCTCGCCTCACACCTCGGCGGGGCGTATCCCGACCGATCGGGGTTACCGCTTTTTCGTCGACACCTTGCTGCGCTCGCGAGCGCTCGATGACTCGACCGTCGCCGAGGTCAGGCGTCACCTCGACGTATCGGGCTTGGACGATCCGAAGGCCTTGGTGGCGAACGCCTCGCAGTTGCTCTCCAACGTCACTCGGCTGGCCGGTGTCGTGACGATGCCGCGCGCAGTCGTGGCCTCGATCACGCAGATCGAGTTTGTGGGACTCTCGGAAAATCGCGTTCTGGTCGTGCTCGTGTTCAACGACCGAGAGGTGCAGAACCGCATCATCCACCTGTCGCGTCATCACACGCCCGACGAGTTGCGCCGCGCGGCGCAATATTTGAACGAACAACTGATCGGTCGATCCGCTGAGGCGGCGCGAGTCGAGATCCTGCGTCAGCTCCAAGAGGCGCGCGAGCACATGAACTCGCTCATGCTCGATGCCATCAGCATGGCGCAGCAGGTGTTCGATCAGGGAGAGTCGCGTCCGAACGCGGGTCTCGATTACATCGTGGCGGGTGAAACCAATCTCATGGGGGTCGCCCAGCTCACGAGCGTCGAGAAGCTCAAGCGTCTCTTCGAGGCCTTCAACGAAAAGCGGGATTTCCTGCACTTGCTCGACCAGAGCCTGCATGCCGAGGGGGTGCAAATCTTCATCGGCAAAGAATCCGGGTACCAGATTCTCGATGACTGCAGTGTCGTCACGGCACCCTACAGCGCGGAGGACGGGGTCATGGGGGTGATCGGGGTCATCGGCCCGACGCGCATGGCCTACGAACGCGTGATACCCATCGTCGATGTGACGGCTCGACTCCTCAGCTCGGCCCTCAACGCCCGACGCTGACCCCTTGATTTAGACGGGCCGTCCCCCATATCGCCTGCAGGCGATAGCGGACATTTTTCCGTCTTCACCTCAGGTAGTTTCAGTAAGTGACTGTTTAGGAAGGGATTCAGATGGGTCAAAACCCCGAAAATGAGTCGTTTACCCCGTTTTCGGCCGCGGGGTCGGAGGGCGGGGCGCCAGACGCCTCAGGGACTTCCGATGCCGCAAGCACGCTGGATCAACTTCGGCAGGCGCTGGCGATGGCCGAGGCCCAGGCCCAAGCAGCCCGAGATCAAGCGCTTCGCGCGCTCGCCGAGCTCGAGAACGTGCGCAAGCGTGCGCAACGTGACGTCGAGAACGCCCATCGCTTTGCGCTCGAGAAATTTGCTCAAGAGCTGCTGCCCGTGAAAGACAGCCTCGATTTGGCGATCGAGAATGCATCGCGCGCGGATGCTGCCGCGCTCATCGAGGGCCAGGCCGCGACGCAACGGCTGCTCGCGAAGGCGCTCGAGCGAGGCGGTCTCGTCGAGATCAATCCCGTCGGTGAACCCTTTGATGCCAACCTGCACGAGGCCATGGCGGCTCAGCCCTCGGAGACTGCCGAGCCGAATTCGGTGATCGCGGTGGTGCAGCGCGGCTACACGCTGAGCGGTCGGTTGTTGAGGGCCGCTCGCGTCATCGTCGCCCGAGCGCCAGGCTAGGGCGGTATCGCAACGCATTGAAATCTTTCGAACCTATCCCCATTTAATCGACCAACGGTAACCATCGCGGCGGCTAGGCCGTCACGGAGAAGCATCATGGGCAAAGTCATCGGTATCGATCTTGGCACCACCAACTCGTGCGTCGCCATCATGGAAGGCGGCAAGCCGCGCGTCATCGAGAACAGCGAGGGCGATCGCACTACGCCGTCGATCGTCGCGTTCACGAAAGACGACGAAGTACTCGTCGGTCAGTCGGCCAAGCGTCAGGCGGTCACCAATCCGCAGAACACGCTGTACGCGGTCAAGCGCCTGATCGGTCGTCGTTTCGACGAGAAGATCGTGCAGAAGGACATCGACATGGTGCCCTACAAGATCGTGAAGGCCGACAACGGCGACGCCTGGATCGAAGCGCAGGGCAAGAAGATGGCCCCGCCCGAGGTGTCGGCTCGCGTGCTCATGAAGATGAAGAAGACCGCCGAGGATTTTCTCGGTGAGGAAGTCACCGAGGCGGTCGTCACCGTGCCTGCCTACTTCAACGACTCGCAGCGTCAGGCCACCAAAGATGCCGGTCGCATTGCCGGTCTCAACGTCAAGCGCATCATCAACGAGCCGACCGCAGCGGCGCTCGCCTACGGACTCGACAAGTCGGGCGGCGATCGCAAGATCGCGGTGTACGACCTCGGTGGCGGCACCTTCGACGTGTCGATCATCGAGATTGCGGAGGTGGACGGCGAGCGTCAGTTCGAGGTGCTCTCGACGAACGGTGACACGTTCCTCGGCGGCGAAGACTTCGACCTGCGCGTGATCAATTTTTTGGCCGACGAGTTCCAGAAGGAATCCGGCGTCGACGTCCGCAAAGACCCGCTCGCCATGCAGCGACTTAAGGAAGCGGCGGAGAAGGCCAAGATCGAGCTCTCCTCGAGCCAGCAGACCGATATCAACCTGCCGTACATCACCATGGATGCGACGGGTCCGAAGCATCTTGCGGTCAAGCTCACGCGAGCGAAGCTCGAGTCGCTCGTCGAGGATCTCGTCAAGCGCACCATCGAGCCCTGTAAAGTGGCTTTGAAGGACGCAGGGCTTTCGGCGGCCGAGGTCTCGGAGGTCATCCTCGTGGGCGGCCAGACGCGCATGCCGCTCGTACAAAAACATGTCAAAGATTTCTTCGGTAAGGAGCCGCGGAAGGACGTCAATCCGGATGAGGCCGTGGCCGTGGGTGCGGCGATCCAGGGTGGCGTGCTGGCGGGTGACGTCAAAGACGTGTTGCTGCTCGACGTGACGCCGCTGTCGCTCGGCCTCGAGACGCTCGGTGGCGTCATGACGAAGCTCATCGAGAAGAACACGACGATTCCGACCAAGCACTCGCAGGTGTTCTCGACTGCCGAAGATAATCAGACGGCGGTCACCATCCACGTGTTGCAGGGCGAGCGCGAGCGTGCCATCGATAACAAGTCGCTCGGCAAGTTCGACCTCTCGGACATCCCGGCCTCGCGGCGCGGTACGCCGCAGATCGAAGTCACGTTCGATATCGATGCGAACGGCATTCTCAACGTGTCGGCCAAGGACAAGGCGACCGGTAAGGAGCAGCGCATCGTGATCAAGGCCTCCTCGGGTCTGTCCGAGGACGAGATCAAGCGCATGGTGAGCGATGCCGAGGCGCACGCGGACGAAGACCGGAAGTTCCGCGAGCTCGTCGAGGTGCGTAACCGCGCCGATGGTCTCGTGCATTCCGTGGAACAGTCGCTCAAAGATTTGGGCGAGAAGGTCTCGACCGAAGATCGCCTGAAGGCGGAGAGTGCACTCAACGATCTCAAGTCCGTGCTCAAGGACGACGACAAGGACAAGATCGAGAAGAAGCTCGAAGCCTTGATGCAAGCGTCGGCCAGCATCGCCCAGCAGGCCTATGCCCAAGCGGGCGGGGCGGAGGCGGGCGCGGCGGGCGGCGCTGGCGCGGGCGAGGCCAAAGCAGGCGAGTCCGGTCGCGAAGATGTACTCGATGCCGAGTTCGAGGAAGTGAAGGACAAGGACGACGGCCGCAAGGCCTCCTGATCCCCGCTTCGTCATGGCCAAGCGCGACTACTACAAGGTCCTCGATGTCCCGAGGAACGCCTCGGAGGCTGACATCAAGAAGGCCTACCGTCGGCTGGCCATGAAGTTTCACCCGGATCGCAATCCCGGTGACAAAGACGCCGAGGAGAGCTTCAAGGAAGTCAAAGAGGCTTACGAGGTTCTCAGCGACGAGCAAAAGCGCGCGATTTACGACCAACACGGCCACGACGGCATCGACGCCGCGCGTCAGGGCGGCGGTGGAGCGGGCGGCTTCGGCGGTGCCGACTTTGGCGATATCTTTGGCGAGGTCTTCGGCGATATCTTTGGTGGCGGTCGACGGGGTGGTCGCTCGCAGGTGTTTCGCGGCGCCGATTTGCGCTACGAGCTCGAGCTCGAGTTGCCGCAGGCCGTCTTTGGTCACACCACAGAAATCGAAATCCCGCGACTCATGGAGTGCGAGACCTGTCACGGCTCAGGTGCCGCCAAGGGTCACACGCCAACGACCTGCGATCAGTGTCAGGGCTCGGGTCAAATGCGTATCTCGCAGGGCTTCTTCCAGTTGCAGCAGCCCTGCAATCGCTGCCGGGGCACCGGCCGCATCATTCGCAATCCCTGCGACACCTGTCTTGGTCAAGGCCGAGTCCGTCGGACGCGCAAGCTGTCGGTCAAAGTGCCCGCCGGCGTGTCGACCGGCGATCGCATTCGGCTCGGCGGCGAGGGTGAGGCGGGACGCAACGGTGGCCCGCCGGGTGATCTCTATATCGAGATGAACGTCAAACCCCACCCGATCTTCGAGCGCGAGGGTGACGATCTCTCGTGCGAAGTCCCCGTCAGCTTCGCGACTGCGGTGCTCGGGGGCTCGGTGAAAGTGCCGACGCTCGAGGGCGATGTCTCCCTCAAGATCCCCGCCGAGACACAGTCGGGCCGCGTTTTTAGGCTGCGCGATAAGGGCGTCAAACCGGTCCGCGGTGGCGACCGAGGGGATCTCTTCTGTCGGATTGTGGTAGAAACCCCCGTGAACCTCTCGAGCGAGCAGCGCGAACTCTTGCGTCAATTCGACGAGTCGCTGCGCGGCGATGGTCGCGGCCACACGCCCCGCGAGGAAGGGTTCTTCGAAGGCGTGAAGCGGTTTTTCGCCGGCCACTGATTCGTCCGGCTCGGGAGATTCGACATGCGCGTGGTGATCGTCGGCGCGTCGGGACGCATGGGGCGCGCCATCGGCGAGCTGCTGCGCGACAACCCGGACGCCACGTGGGTCGGCGCGATCGATCGTGAAGCCGACGCCGCGCGCGGTGTCACCACCGATCTCGATGCGGCACTTCGCAACGCCGACGTCATGATCGATTTCTCTTCACCGAGCACCACGGTCGCCCACCTCGAGGCCTGTACGCGTCATGGCGTGGCCGCCCTCATCGGCACGACCGGGCTCGGGCCCGAAGTCGAGCCCGCGGCCGATATCGCCTCGCGGCGTGTCCCGGTGCTGATCGCAGCCAACACCAGTCTCGGGGTGACCTTGCTCACGGAGCTCGTGAGAGCCGCGGCCCGAGCGTTGCCTGCCGGATTCGACATCGAGATCACCGAGGGTCATCACCGATACAAGAAAGATGCTCCGTCCGGGACAGCGCTGGCGCTCGGTCGAGCCGCGGCCGACGGCCGGGGTCAGTCTTTTGATGTCGTGCGAGGATCGCCCCGCGAGGGCGAGGCGCCCCGCAAGGCCGACGAGATCGGTTTCTCCGTCATTCGGGCGGGCGATCTCGTGGGCGAGCATTCGGTGCTGTTCGCCGGCGAGGGCGAGCGGCTCACGCTCGGCCATCAGGCCACCGACCGGGTGATCTTCGCCCGTGGGGCCCTGAAGGCGGCCGCCTGGCTGGTCGGACGGGCTCCGGGTCGCTACCGAATGATCGATGTAATTGGTTTAAAAACAATTGCTTAGAGCGTTCTCTGCGGCAATTTTCAAAGTCGTTATTAGGTCGTTTCGGACCCATTCTCCCCGCCGAAATTCATGGACAGAAGGGGGGGTAAAAACATAAAATTTCCTTCTAATCCGATAGGCGGGTTAGTCCGTGCAGGGCGGGAGGCGTTCGTAAGAGTGCCTCCCGCTTTGTTCATGCGAACCCGGCTGCAGCGTCGGAGA
>JBEAXT010000217.1:0-5216 GCA_041159695.1 Pseudomonadota bacterium
GCGTAGCGGTTGTGTTCGAGCGTCTGCACGAGGCCGGCGGCCAAGGTCAGCAGCGTCTTTCCGGTACCCGCGGGTCCGAGGATGGTGACGAAGTCGATCTCGGGATCCATCAACAAATTAAGCGCGAAATTTTGTTCGCGATTGCGGGCGCCGATTCCCCACACGCCGTGACGTTCACTGCGGAAGTCGCGCACGAGTTCGAGCGTGGCGGTGTTTCCTTGAAGATTGCGGACTAGCGCTTCGATACCTCCTTCGCGCTCTTCGTAGACGAACTGGTTAGGGCGCCACTTCGCGACGCCGGGACCGGTGATTTCGTAGAACGTGCGCGCACCTTCCTTCCAAGAGCGCATGTCCTTGCCGTGTCGTTCCCAAAAATCGGGCGAGAGCGACTCGTGGCCGGTCGATAGGATGTCCGCATCCTCGATGGCGCGATCGCTGAAATAATCCTCGGCATGCACGCCGACGACCGCCGCCTTGATACGCAGATTGATGTCTTTGGAAACGAGGACCACGCGCGTCTGCGGGTAGAGCGCCTGCAGCGCGAGCGTTTGCGCGAGGATGGCGTTGTCGTTGCCCTGGCCCGGCAAACTGTCGGGCAAGGCGGTGCTGAGGCGCTGCGTCTGAAAGTAGAGTCGCCCGGAGGAGGGGGCTTTACCGTGGTTCCCCGAGAGGTGGTTCGGTAAAGGCAGGCCTTGCTCGATTTGCTCGCGGGTGGCGTCGCGCATGAGATCGTCGAGAAATCGACTGACCTGACGGACGTTGCGCGAGGCTTCGGAGACGCCTTTCTTGTTGGCGTCGAGCTCTTCGAGCACGACCATCGGAAGGTAGATGTCGTGCTCTTCGAAACGAAAAATCGACGCCGGATCGTGCATCAGCACGTTGGTATCGAGCACGAACAGCCGGCGCTGTCGTGCCGTGCGGCGGCGGCTCAAAGGGTTTTTGCCGCAGCAAGCACGTCGGCGGCGTGGCCGTCGGCTTTCACTTTACGCCACGCCTGAGCCAGCGTGCCGTCGGTATCGATGAGAAACGTACTGCGTTCGATGCCCATGACCTTCTTGCCATACATGTTCTTTTCTTTGATGACGTCAAACATCTTGCAAAGCCCCTCGTCAGAGTCCGAGAGTAGCTCGTAGTTGAGCTTCTCTTTCGTCTTGAACTTTTGGTGTGACGCGCAGGAGTCGCGAGAAACGCCGATGACGAGCGTGTTCGCTTTGCGGAACGCGCCGTGCAGGTCTCGAAATTGTTGCGCCTCGACCGTACAACCCGAGGTCATGTCTTTGGGGTAGAAGAAGAGCACCACCTTATTGCCCTTGGCCTCGCGCAGTCGCCAAGTACCGCCATCGGTCGTGGTGGCGGTGAAATCCGGGATCTTCTTGCCGAGTTCGATCTTGGCCGAGGCGGACTTGGGCATTCTAAGGGTTCTCCAGGGTCAGGACTTTACAGGCTCCAGGATGGCATCGAGATTCCGTGCATCGCAGAACTCCATGAACTCTTCGCGTAGGTGTGCGAGGTGCAGGCGGCTCGGAACATTCACGATCATCTGCACGGAAAACATGAGTGCGCCGGTGTGCGCAGCGGGATAAATACGCGTGGCCACTTCGGCGATGTCGATGCCGCGCGTCGAGCAAAAGCCCGCGAGCGCCGCCACGATGCCGGTCTGATCGAGGCACACCGCATCGATGGAGTAGGGCAGTTGGTCGGTGCGTGCGCCGCGCGGGTCCGTCCGGTGCAGGTGCAGCGTGAGCCCCGCCTCAGTCGCAAAATGCTGTAGCTCCGTTTCAAGCTTGGCGATGGAATGCCAATTTCCCGCTACCAACAGCACCATGGCGAATTCGTTGCCGAGGCTAGCCATGCGGCTCTCGCTGATGTTGCCGCCGCAGTCGCTGATCACTCGAGTGAGGTCGTGTACGAGGCCGGTGCGGTCCGGCCCGATCGCCGATATGGCAAGGTGTTGCTTCATCTCTGTGCGCAAGTGTAACGAGTGCCGTGCGCGATCGCGAACGAATCCTGCACGTCCCGTGCGGGTTGCGCCGCTCGGTCACGCACCCGTAACATGGGAAGTCCCGAGTCGCCCCGCGGTTGATCGATGTTTTCTGGTAGTTCCGTCGCTGTGGTCACGCCGATGCATCCCGACGGCGCGATCGATTTTGAAGCTTGGCACCGACTGCTCGAATTCCACTTGAGCGGTGGTACGTCGGCTGTGGTGGTCGGGGGCACGACGGGCGAGTCCGCCACGATCACCGACGGCGAGCTCAAAGACCTGGTCGTCAAGGCGCGGGATTTCGCGCGAGGACGCATGGCGATCATCGCCGGAGCCGGCGTGAGCAGTACCGCGCTGACCGTCGAACGTGCTCGTTGGCTGAGTGATCTCAAGATCGATGGCCTGCTCGTCGTCACGCCCGCCTACGTCAAGCCGACGCAAGAGGGGCTCTTTCAACATTACGCCGCGGTCGCAGCGGCTTCGAGTGTTCCGGTCGTGCTCTATAACGTGCCGGGTCGAACGGGCGTCGATCTACTGCCCGCGACCGTCGCGAGGCTGACGGCGATCCCACGCATCTTGGCGATCAAAGAAGCCGTGCCCGGTCCCGAGCGCGTACGCGCGATCCTCGCGTTGGCGCCCGAGTTCGTGGTGCTCTCCGGTGACGATGCCACGTGTCGCGAGGCGGTGCTCGCCGGCGCGCGCGGGGTGATTTCGGTGACGGCGAACGTTGCCCCGAAAGCCATGAGCGCGATGATCGCCGCAGCGATCGCCGGGGATGCTGCGCGTGCGACGACGCTCGATACGCCGCTCGCTGCACTCCATCGAGACCTCTTCGTCGAGGGAAATCCGATTCCGGTGAAGTGGGTGCTCGAGAGAATGGGTATGATCCGCTCTGGAATCCGGTTGCCGATGACGCCGCTCTCGGGCGCGTATCATGAGCGGGTCGCGTCGGCGATGGCAGCCGCGGGGCTCAAACAGGAACCTAGAGGGTCATCGATTCATGAGTAGTCTTCGATTGTTGTCGCTCATCGCAGTCCTGCTCTCGGTTGCGGGATGCGGGTCTTTTCTCAAAGTGAGCTGCGCCAAGCCCGAGGATTTCGCGAACGTTGAGGACAAGCCGCCCCTCAAGATCCCTCCGGGTTTCGATGCACCGGATACCCGTGCGGCCTTGACGATCCCGCCGCTCGAAACCCCCGAGACGCCCCGACCGGCCGACGCACCGTGTCTCGATTCGCCCCCGAAATTCAACCCGGCACCGCCCAGGCGACCCCAGGCTTGATATCATTCCGGCCGCCGGAGAGATGGCCGAGCGGTCGAAGGCGCTTGATTGGAAGTCAAGTAACATCGCAAGGTGTTCGTGGGTTCGAATCCCACTCTCTCCGCCATATTTCCTGCCTTGCCACCCTTAGAAGATCAAAAAATGTACCGGGTGTCGTTATTTCGAGGTGATTTCGGTTTTACCGGTTAACCTTTTCGAACCGACCTGAAACCTATGAGCTCTATTCAAGTCGCGCATGTTCGGCTCCAGGGCGAAGATTTCGTCTTCGTTCCCGTTTCTTCCCATATCAAGACGGTCTCAGCTCCAGACAAACAGACGCTGCTCCGGCAGCTACGAGACGTTTGTCGTGCCGCCGCCCTCGGAGGGGAGGTCGTGCTTGTCTGGTCCTCTGAGGGAGGGGTCGGTTTCTTGGCCGATAATCGCCATCATGCGGTGCTCTCCAAGACTTTGAACCTAGGTTTCCTTCGGTCGAACCTCAACCGAAAGCTGACCTCCCCGGGTATCTCGGGGTTGCTTTCTCAGCTGACAGCCGATCCGTTCGCGGTCAATGTGCCGCCGACACCCCAGGCGCCTGGCGGCATTCATGCGCGAGCTGAAGACCCCTCGCCCGAAATTGGACATCGCTCTATCCCTGCCGTGCACGCGGGGGCGCGAAAGCCGACGGGTAATCGAGTCGTCACCATGCTTTTTACGGACCTCGTAGGCTCGACGAGGCTTAAACAAGAGCACGGGGACGCCCGTGCGATGCAGCTTGTTCGTCGCCACCATGAGATCGTACGAAAGATCCTTTCGCAAACGGCAACAGGCGAGGAGGTATCGACCTCGGGAGATTCGTTTTTTATTGCGTTTTCGACGCCTTCCGAGGCTGCAGTTTTCGCGCTAAAGATGCAGGCGATGATCGATGAGATGAACGCTGACGAGGGGACTAATGTCCAAGACCGTGTCGGTATTCACGTCGGTGAGGTCTATGTGGATAACGCTAAGGTGGCCGGTAAAACCTTCGATCTCAACGGAATTCAGGTCGATACCGCTTCTCGGATCATGTCTCTGGCTCAAGGAAAACAGATCTTAATGTCGAGGTTTGCGTTCGATAATGCTCAACAAATGCTCAACGGGTATGAAATCGAGGGCATTGAAGTGGTTGCTTGGCGTAACCATGGGTATTACGAAATCAAAGGGATAAACGCACCCATCGAGATCTGCGAGGTCGGTCAAGCCGGCCTTGCGCCATTACGGCCTCCGCCAGATTCGGAAAAGGCAAAGCGATCCATCGCGCCTCATCGGTAGGGCCCGTCAATGTCGATTCAGATCGACCGCGATAGAGATCGCGTACTTGGCGATATGCTCTGGAACACGCTGTAACAGAGCCGGGCTCACCGCCGATGTCGGGTCGATGACTTCGACAATTTGCGCGACGTCGGCCTCGGGGATCTCTAGCGCCACGCGGTAGGCCAAGCGTGATCTGCAGATATCGAATTCGAAAGGTGAATCTTTCCCGACGGAGAGAATCGATTCCGCGGAATTTGCTCCCTCCCTTATCGGGCGAGAAGCGGGCGCCTGCGGAGGAAACGTAGGCAATAGCGTCTCATGAGAGTTGCGCGTCGCCTCGATTAGGCTCGCGGCAAGGAGTTTCGCTCCCATAACGGCCGATATGATCGCGAGGTTGTCAGCAGCTCGACCCAGTGTTTTATGCCAGGTAGCAGAGTCTGGTTCGTCTTCAAAGCGCCGAAAAACGACGTCCGCTCGGAGTCCTGATAAAAATCGGGTCATCTTTTGCAGAGTTGCTCGATATCGTCGAACGGGAATCGCATGAAAATGTCGAAGGTCCTGAGACATCTCGCGCATTAGATTCCAAGTGTCATCGAGAAACGTGTGAAGGTCCTCTCCGCAAAAACTGGAGAGGTCGCGATTGGCCATCCGAACCGATCGTCGAATTTCATCCCGTATTTGTGCATC
>JBEAXT010000039.1:0-7953 GCA_041159695.1 Pseudomonadota bacterium
CTGCGTGAACCGCCGGGCAGAAAGCCGAGCAGTGTCTGCGCATAATCCAAGGTGCCTCCGCCCTGTCAGGGCCGCGCGATCAGTCTCCGAGACCGAACTGAGGAGCACGGAAGCCCGGGTCGGGCTCCATGATGTCGGGCAGCAAGCTCGGCTCCGGCTCGGGTTCCGGCTCCGGCTCGAGCAGCATTTCGGGAGTGATATTGCCTGCAGCGATTTCGCGCAAGGCGACAACCGTGGGCTTGTCGTTCTCCCAAGGTACCGTTGACTCGGCGCCGTTGGCCAGCCGACGCGCACGCTGGGACGCGAGGATCACGAGCTGGAAGATATTGTCGACGTTTTGGAGACAGTCTTCGACGGTGATTCGCGCCATGGGGAAAGCCCTCGGGATAAACCCGGAATAACCTTAAACGGGGCCGACGAGTATAGGCGATTTCGGGGGTTTTCTGCCAGCGACGTCGCCCCGCCGCTGTCTAGACGCCGATGCCTAGACGAGGAGATCGCGTAGCAATGGCTCGAGTGCCGGACGGTTCCCGACCAGATCCGCGGCGTTACCGGCCACGATGCGCAGAAGGTCCGAGACCGCGCCTTCGAAGTCCTCGTTGACGATCACGTACTCGAATTCGTCGTGATGTCCCATATCGGTGACCGCATCGCGCAACCGGCGGGCAATCACCGTTTCGCTATCGGTACCACGGCCACGCAGTCGTCGCTCGAGCTCGGCTCGGGAGGGCGGCAGTACGAATACGCTGATACATCCGGACTCTCCCGTCGTCGGGTTGCGCGTACGCTCCCTGACCTGCCGGGCGCCTTGCCAATCGATCTCGAGAATCACGTCGTGTCCCCGGCCGAAGGCCTCGTCGAGCGCCTTACGGCTCGTACCGTAGTAGTTGTCGAAGACCGGCGCGTACTCGAGAAAGCCGTCCTCAGCGATCATTTCTTTGAATTGATCGACGGTGACAAAGTAGTAGTCACGGCCCTCGACTTCGTTGGCTCTCTTGGCGCGAGTGGTATGAGAGACGCACACACGAAGATTTGGGTCACGCGCGAGCGCCGCCTTGACGAGGCTGGTTTTGCCGGCACCCGATGGCGCGGCGATCACGAAAAGCCGCCCGCTCATTCGATGTTTTGCACCTGCTCGCGCATTTGCTCGATCAGCACTTTCATATCTACGGCGATGCGTGTCACGTCGAGTTCCTGAGACTTCGACGACAAAGTATTCGCCTCGCGGTTGAGTTCCTGCATGAGAAAGTCGAGACGGCGACCGGCGGCCTCATCACCCTCGATGACACGCCGGATTTCGACGATGTGTCCATCGAGACGATCGAGTTCCTCGTCGACGTCGGCGCGTTGCAACAGCAGCGCGACTTCCTGTTCGAATCGGCCGGCATCCACTGCGGTGCCGAGCTCAGCAAGCCGTTCTTGTAAACGGTTACGCAGGCGAGTCTGCAGCTCCGGCGCGCGGGCGCGTAGGCTCGCGACCAGCTCGGCGAGCGAACCGCAGCGCTGATCGATCAGCTCCCGCAATCTTTGGCCCTCTCGACGCCGCGCAGCAACCATCTCTTTGATGGTCTCTTGAAAGAGCGCTCGGCAGGCACCCTGAAGGCTTTCGGTGTCCGGCGCGTTATCTCTCAAGACGCCCGGCCAGCGCAGCACTTCGAGGGGATCGACTCGTGCTGTGCCGAGGAGGGCACCGAACAATGTTCCGCCCGGTAGGCGCGCTGCGATTTCCTGGGTGCGCTTCAGCAGGCGCTGCAGGGTGGCTTCGTCGACGCGCAACTCCCGCTCGGCCTGATGGGAGCCGCGCAGATGGATCGTGCAATCGAGCTTGCCCCGCTTAAGTTCCTTGGCGAGTCGTTGTCGAAGTTCGCCCTCGAGGGAACGCAGTTCTTCGGGTAAGCGAAATCCCGGCTCCAGGTACCGGTGATTGACGCTACGCAATTCGCAGGTGAGTTCGCCGAAGGGGCCACTCACCTCGCGCCGCGCGAAGCCGGTCATACTGCTGATCATCGAGTGTCCTCTGCTCGCCGCTACCGCCGTGCGCCCAAGCGTGCCCGGGTGTATAAAGCGCGCAGTTTATCCCACAGGTCTGCCAGACACGGAAATCAAAGATGCCTCAACGCCCGAGCGGTCGCAGCCCCGACCAACTACGTCCGGTACGATTTCAACGTCAGTACACCCTGCACGCCGAAGGTTCGGTGCTGGTGGAGTTCGGCGGGACGAGAGTGCTATGTACCGCCAGTATCGAAGAGGGAGTTCCCGGCTTTCTCCGCGGACGCGGCCAGGGTTGGGTGACGGCGGAGTACGGGATGTTGCCCCGCGCGACGCACACTCGATCGGCACGCGAAGCGGCGAAAGGCAAACAATCGGGGCGAACCCAAGAGATTCAGAGATTGATCGGTCGCAGTCTGCGGGCCGTCATGGACATGGCCGCCCTCGGTGAGCGCACGGTGACGCTCGACTGCGATGTGCTTCAGGCTGACGGCGGCACGCGAACCGCAGCAATCACCGGAAGCTACGTGGCCTTGGTCGATGCCTGCCAGACCCTGATCGCCCGCGGCACGCTTGCACGTTCGCCGTTACACGGACAGGTGGCCGCCGTATCGGTCGGCATCTGCGGCGGCGTTCCCGTTCTCGATCTCGATTACGCGGAGGACTCGCAGGCGGAGACCGACATGAACATCGTCATGAAGGACGGCGGCAGTTTCGTCGAGATTCAGGGCACGGCAGAGGGGCATGCCTTTCGCCGGGAGGAACTCGACGCCATGCTCGCACTCGCCTCCGACGGCATCTCGCGATTGCACCATTTACAGCGCGAGGCGCTGCAAATGATCAAGCCCTGAACGATGCGGATCGTTCTCGCGACGGGCAATGCCGGAAAAATTCGCGAGTTCGCGGACATGCTCGGCCCACTCGGCTTCGAATTCGTGCCGCAGTCCGCGTTCGGGATCGAACCTCCCGAGGAAACCGGAGAAACTTTTGAAGACAATGCCTTACTGAAGGCGCGCTACGCTTCAGCCCGTAGCGGTTTGCCCGCGATGGCGGATGACTCGGGTCTCGAGGTCGATGCATTGGGTGGTGCGCCGGGTGTCCGGTCCGCTCGATATGCAGGCGAAGGCGCAGGAGATCTCGCTAATCTCAAAAAATTGCTCGACGCGATAGAGACTGTGCCAGAGGCGGCGCGCTCGGCCCGCTTTCGTTGCGTGATCGCTCTGGTCCGCGGAGCCGACGATCAAGCGCCGACATTGGGTCGTGGTGTTTGGGAAGGCAGCATCCTGCGCTCGCCTCGCGGTGGTGGTGGCTTTGGTTACGACCCGGTGTTCGCGCCGCGCGGCGAGAGCCGCAGCGTTGCCGAACTCGCCGCAGCGGAGAAGCATGCGCAGAGTCATCGTGGCGCCGCGCTTCGCGACCTTTATGCACGACTCGGTCGAGTCTGACGATCGACGCGACATGAAATCCGAGATACCGCTCAGTCTTTACATCCATTTTCCTTGGTGTGTCAGCAAATGCCCGTACTGCGACTTCAATTCGCACGGGTTACGCGACGATGTTCCGGGCCGTGATCGTGTGCCGGAAGAGTCGTATGTTGCAGCACTGTTGAGCGATCTCGCGAATCAATACGAGTCTCAGTCTGCACTCATCGACGACCGACCGATTTCGACGGTGTTCATGGGTGGTGGCACGCCCAGTCTGTTTTCTCCCGCAGCCATCGGGCGTGTCATCGACGCTGTGCGGACGGGACCCGGCCTCGCTCCGAATGCCGAGATCACCCTCGAAGCGAACCCCGGCACCATCGAGCGCGGTCGTTTCGCCGAGTACGCCGCGGTCGGCGTCAATCGCGTATCGCTCGGCGCTCAAAGTTTTGATGCAGACGCGCTGCGCAAGCTGGGCCGTATCCACTGCGCCGACGACACGCGACTTGCAGCGGCCGAGCTGCACGCCGCGGGTTTGATCAATTTCAATGTCGATCTGATGTATGGATTGCCCGATCAAGACGAAGCCGGCGCGCTCCGCGATGTCGAGGCAGCGCTATCGCTATCGCCGGCGCAGATTTCTCACTATCACCTGACACTCGAACCCGGCACCCCGTTTGCGGCACGACCGCCTTCGGGTTTACCCGTAGATGATCAGGTGTCGCGCATGCTCGAGATCACGCACGCACGACTGGCGGCCGCAGGCTATCGGCAGTACGAAGTGTCGGCGTACGCGCGCCCCGGCTTCGAATGCGCACACAACCTCGTCTACTGGAGTTTCGGTGACTACCTCGGCATTGGGGCGGGCGCTCACGGCAAATTGTCGACACCTCGCGCGGGCCTCGGGATCACCGCGGTCCGCAGCGTGCAACCTCGGGAACCTCGCCGTTACCAACGCGATCCGAGAGGCGGCCTCTTTTGGCGCGAAGTCGAAGAGGACCAACTGCCATTCGAGTTCATGCTGAATGCGTTGCGACTGACCGCAGGATTCGACATCGAGCTCTTCGAGCGCCGTACCGGCTTGAGTTGGAACGTCGTGGGCGGTGTGGCGGATCGGCTTCGTGCGCGCGGCCTGCTGACCCAGTCGGAGACCCCGCCGAAAGGACGGCGGATTTCCGCTACTGCCGTCGGATTGCAGTTTTTGAATGAGGTGCTGCTGGAATTTCTGCCGGACGAGGGCTCGGAAACTATGCACAGCGGGCAAAAATCCTCGCCGAGCTCGCGAATTACGTGATTTTTTCAGTTTTACGACAAAAAGAATCGCGCAACATAATGATTTTTATAGTAAAAATACCAAGTTAATTTTTTGATCGGGGGCTGAAAAACACCAAAATCAACCGCTTACGGAATCTTTCGGAAAGGCTATTCCACAGACTTATCCACAGATTTTTGACCCCGGAGCCAGCAGCCCTTGTCGAAACCGGGCGACCGCGCTTAGACTGCGCGCCCTTTTTCGTCCTGCCCACTTATCTGGAAGGTCGGTCATGAAGCCCTCGATTCACCCGGAATATAACGAGATCAAGGTGTCCTGCTCCTGCGGCAATACCTTCCAGACGCGCTCGACTTTGGGCCAAGACCTCTCGCTCGAAGTGTGTTCGAGCTGCCACCCGTTCTACACGGGCAAGCAAAAGATCGTCGACACGGCGGGTCGCGTCGACAAGTTCCGTAAGAAGTACGCCTCCGCCGCCGCGCGCTGAGGTGGGGCGAATCGCCGATCGCGATCCGACCCCCGAGTTCGACAAGGCGCCCTATCGGGCGCCTTGTCGTTTCTGGGTGAGCCGGAACTTCTGTTAGCGTCTGATCGTCGAAATTTACGTGGATCGCTGGGTCGCTACATGAAGACACTGAGAACTCTGACCACGCTGTTCGTCGCGTTTGCGATCGTGTGTTCGACGCTGCCGGTCGAAGCTCAGTCGTCGTCGCGCAAGCCGGTCGAGCGCAAGTCTCAGGAAAGTTCGAGTTCGCGCAAGGCCCACGAGCAAATCCTCAAAGCCTACGGCGTCTACGAAAACCAGGCCCTGCAAGACTACGTCAGCGAAATCGGGCAGCGAGTCGCGCGTCAAAGCAGTCTTGCGGACCAGGAATGGAAGTTCGTCGTTCTCGACGACGACTCCATCAATGCATTCACGACGGGGTGCTGCTACGTCTATGTCCATCGCGGACTGCTCATCCATCTTAATTCCGAAGCCGAACTCGCCTCGGTACTCGGACACGAGGTTGCGCACGTCACCGCGAAGCATCCTCAGAAAAGAATGACCCGAGGCGTGCTCGCTTCGATCGCTGCAGCCGCTGCAGCGATCTACACCGGCTCCAGCGCCGTGGCCGACCTCGCAAACTTGGGCGCGACAGCCTGGATGCGTGGGTACGGGCGAGAGAACGAGCTCGAGGCGGATCGTATCGGCCTGCAGTACTCGGTTCGTGCGGGCTATCGCCCCGAGGCGATGGGGGAGGTATTCGAGATGTTTCGGCGCGGCGAGCGTTTCGAAATTGACCGGGCACGCGCCGAGGGCCGGGAGCCTCGCGTCTATCACGGCATGTTTTCGTCACACCCTGCGCCCGATTCGCGCGCCGTACAAGCCGCGAAGGCCTCCGCCAATCTTGAAGCGGGGCCGGAGGGCGGATGGGTCGACAACCGCGAGCGGTACATGAAGGCCATCGACGGGCTCACCTACGGATCGAGTCGGGCCCAGGGCATCGTGCGCGGAAGCCGCCTGTATCACGCGGAGCTTGGCATCACCGTGGCGTTCCCGAAGGCGTGGACCGTCGAAAACCAGCGCGATGCGCTGATCGCCTACACCCCGAATAAAGACACGTTGATGCAGATCACGTTGCGCGACTACCCACCGACCATGGGGCCCCGCGAATTCCTCATTTCTCAATTACGTGGCGCCACGCTTTCGGGCGGCAAGCCCATCGAAATCAACGGAATGGAGGGCTATACCGTACGGACGACCTCGGGTTCTCCGCTCGACAACGGCGCTGGACCGGTTCGATGGACCGTTCTCTACCGTGACAAGCGCGCCTATCTTTTTGCGGGCGCGAGCCGCTCTTCGCGCGGCGCGGTTCCCGAAGCGGACGGGCTCTTTTTGTCAGTGGCCGAAACGTTTCGCGGCCTCAAGCCTTCGGAATTTCCGCTGGCAGAGCCTTTCCGATTGCGGATCCGCACGGCGACGTCCGACACTCGACTCGACGATTACGTTGCGGACATGCCCGTCGAAAAGTACCCGCTGGAGGAGCTGAAGCTCATCAACGGTTTGTATCCCGAGCGCAAGCTGCAGCCGGGTGTCCTCTACAAGGTGGTCGAATAAAAAAATCATTCGCTGCGCCTTGATTATGTGCGCCCGCCGTGTCAATTTCGTAACGATTCGTCGCGTTTCTGCGACGAACATCCAGACGACGATTTTCACGCCATGACTACCAAGAACTTCGAACTGAAAGACCTCTCCTCGGGCAAGACCACCACGTTGCCGGTGCGCTCCGGCAGCATCGGGCCGGATGTCGTCGACATCGGCGCCCTCAACAAAGATCACGGCGTCTTCACCTTCGATCCGGGTTTCATGGCGACGGCCAGCACCGAGAGCCGCATCACCTACATCGACGGTGATCAAGGCGTGTTGCTCTACCGCGGGTATCCCATCGAGCAGCTGGCCGCTCAAAGCTCTTTCATCGAGGTGGCCTATCTCCTAAATAACGGAGAGCTTCCCGATCAGAAGCAACTCGCTGACTTCAGTGTGAGCATCCAGCGGCACACCATGATCAACGAGTCGCTGCTGCGCATGTATAACGGCTTCCATTACGATGCGCACCCCATGGCCATGGTCAGCGCGATCGTGGCCTCGATGTCCGCGTTCTATCACGACTCGATGGACATCAATAACCCACGTCACCGCGAAATCTTCATGCATCGCATCATCGCGAAGCTACCGACGATTTCCGCGGCCGCCTACAAACGCTCGGTAGGCCAGCCTTTCGTCTATCCGCGCAACGATCTCGACTACTGCAGCAATTTGCTGCACATGTTTTACGCGGTGCCCTGCGAGCCTTATCACGTCGATCCGCTTGCGGCTCAGGCGCTCGATCTTCTGCTCATCCTGCACGCCGACCACGAGCAGAACGCGAGCACCTCCACCGTGCGCCTCGCGGGCTCGACGGGTGCGAATCCTTATGCCGCCATCTCGGCGGGAGTTTCGGCGCTTTGGGGCCCCGCTCACGGCGGCGCGAACGAGGCTGTGCTCGAAATGCTCGAGGAGATCGGCAGCGTCGACAACATCCCGAAGTTCCTTGCGCAAGTCAAAGATAAGTCGAGCAACGTACGCTTGATGGGTTTCGGCCATCGCGTGTACAAGAATTTCGATCCGCGCGCGAAGATCATCCGCGAGATGTGCCACAAGGTGCTCGCCAAGATGGGTCGGGCCGATAATCCCCTGCTCGAGCTCGCGCAGCGCCTCGAAGAAATCGCCCTCAAGGACGATTACTTCATCTC
>JBEAXT010000038.1:0-5698 GCA_041159695.1 Pseudomonadota bacterium
GGTTATCCGGTTTCGATTGCGGTAATTCGCCCGCAGAAGTGCTGGCGGCGTCTCCGCGCGGGCGAACCTTGATTCATACGACCCACGCCGGCACGCAGGGGCTGATGGCCGCTTCGCGCGCAGTTCGTCACGTCTTCACGGG
Organism: Pseudomonadota bacterium; assembly: GCA_041159695.1. Classification (GTDB taxonomy): domain Bacteria; phylum Pseudomonadota; class Gammaproteobacteria; order Steroidobacterales; family Steroidobacteraceae; genus UBA964. The sequence continues at coordinate 143 of JBEAXT010000038.1, forward strand.
CGCGTTCGTGAATTTATCGGCCACGATTTCGGCCGTGAGAGCGTTGTCGCCCGATGAGGTCACCATCATCGCGATGGGGCACGAAGCGCGCGAGCCTTGCGCCGAAGATGATCTCTGTCGCGAGGTCATGATCGCAGCCTTGGAGCAGCGGGAGCTATCGATCGGCAATCTGGCAGATCGGTTGAGAGGCGTACCGGCAGCGGCGAAATTTTTCGATCGTGAGGCCGATTGGGCACCCGAAGCAGATTTCGATCTGTGTACTCGGTTCGACGCCGTGCCGTTTGCGATCGCCCTCATCAACGGAACGCTCGGAAGGCCGACGCTCGTACGCCACGATCTGCGATACACCACGCCACACTATGTCTGATCGCGCGATTCGCAACATCGTCTTCGATATCGGCTGGGTGTTGGTGCATCTCGCGCCCGCGCCGCTCTTGCAGCTTCTTCGTTCCCATGGGGCCGAGATAGAACGTCTCGAACAGGTGACGAGTCGGATCGCTCTCGACGAGCATGAGAGTGGACGACTCGACGGGGCGGGGCTCGTCTCCAACATCGCTCGGCTCGCGCCACGTGCGCCTCCGTCCGAACATATCGCAGCGGCTTGGGTCGACATGTTTGATCCGCAGCCTGACATGTTCAGTCTCGCCGAGCGTCTGCGCGATCGTTATCGGGTCTATTTATTGTCTAATGTGGGCGATCTGCATTGGGTCGAGCTACGACGGCGATTCCGCCTTCACGAGCTGACGCACGGTGTCGTGACATCTTTTGAGGCGGGTGTCATGAAGCCCCATGCCGGCATTTACGCGCAGACGGAGCACCGATTTTCATTGGATCCCGCGGCGACCGTGTTCATCGACGATCGTCTCGAGAACATCGAGGCCGTCCGCGTACGGGGCTGGCACGGCATCGTCCACGCGAGTCACAATCAGACCGTCAGCGCACTGCGCGCGCTCGGCGTCGAGACGGAGTGAAGCCATGCCCGTGATCGCAACGACAACTGGTGTGACCGCGATCCATCGTCGGGTCGAGGCGCTGCGCGCAGGGCGTGATCCGACGTTGATTGCCCGGATGTCATCGGGTTGGGCGGTGTTCGGTGAGCGTCAATTCCTGCGGGGCTACGCGCTATTACTGCCCGACCCTGTCGTTCCGACGCTCAACGATTTGCCGTCACCCGAACGCGAACAGTTTTTATCGGACATGGGACGCCTCGGCGATGCCTTGCTGGCGACGACCGGCGCGTGTCGTATCAATTACGCTCTTTTCGGCAATCTTGAACCCGCGCTACACGCGCATGTCGTGCCCCGGTATCGCGATGAGCCTGCACCCCTCGACGTCGCACATCCGTGGGCTTATGACTGGGGTGCGGCCCCGACGTTCGATGCGGCGCGTGATGCGGATCTGCTTACCGCCGTGCGTGCAGCGCTCGCTCAGTCGAGCTTGGCGTAAGCGAGCGGCAACGCGGTCGTCGATTTGATCGTCTCGAGCGAGAAGCTGGCGCTCACATCGAGCATCTCGAGCGCCGTGATCAGACGTTTATAGACGACGTCATAGGCCTCGATGTCGGGGACCACGACCCTCAGCAGATAATCGACGTCGCCGCTCATCCGATGCAATTCGGTGACTTCCGGTAGATCGCGCACGACTTTGGCGAAGCGTTCGTACCACGCGGCGCTGTGGCTGGGTGCTTTAATGGTGACAAAGACCGTCGTGCCGACGTTGAGCGCACGCGCATCGAGTAGGGCGACCGTGCGCCGAATCACGCCGGTGTCGCGCAGCCGTTGGATACGGCGCCAGCAGGGCGCCTTCGAAAGGCCCACCCGCTCGGCGATCTCGGCAGCCGTGAGACTCGCGTCTTTCTGTAGGACATCCAAAATTTTTCGATCGAGCTTGTCCATGTAACGTTGTTTCTTAAAATGACAAATTATAGAAACATTGTTGCGCATAAAGGCCGGCATGTCCACGTCTTCGAAACCCTGTTGCGACCCACGAGGGATATTGTTGAACGCCATGAAATGGCTACGCGCGTTCACCGAACATCCGGCCACCGTCGGCGAGAGCTATTTCGGTCATCTTTGGCAGGCGAGCCGTTTCGGTATTCGAATGGTGTTCTCGGGGGTCGCCTGCGTGCTGCACGGTATTTTCCCGTTTCTGTTCGTCACGACGGGTTCGGATACCATCAAGGGCTTGCACGCTGAAATGAGTGACCGTCGCGAACGTGCGCTCCGGGGCGAAGCGCCGATCCGTTAAACTCCGCGGCGGTTCATTCGCCGGGATGCCAGCCTTGGTCTCTTCTTCCAGTTCGACTCTGCCCGAGTTGCGTCTGCGTCGCGGCGAGGATCGTCGTTTGCGGGCCGGTCATCTTTGGATCTTCAGCAACGAGATCGACACCGCGGCAACGCCGCTCGCCGGGTTCGAGCCGGGCGCCCAAGTGCGCATCGTCGGCGATCGTGGTCATCCGCTCGGCGTCGGCTATCTCAATCCCGCAACGCTTATTGCAGCGCGGATTCTCGCCCGCGATACGGAATCGGTCGTGGGTCGCGACTGGATGAGCGCGCGATTGCGACAGGCACTCAACTTGCGCGAGAGCCTTTATCCATCTCCTCACTATCGCTGGGTGTTCGGCGAGTCCGATGGTTTACCGGGTCTCGTCCTTGATCGTTACGGCGATATCGTCGTGGGTCAGATCGCCACGCTCGGTATGGAGCGTTTGCGCTCGGATATCGAAGCGGCGATTCGCGAGGTGCTCTCGCCTGCGGCATTACTTTGGAAGAACGACTCGGGCGCGCGAACCCTCGAGGGTTTGCCCGAGGTTATCGAGACGGCCTGGGGTACGGTTCCCGCGGAGGCGCAGGTACTCGAGCATCTTCCGGATGGTCGTGCCTTGTCGTTCACCGTGGCGCTTGCCGGTGGACAGAAAACGGGCTGGTTCTTTGATCAGACCTTCAACCGCAGCCTGCTGTCGCGCTTCATGAAGCCGGGTGCCCGAGTGCTCGACGTCTGCAGTTACGCCGGTGGCTGGGCCGCGACCGCGGCAGCCTGCGGTGCACGTGAGGTCGCAAGCGTGGATTCGTCGGCGGGCGCGTTGCAGTTTGCCGAGCGAAATGTCCGGGACAATTCTTCGCTCCAGGCTGTTCTGCATCGAGGGGACGCGTTCGACGTTCTGACTGCGCTCGCCGAGGCGGGCGAGCGTTACGATGCGGTGATCGTCGATCCGCCTGCCTTCATCAAGCGACGAAAGGACGTTCCGCAGGGGCAAGCCGCCTACCGTAAGCTCAACCAACTGGCATTACGCGTACTCGAACCCGGCGGTCTTCTGGTGAGTTGCTCGTGTTCGCATCACCTTGCGGCCGAGGACCTTCTTGCGGCGATACAGGGCGCGGCTCGGCACGTCGACCGATTCGTCCAGGTGTTGCACGAGGGTGGTCAGTCACCCGATCATCCGCGACATCCGGCGATTCCCGAGACGCGGTACCTCAAAGCATTTTTCTGCCGCGTGACCCGCGGGTAACCGTTAAAATCGCCCGATGATCGATTACCCCGGCTTCGATCCCGTCGCCCTCGAAATTGGCCCGCTCAAGGTGCGTTGGTACGGCCTGACCTATCTCGTCGCTTTTGCGGCGGCGTGGTGGCTCGGACGTCGGCGTGCAGCGCAGCCGGGCTCGACGTGGTCGGCCGTCGAGGTCGACGATTTTCTCTTCTACGCCATGCTCGGGGTCATCCTCGGCGGTCGGATCGGCTACGTCTTTTTCTATGGGCTCGATTACTGGGCTGAAGACCCGTGGTATCCGCTGCGCATCACCGAGGGTGGTATGTCGTTCCATGGCGGGCTCATCGGTGTACTCGTTGCGCTCGCGGTGTTTGCCATTCGGCGCAAGCGACACATCGCCGACGTATTCGATTTTGCGGCAGCTTTGCCCGGCATCGGTATTTTTTCGGTCCGTGTCGGCAACTTCATCAACGGAGAGTTGTGGGGTCGGCCGGGCGATGTGCCGTGGGCCATGATGGTCGACGGTGTCGCGCGTCATCCCACGCAGCTCTATGAAGCGGTGCTCGAGGGGTTGTTGCTGGCGGCAGTGCTCTGGTGGTTCACGGCCAAAGACCGACCGCGACTCGCACCGTCGGGTTTATTTCTCATCATGTACGCTTTGGGTCGACTCACCGTCGAGTTCTGGCGACTTCCCGATGCGCACATTGGTTATCTCGCAGGCGGCTGGCTCACCATGGGCCATGTGCTCACTCTGCCGATGCTCGTCGCGGGCGTCTTGCTGATGGTGCTGGCGTATCGACGGGGCGAAGTCTCCGGTAATCGGGCTCCCAGCACGGTTTCGCGCCCATGAAGCAGTACCACGACTTCATGCGCCACGTACGCGAGCACGGTGTGCGCAAAACCGACCGTACGGGAACGGGAACACTCTCGGTGTTCGGACACCAGATGCGTTTCGATCTGCGCGCGGGTTTCCCCCTCGTGACCACCAAAAAAATCCACTTGAAGTCGGTGGTGCATGAACTGCTGTGGTTTCTCAAAGGCGAGACCAACACCGCCTACCTGCGCGAAAACGGTGTCACGATCTGGGACGAGTGGGCAGACGCGAACGGCGAACTGGGCCCGGTCTACGGCAAGCAGTGGCGATCGTGGCCGACGCGCGATGGCGGATCGATCGATCAGATTTCCGAGGTGCTCAAACAGTTGCGCACTCAGCCCGACTCGCGCCGCATCATCGTCAGCGCCTGGAACGTCGGCGAGCTCTCACAGATGGCCCTGATGCCTTGCCATGCCTTTTTTCAGTTTTACGTGGCGGAGGGTCGGCTGTCTTGCCAGCTTTACCAGCGTAGTGCCGACATCTTTCTGGGCGTGCCGTTCAATATCGCCTCGTACGCACTGCTGACCCACATGATTGCCGAGCAGTGCGACCTCGCCGTCGGTGATTTCGTGTGGACCGGCGGTGACTGCCATCTTTATCTCAATCATCTCGAGCAGACGGATCTGCAGCTCTCGCGAGATCCTTATCCGCTGCCCAAGCTCGTGATTCGACGACGACCGCCGTCGCTCTTCGATTACGTCTTTGAGGATTTCGACTTCGTCGACTATCAGCACCATCCGGCGATTCGCGCGCCGGTAGCGGTGTGACCGATTTTCAAACAGGGAGATTTTTCGTGCCGATACCCGTCATGCGCACCAGCACCTGGATCCAAGTCCGTCATTCAAGAATTCATGGTAAGGGCGTTTTTGCCGCCAAGCGTATTCCGAAGGGCACGCGGGTCATCGAGTACCTCGGTGATCGAATCACCCATGCCGAGGCCGATTCGCGCTACGACGAGCACGATCCGAGCGACAACCACACCTTCCTCTTCATCGTCGACAAGAAGACCGTAATCGACGCGGGCGTCGGCGGTAATGCAGCCCGCTTCATCAATCACTCCTGCGATGGTAATTGCGAATCGGTGATCGAAGACCGTCGCGTGTTCATCGAAACCACCCGCGTGGTGCAAAAGGGAGAAGAGCTCGGATACGACTACGAGATCGGCCGCGAAAAGGACGATCCGCCGAACGTTGAC
>JBEAXT010000070.1:0-2696 GCA_041159695.1 Pseudomonadota bacterium
GCACGCCCGGCGGAGAGTCGATGCCGCGGGCGACCGGCGGCACATGCGTCCACCGCAAGCCGAGGAGACGACCGATTAGGGTCAAGAATTCATTGTGATTAATCGGCTTCAAAAACTCGGCTGCGAAGCGCGCCGCGCTCGCCCACCCTTCAGGAAGACTCGCAGGAGCTGCAGAAATCATGACGACAGGAATATCCGGGCGATCACGGTACATCGCCTCGAGCACGGCCCAACCGTCGCCATCGGGCATGAACTGATCGGTGACGACGAGATCGAGCACATCGAGATTCCCGAAAATGCGGATGGCTGCGTTTCCACTTTCGGCCTCGTGTACGACGAACCCGACTCGTTCAAGCAAGCCCGCGAAGATGGCTCGCCCTCCGGGATCGTCGTCGATGACGAGCGCCACGCGCGGACGGCCCGCATAGCCACGCGCTTCGATGGGTCTCGGCTCGCTCTCAAACTCCGAGGGCATGCGTGATTTCACCGACACCGCGACGATCGAAAACCGAAAGACGCTGCCGCTACCCGGGGTGCTTTCGACATCGATTTCACCGCCCATAAGCGCCACGAGTTGCTTGACGATGGCGAGCCCCATACCGGCCCCTTTGCCCCCGTAGCGCTCCGCCCTCCCGACCCGTTCGAACGGCTCAAAGATACGCGTATGATTTTCGAGCGCGATGCCATCGCCCGTATCGATCACCGAAAACCCGAGGACGACCGTATCGTCCTTGCCCGAGCGAAGGTCGTACTCCAAGGTAATGACGCCATCGTGGGTGTGTCGGGCTGCATTGACGATCAGGTTGTCGAGCACCTGCCGCAAACGCCCCGCATCGATCCGCAATATCGCGCCACTTGCGGACCCACTTCCCGACCGACAGCGAATCTCGAACCGGTTTCGATTACGAGTGGCCAGAATTTGTGCGGTGGATCCGACCGATTGCAAAAAATCCTCTATTGAAACCGGCTCGAGTTTCAACTTGAGCGCACCCGCAGAACCCTTGGCGTAGTCGAGAATCTCATCGATCATTCTTAGGAGATGACGTCCACTATTCACGATGGCCGAGAGCTCCGGCGCCGAACGTAATCGATCGGACGATCGCATCAACAACTGCGCGTTCCCAAGGACCGTATCGAGCGGAGTTCGCAACTCATGACTCATGCGCGAAAGAAATCTGACTTGGGCGCGGGACGCGAGCTCGGCATCTTGTAGCTGTTTCGCTAATACTCTGGACTTCGAGACCGCCGCCATCAGCACCAACGCTACGAACATGAGCGTCGAAATCGGTGTCGCGACGAGATCGACGACGGCCTCTGAGGCATTGATCTCGGCGGCGGGTACGCGAATTGACGTCGTCAGCGTCATAAAAAAAATGCGACCGCGATCCAGATCGCGAAGGTATCGCCCTGACGCCAGGCCCGGAATGCGACCCAAGCCGTCAGCGCCACGAGCGGCACGGACAACGTGCTCCAAATGGTCGATCCGAAAGAGTAATCGAGAGAAATACTAATGAATTGGAAGGCCAGCACGGTCACCATGAGACACCGGATCGCCAAATATTCCTCCCGCATATCTTTGATCGCCGGGATTATTTTTTCTAGGAATCCAAAAGAACCCAAGGCGAGGAGCATGCCGCCGACAGACGTCAGTTCGATGGGAACGGGTAGAGCTTTTGGCCAAACGAGGCGAAGTAATACCCCGCTCGTCATCACCGAAAGGATGAACTGGCCTACCAAGACGAGCGCGAAATACGCGTATTGCGCTTGCCTCGAGGACGTCAGCATCATCAACGATAAAATCAAACCAAACAGCAAGGCACCGCAGGATGCCGCGATCCATGCCGTACTGGCTTGCCTGAACCCGCGGTAAGCGTGGCCATTCCATACACGAATTTCGAGCTTGATACGCGCGCGGCTCTCGATTCGCACCCAGACGTCCGACGAACCGGCCGCGGCGACACGCACGGGGACGACATCGTAGTACGTGGCAATCAGCGAGCGCTCGGCACGAGGCACACCGTACCCTGTTCGATCGGTCCGCCAACGGCCGTCGTTCTCTTGCTGAAACACGGTGACGTCGGTCAGACGGGGATGGCCGACCTGCAACCACGGCTCGAGGTCTTCGGCGGATGAGTTGCGCAGCTTCAGTTTGAGCCACACGGCGTCATCGATGAATCCGACTGCACTATCCTGACGGTTGAGCGTCTTGAGAGAACACCCGCCGGCCGCGACGACTTCGCGAGAGACCTCGAGTGGCGTTCGGCACCATTCAACGCCGCCGATCACCTCGAGGTCATGTTCGATCGTAGCAACGTCGGTCACTTCAGAAGAGGTCACTTCGGAAGACGAATGACCGGCAGGCGACAGGTGGAGTAGCCCGAAGAACGCGACGGCTAATAAGACCGAACGACCCAGCATTGGCGCCCCCCCTCAAGAGCCCTCCGGTCTGTTTCAAACCGAAACGACTCGAGCCAACAGAATTGTCCTATAACGATGCCAAATGCCGGCGGATTCATTCCAAAACGGAGCGATTTAATCCATCAAAGTGCGTCCGGGAATATCGCGATCACCCTGGGAAGTCTCGATACCTCCCCAAAGCGCCTACCATTTCGACTCATGACTAGCCTCCCCCACTCAAAAAAGCCCTCGACGGACCACCTCACCCTCGTCTCGGAGCTTCGCTCGAGCGGATCGTC
>JBEAXT010000074.1:0-17865 GCA_041159695.1 Pseudomonadota bacterium
AGCGTCGAATACGCCACGACCCGCTTGATGTCGTTATTGACGATACCGAGGAAGCCCATGAAGAGCGCGGTTGTCGCACCCACCACGAGGACGAACGACAAGGCCGCCTCGGAGTGCTCGAACAGGGGCGAGAAGCGCGCCACCATGAAAATACCCGCTGTCACCATGGTCGCCGCATGAATTAGCGCAGAGATCGGCGTCGGACCTTCCATCGAGTCCGGCAACCACACATGTAACGGCACCTGGGCCGACTTACCCATCGCCCCGATGAACAACAAGACGCAAATGAGGGTGATCGCCGACACCGTCCAACTGTCCGTCAGCGCAAAGCCCATCTCGGCGAGCGCCGGTGCTGCCGCGAACGCATCGCGATAGTCGAGTGAGCCGGTGTAATAGACGACCGCCGCGATCCCGAGAACGAAACCGAAATCGCCGACGCGATTCACCAAGAAGGCTTTCAGGTTCGCGAAAATAGCGCTCGGCTTGGTGTACCAAAAACCGATGAGGAGGTACGACACGACGCCGACCGCCTCCCAACCGAAGAACAACTGCATGAAGTTGTTCGACATCACGAGCATCAGCATCGCGAACGTAAACAGTGAAATGTACGAGAAGAATCGCTGGTAGCCCGGATCATCGTGCATATAGCCGATGGTGTAGACGTGCACGCAGAACGAGACGAACGTGACGACGCACATCATCAACACTGACAGATGATCGACGAGAAACCCGATCTCCATTCGGACTCCGTCGCTGACGAGCCAGGTGTAGACCGACTCGTTGAACACGCCGACCTCCCCGGTCACCAATTGCCACGCCACACGCGCCGACAAAACGAAACTCGCGCCGACCGCCGCAATCGTGACCACATGGGCTGCGGTGCGTCCGATCAGTCGGCCGAATAATCCCGCGATGATGGCCGCGGCTAGCGGCAGCAACGGGATCGCCAGCAAAACTCGCGGATTCATCGACACCAACGTAGAGCTCAATTCACCCATCCCCTGCTCATCCCTTCATGGTGTCGAGATCTTCGACATTGATGCTGCGACGCTCTCGGAAAAGCACCACGAGAATGGCGAGCCCGATCGCGGACTCCGCGGCGGCGACGGTCAGCACGAAGAACACGAACACCTGACCATCGAGATCACCCAGAAAACGCGAGAACGACACGAAGCTGAAGTTGACCGCCAGCAACATCAACTCGATGCACATCAAGAGCAGGATGACGTTCTTCCGATTGAGAAAGATTCCGGCGACCGACAACGCGAACAAAATGCCGGACAGCGTCAGCATATGCTGCAGGGTGATCATCGCGGACCCTCCCCGCCCTCGGCATCGACGTCTTTCACGAGACGCACGCGATCTTCCCGACGCACGGCCACTTGCTTGGCGACATCCTGCGGTTTGAGACCGGGACGACGTCGCATGGTCAAGGCGATCGCCGCAACGATGGCGACGAGCAGCAATACGGCGGCGAGCTCAAACGGATAGACGTACTGCGTGTAGAGAACTTCACCAAGTTCGCGCGTGTTGCTGTGATCGGCCGGATTACGAACCGGACCGACGGTCGCATCGACACCCAAGTTCTTGGAGTAGAACACCGCGATCATCTGTCCGATCACGATTAGCGAGACCATCCAACCGAGCCAGGCGTAGCGGGTGAACCCGCGCTTCACTTCTTCGACGTTGATGTCGAGCATCATCACGACAAAAAGGAACAACACCATGACCGCGCCGACGTACACGAGCACCAGCACGATGGCGAGAAACTCCGCCTCGATGAGTAGCCACAGCGCTGCACTCGTAAAGAAGGCCAGCACGAGACACAGGGCCGAGTACACCGGGTTACGGCTGACGATCACGCCGAGCGATGCCGCCAGCAGAATCGCCGAGAAACCGTAGAAGAGCAGCTCAACGAACACCCGAATTCCTCCCCTCTGTCACCGCGGTCACCGATAACGCGCGTCGGCCGCCTTGTCGGCGTCGATCAACGCGCTATACCGATCGCCCACGGCGAGCAGCTTGTCCTTGGTCATGATGTTTTCCCCGCGATTCTCCATGTGGTACTCATGGATGCGGGTCTCGACGATGGCGTCGACCGGGCAGGCTTCTTCGCAAAAGCCGCAGTAGATGCACTTGAAAAGATCGATGTCGTAACGCGTCGTACGACGCGTCCCGTCTGCCGCAACGTCCGACTCGATCGTGATGGCGAGCGCGGGGCACACCGCCTCGCAGAGCTTGCAGGCGATACAGCGTTCTTCGCCATTCGGGTATCGACGCAAGGCATGCAAGCCGCGAAAGCGCGGCGACTGCGGCGTCTTTTCTTCCGGATAGTTGACCGTCACCTTTTTACGAAACAACGTACGCGCCGTCAGCGACATGCCGGCGAGCAGCTCCGTGAGCAGAAACGTTTTCGCGATGCTGCGTAGCGCCATCTCAGTCACTCCAAGGGCCGATGCCGAACCACACCATGAACCCCTCCACTGCAATCCAAACTAGCGTCACGGGGATCAGCACTTTCCAACCCAGCCGCATGATCTGGTCGTAGCGATAACGCGGAAACGTGGCGCGATACCACATGAAGCAGGTCAGGAAAAAGAACAGCTTCAAGAAGAGCCAATGAAATCCGGGCGCCGCCAGCGGATGCTCCGCGGCGAGCAGCCCATCGAAGGGACTGAGCCATCCGCCGAGGAAAAACACCGCGGTCAACGCCGAGATCAGGATCATGTTGGCGTATTCGGCGAGGAAGAAGAGCGCAAAGGCGATCCCCGAATACTCGACGTGGAAACCCGCGACGATTTCAGACTCACCCTCCGCCACATCGAACGGAGCGCGGTTGGTCTCAGCCACGCCGGCGATCAAGTACACGACGAAGAGCGGAAAGAGCCAGATGAAGAACCAGTTGCCGACCCCCCCCTCTTGCGCTCTAACAATGTCGCCGAGGTTGAGCGTGCCCGCAGCCATCACCACCCCGACGAGCGCAAAGCCCATCGCGATTTCATAGGCCACCACCTGCGCAGCCGATCGCATCGCGCCGAGAAACGCATATTTGGAGTTCGCGGCCCAGCCGGCGAGGATCACGCCGTAAACGCCGACCGAGGTCAGCGAAAGGATGTACAGCAATCCGGCATCGATATCGGCAATGACGAGATTGGGGTCGAGCGGCATGACCGCCCACGCTGCAAACGCCGGAATCAAGGTGATCGCGGGCGCGACTCGGAACAGCCATTTGTTGGACGCCGAAGGGACGACGACTTCTTTGAGCAGCAACTTGATGACGTCGGCAAAGGGCTGAAAGATGCCGGGCACCAAGCCGAAGATGCTGCCGACGCGATTGGGCCCCTTGCGCAACTGGATCCAGCCGATGACCTTGCGCTCCCAGAGCGTCGTGAACGCGACGGAGAGAATGACGGCTACGGTAACGATGAGTATCCAGACCGTTGCCCGAACGTACTCGGGTAATGCCGACCAGAGCGCAAAGAAATCGGCCATTACGCGACCCCCCTCGACGCTCTCGTCAGGGCGATCACGGTCTGTTGCAATGCGGAACTACGTCGTAGTACTGCATCGATCGCGTACATCGGGACGTCCAAGGAGCCGAGATCGAGATCGGCGGAGCCGGATATCGCTGCGATCGCCGGCACGTGTGTCGAGACCAACGTCGACGGCACGGCAGCACCGGCACGCGCTGCCACCGCTTTCGCCAGCGCGTCTCGAACCTCTTCGGAACTCTGATAATCGAACCCCGCGAGTTCCATGGTGTTGCCGAGCACGCGCAGAATCTTCCAGCCCGGCCGCGCCTCGCCGGGTGGCTTGGACACACCGGTTTGACTCTGCCACCGGCCTTCGAGGCTGACGTACGTCCCCGACGTCTCGGCAAAACTACCCATCGGCAACAAGACATGCGCGAATTTTTTGAGCTCGTCGGTGACGAACGGCGTCACGGCGACGACGCATGCTGCCGAGGTCAGCGCACGCTCGGCGAGCGCAGGATCCGCCATATCGACCGAGGGCTCGATCGCACCGACCAGGAGATACGCGCGCTGAGCGTGCTCGAGCATACCCCGAGCATCAAGACCCGACTCGCCTTCGAGCCTCAAACCGCCCGACTGACGATGAGGAATGACTCCAGCCAACCACGCGCCTGCCGCATTCGCGCCCTCGGCGAGCAGGCCAAACGACGCGCCGCTCATCCGAGCGATTTCGGCAGCGATCGATCGTAAGTCGACTGCCGCGGGATGACGAAGAGCCATGGCGCCGAGCCAGACCGCGCGCGAGCTGCCGTGACAGAGCGCCTGCGCGGCAGCCCGTTGAGCATCCGTCACCGTGACACCACGCAACACGTTCGCGTACGCCTCGCCCGGTCGAGCGTTCGTCGTTTCACAAACCGCTGCAAGAATGCCTGCGAGTTCGTGGACCCATTCCGACGGTAGACGCGTGATCTGCGATTCGACCGGGAAGCGATACTCGCGAACCCGCGAGTCGACGAACGCCACCTTCGCGCGCGCCTTGACGGCGGCCTTGCGCAAGCGATGGGCGAGGATCGGCAACTCCGAACGCAGATGCGATCCGACGACGAGTACACCGGAGAGCGTCTCGACGTCGGCAAGCGATACGCCGAGCATCGGTCGCAACGGGTCGGCCGTGTGATCACGAAAATCTCGGGCACGGAGGCGGTGGTCGATATTCGAGGAGCCCAACGCCCGCGTGATCTGCGCCGAAAGCGACATTTCTTCGATCGTGCACGAGGGGTGAACCAAGGTGCCGAGCGATGCGCCGGCGGCCCGCAAACCGCGTGCTGCCGCCGAGAGCGCCTCTTCCCAGCTCGCCTCCCGCCACGTAGACCCCTCGCGCAACATGGGTTTCGTGAGTCGATCGTCAGCGTGAATACCTTCGTAGCTGAACCGGTCACGATCGGCGATCCAGGTTTCGTTGATGTCGTCGTTCGGTCGCGGCACGACGCGCTTTAACTTTCCGCGCAACACGTGACCGAAAAGATTCGAGCCAATTCCGTCGTGCGGCGCGACGAACGGCACTTGCGTCATTTCCCAGGAGCGCCCCTGATATCGGAACGGTTTGGAATTGAGCGCTCCGACGGGGCAGAGATCGATGATATTCCCCGAGAGCTCGTGATCGACGCTGCGCTCGATCCACGTGCCGATTTCCATGTTCTCGCCGCGACCGGTGGTCCCGAGCTCTGGGATACCGGCGATGTCCTGACCGAAGCGAACGCAGCGCGTGCAATGAATGCAGCGCGTCATGTCGGTCGACACTAGCGGTCCGAGATTTTTATCTTTGACGACTCGCTTGCGCTCGGTGAAACGCGAAATGTCACGACCGAAACCGAGCGCGAGATCTTGGAGCTCACACTCGCCACCCTGATCACAAATCGGGCAATCGAGTGGATGGTTGATCAGCAAAAACTCCATCGTCGCTTTCTGGGCACCGATGGCCACCTTCGATTTCGTGAAAATCTTCATGCCCTCGGCGACGGGCGTCGCACAGGCCGGCAGGGGCTTGGGCGCTTTTTCGACTTCGACGAGACACATCCGGCAGTTCGCCGCGACCGGCAACTTATCGTGATAACAAAACCGCGGCACATAGGCGCCGTGCTGATCGGTCACGTGGATGATCATCGCGCCCTTGCGCGCCTTGACGGGCGTCCCGTCGACTTCGACGTTGATCAGATCGTCTTGCGGATTCGCTGCCATGTCCCGATGCGTGCGGCTCAGGCCGCCTCCCGTTGACCATCCACGAGGCTGCGGCCGCCGTGCTGGATCATGTACTCGAACTCATGTCGAAATTTTTGGACGAAACTCTGGACCGGCCACGCTGCCGCATCACCGAGGGCACAAATCGTGTGGCCCTCGATACGATTCGCCACATCAACGAGCAACTGCAGATCGTCCATACGGCCCTGCCCCGCGATGATTCGCTTGAGCACTCTGTTGAGCCAGCCTGTCCCTTCACGACACGGCGTGCACTGACCGCAAGATTCCGATTTGTAAAAGCGCGAGATGCGCTCGAGTGCGCGAACCATACAGGTCGTCTCGTCCATCACGATGACCGCCGCCGAGCCCACCGAGGAGCCGACACCGCGCAGCGAGTCGTAATCCATGTTGACGCCCATCATCACGTCACCCGGGACCACCTTGACGGACGATCCGCCTGGGATGACCGCCTTCAGCTTGCGTCCCCCGCGAACGCCACCGGCGATCTCGAGCAAATCGCGGAACGGGATGCCGAGCGGCAACTCGTAGTTGCCCGGTTTCTCGACGTGTCCGGAAACCGAAAAAATGACCGTGCCTCCCGCGTTAGTCGTCCCCAGCTTTGCGAACCACTCGGGCCCCTTGCGCAGGATGGTCGGCACCGACGCGTAGCTCTGAGTGTTGTTAATCGTCGTGGGCTTACCGTAGAGCCCGAACGCGGCAGGAAACGGCGGCTTGAAACGTGGTTTGCCCTGCTTGCCTTCGAGCGACTCGAGAAGCGCGGTTTCTTCGCCGCAGATATAAGCGCCAGCGCCCACGAAGGTGTACAGATCAAAATCTATGCCCGACCCTTGAACGTTCTTTCCGAGCAGCCCTGCCGCGTAGGCTTCTTTGACGGCCGCCTCGAAACGCGGGACGGGCTCACCCAAAAACTCTCCACGAATGTAGTTGTATCCCACCGTAGAGCCCATCGCGTACCCGCCGATGGCCATTCCCTCCACCACCGAGTGCGGATTGAAGCGTAGGATGTCGCGATCGTGACAGGTGCCGGGTTCGCTCTCGTCCGAGTTGCACACGGCGTATTTCTGGATCGGGGCATTACGCGGCATGAAGCTCCACTTCGTTCCGGTCGGGAAGCCGGCGCCCCCTCGACCCCGAAGTCCGCTCGCCTTGACCGCCTCGATCACCTGTTCGCGCGTCATCTCGCCTGCCAGGATTTTCTTCCAGGACGAGTACCCGCCGATCTTGAGGTAGCTCTCGAGCGTCCATGAACGCTCTATCGACAGCGACTCGAAGACCACGAGGTTCATTCGATCACGCCAGGTTTGCATTGCGTCACTCATGTCGAAAGTCTCACTTCAGGCCGTCGAGGATCTCATCGACCTTCGCGGGCGTCAGATGTTCGTGAAAGACGTGATCGACCATCATCATGGGCGCGCCCGTACAGGCCGCGAGGCACTCTTCTTCCTGTTTGAGGAAAATTCTTTGATCAGGGGTGCTCTCGCCCACCTTAATGCCGAGCTTGCGCTCGCAATGCGCGAGGATCCCCTCGGCTCCATTGAGCCAGCAACTGATGTTCGTACACACGCTGACGTGGTGACGGCCGCAGGGGTGTGTTTCGAACATCGAGTAGAACGTCGCCACTTCGTAGACCTGAATTGACGGCAAGCGTAAATACTCCGCCACGGCGTCCATGATTTCCGGCGTGAGAAACCCGTTGTTCTGCTCCTGCGCGAAACGCAGTGCAGACAACGTGGCCGAGCGTTGCCGCCCAGCCGGAAAGCGCGCGATCCACTCGTCGATCTCGTGACGGGTGTGCTCGGTGAGCAGCGCCACCTTCTCCCCGTTACCGGGCTCGAAGAACTGCCCATCGCTCGTCGGTACACGATGCGTCGAGAGGCTCATCGATCAATCTCTCCGAAAACAATGTCCTGAGTGCCGATGACAGCAACGACGTCGGCCAGCATGTGCCCCGTCACCATCTCCTCGAGCGACGCCAGATGCGAAAATCCCGGCGCGCGGCATTTGAGGCGATAGGGCTTATTAGCGCCGTCACTCACGAGATAAATCCCGAATTCGCCCTTCGGCGCCTCGACCGCGGCATAGGTCTCACCCTCCGGTACGCAGTAGCCTTCGGTCATCAGCTTGAAGTGGTGAATGAGCGATTCCATGTCGCCTTTCATATTTTCGCGCCGCGGCGGACGCACTTTCGCGTCGGCGAGCATCACGGGGCCTGGGTTCTTCTTCAGCCACTCGACGCACTGGGCGACGATGCGATTGGACTGACGGAGTTCTTCGATGCGCACGAGGTAGCGGTCGTAGCAATCACCGTTGACCCCCACGGGAATGTCGAAGTCGAGCTGATCGTAAACCTCGTAGGGCTGCTTTTTGCGCAGGTCCCACGCAATGCCCGACCCGCGCAACATTGGGCCCGAGAACCCGAGTTGCTTCGCACGCTCGGGTGTCACCACGCCGATGTTGACGGTTCGTTGCTTCCAGATGCGATTGTCGGTGAGCAACGTCTCGTACTCGTCGACGGCCTTCGGAAACCGCCGTGTGAAATCTTCGATGAACTCGAGCAAACCTCCGCTACGCGCTTCGTTGAGGCGATCTGCTTCTTTTTGCGTACGCCAGCGCGAAGCTTGATAACGCGGCATCTCGCGCGGGAGATCACGATGCACGCCGCCCGGCCGATAGTAGGTCGCGTGCATGCGGGTGCCCGACACCGCCTCGTAGCAATCCATCAGATCTTCGCGTTCTTTGAACGCGAGCAAGAACACCGTCATCGCGCCGATATCGAGCCCATGCGCGCCGAGCCACATGAGGTGATTCAGGATGCGCGTGATCTCATCGAACATGACGCGGATGTACTGCGCGCGAATCGGCGGTGCCACACCGATGAGCCGTTCGATGGCGAGCACGTACGCATGCTCGTTGCACATCATCGAGACGTAATCGAGGCGATCCATGTAGCCGATCGACTGATTGAACGGCTTGGACTCCGCAAGCTTTTCGGTGGCCCGATGCAAGAGACCGATGTGCGGGTCGGCTTTCTGAATCACCTCGCCGTCGAGCTCGAGCACGAGACGCAGTACGCCGTGTGCCGCAGGATGCTGCGGCCCGAAATTCATGGTGTAAGACTGGATCTCGGCCACGATGTCAGCCCGTCGCCTTGGCGCTGTCGTCAGCGCGACCGCTCAGTGCGGGGTCGTAGCGATTATCGTGGCGAATGACCCGCGGCACGAGCGTCCGCGGCTCGATGCTGACGGGCTCGTAGACCACACGCTGCTTCTCGGGGTCGTACCGCACTTCGACGTTACCGATGAGCGGAAAGTCCTTGCGGAACGGATGGCCAATGAATCCGTAATCAGTGAGTAGTCGGCGAAGGTCTGGATGACCTTTGAACAAAATGCCGAACAAGTCGAACGCCTCGCGCTCGAACCAATTGGCTGCAGCCCAGATCCCAACCAACGAGTCCACCATCGGCTCGTCGTTATCCGGACAAAACACACGAAGCCGAATTCGTCGATTGAGACGCACCGACAACAAATGGACCACCACCGCAAACCGACGACCGGGCGCGGACGGGTCCATCACGCGCCGATCGACACCCCGCGAAAATCCGGAGCCCGTGGCGGAAAAGGTTTTCCACTCCGTCCGACCGTAATGGAGGTAATCGAGTCCACAGAGATCGATGAGGGTGTCGAAGCCGAGATCGGGATGATCCCGCAGCGCAGTGGCCACCGCGAGCAGTTGCGGCGCCTCACACTCGAGCGTGATCTCATCCGGCAGCGAATCGACGCGACGCGCGGCATCGCCGAGCACGGTCGACAACACATCCGCCCACGCGATCCCGGTCACGGATTCACCACCGAGCTCGTTCGAGCGATTTTTTTCTGCAGTTGGATGATGCCGTACAACAAGGCCTCGGCTGTGGGCGGACAGCCCGGGACGTACACATCGACGGGAACAATACGATCGCAGCCCCGCACGACGGCGTACGAATAATGGTAGTACCCACCGCCGTTGGCGCAGGACCCCATGGAGATCACCCAACGCGGCTCGGGCATCTGGTCGTACACCTTACGCAGCGCGGGCGCCATTTTGTTGACCAGCGTCCCCGCGACGATCATGACGTCAGACTGCCGAGGACTCGGCCGGAACACGACACCGAACCGGTCGAGGTCGTAGCGAGAGGCTCCCGCATGCATCATCTCGACGGCACAACAGGCAAGACCAAAGGTCATGGGCCACAGCGAACCGGTTCGCGCCCAGTTGACGAGATTGTCGACCTGGGTGGTGACGAATCCGCGTTGTGCGAACTCGTGCGCTGGCGCCTCTTCGGTCAGTCCCACTCCAGCGCTCCTTTCTTCCACTCGTAGATGAAGCCCACGATCAGAATGCCGAGGAAGATACCCATCGACACGAGACCAAACCCACCGATCGAATCGAGCGAGACGGCCCAGGGGAACAGGAATGCGATTTCCAAATCGAAGACGATGAAGAGAATCGCGACGAGGTAGTAACGCACATCGAACTTCATGCGCGTGTCTTCGAAGGCCTCGAAGCCACACTCGTACGCTGAGAGTTTTTCGCTGTCTTTTGGAGCTCGGGAGAAGTATCGACCGAAGCCGGTGCCGAGGACCAGCAATACCGCGGCGAGGCCCGAGGCCACGCCAAGAAAAATGAGTGCAGGCAAGTAGTTCGACAGCATTCAGTTACGCCCTTGCACGAACGCAACCAACGGTTACGCAACCCCCGTGCTTAAAGCGCGCGGATTGTAACAGGATGTCGAACGAGTTTGGTGCGGACGGGGAGACTCGAACTCCCATACCTTGCGGCGCTAGCCCCTCAAGCTAGTGTGTCTACCAATTCCACCACGTCCGCGATAACGATTGATGCTTACGGAGCCGGCGCCGGAGGCGCGGCTGGCACCGAGGCAGGCGCTGATTCCGCCGCCTGCTCACCAAGAAGAGTTTCGGTCTGGGCCGTGTTCGGCCGAGTACCGATCCAAGCCAGCGCGAGACTGTTGATCATGAAAACTGCAGCCAAGACAGCCGTCGCTCGCGACAAGCCCGTCGTTGCACCGCGCGCACCGAAGACGCTTCCCGATGCGCCTGCACCGAACCCTGCGCCCGCATCGGCGCCCCGTCCGCGCTGCAACAGCACGAGCGCGATGATCGCGAGAGAGGAAAACACCTGGACGATGGTCAGTGCCGTCAACAACATGAGCTTCGTATCCGATTCTTACTGAGCCGCCGCGACAATCGCGACGAAATCCTCGGCCTTGAGCGAGGCCCCACCAATGAGACCTCCATCGACATCTGGCATCCCGAAGAGCTCTCGGGCGTTGCCAGGTTTGACGCTGCCTCCGTAGAGGACCCTGACCGAGCCGGCGATTCTAGCATCCTGTGATTGGATCAGGCCACGGATGAAGGCATGGACGTCCTGGGCCTGCTCCGGGGTCGCCGTCCGCCCCGTGCCAATCGCCCAAACGGGCTCGTAGGCCAGGATGCAACGCTCGAGCCCGGCAAGCCCCGCCGCATCCCCCTCGAGCGCCTCCAGGACGGCCCGAAGCTGACGCCCAACCACCTCATGGGTCCGCCCGGCATCGCGCTCTTCGAGCAATTCCCCCACGCAGATGATGGGTGTCAGTCCCGCGGCGAGTGCACTCAGCGTCTTACGACCTACGAGCGCATCGGTATCGCCATACAGCGCCCGTCGCTCCGAGTGCCCGACGATCACATGCGAGCAGCCGACGTCGCGCAACATCGACGCAGACACTTCGCCGGTGAAAGCGCCTTGCCCGGACTCCGCACAGACATCCTGCCCGCCAAGCCCGACACCCGCGCGATCAAGCAACTCGCTGAGCTCCGCTGCATAGACGAAGGGCGGACAAACCACCACCTGAGCGATGCGCGCTGCGCGGGGCGCAAGGCCTGACACCACGCCCGAGACCAAGGCTGCGTTGGTGGCGCGAGCGCCATGCATCTTCCAATTGCCCGCAACGACCGGCGTACGTTTCATGTCGTGCTCCTCAGAAAATTATTTATGGAGCGGCCGCACGAACCGCATCGGCGAGCTGGTTCGCGAGCGTTTTCGCCTCATCGCCGTCGTCCGCCTCGATCATCACCCGAATAAGCGGCTCCGTTCCCGAGGCTCTCAATACCGCTCGACCGCGACCCGCGAGTTGCTGCTCCACCTTGGCGAGCGCCGAACACACCGCGGGCACCTCGAGCGGATTGAATCGTCGAGCGACCTTCACGTTGATCAGCGTCTGAGGCAGCAAACTCAGATCTGCGGTGAGCTCTGCCAGCGGACGGCCCGTTTCCACCATGATTGCGAGCACCTGCAACGCCGCGATCATCGCATCGCCCGTCGTCGTGTAATCGAGGGTGAGCAAATGCCCCGAGGTTTCTCCGCCGAGAACGCCGCCTGTTTCACGCAACTTGGCGAGCACGTATCGATCGCCGACCGCCGCACGGTGAAAGTCGATGCCGCGCTCACGCAGCGCGCGTTCAAGACCGTAATTCGTCATTAGCGTACCGACGACGGGCCCCTGCAAGCGACCCTTCGCATGTCGATGCGCTGCGATCACGTACAGCAATTGATCGCCATCGACCTTACGCCCGAGATGATCGACCATCACCAAACGATCACCGTCGCCGTCGAGCGCAATCCCCACCTGGGCACGCACACCCGGCACGGTGAGCTGCAACAATTCCGGGGCCGTCGAGCCACACCCCTGATTGATGTTGCGGCCGTTCGGCGAGCATCCGAGCGGAACGATCTCGGCACCTAGATCGGTCAAAATTCGGGGCGCCACCTTGTAGCCTGCGCCATGTGCACAATCGATCACGATTTTCATGCCCGCGAGTGATACGTCGGGCGGCATCGTTGAGATACAAAAGTTTTGATACGCCTTACGCAGCTTGTCGACACGCGATGCTCGGCCTAGCAATTTTGATTCGCGAGTCAGCGGCGGCTTGACCAACTCCGCCTCAATGCGAGCCTCAGCTTCATCGGAGAGCTTCGCGCCCTGCCCGTCGAAGAATTTGATGCCGTTGTCGTAGTACGGATTGTGCGACGCGCTGATGACCACGCCGAATTTACAGCCGAAGTGCCGCGTCATATACGCGATACCCGGCGTCGGCAGGGGGCCGATCAACATGGCATCGACGCCCGCGGCGACAAAGCCGGCTTCGAGGGCGGCCTCGAACATGTAGCCGGACAAGCGGGTGTCTTTGCCGATCAACACACTGCCGCCTTCGGGCGCGAGAACGCGGGCTGCAGCACTCGCGAGATTGAGGACGAAGTCGACCGTCAGGGGCGGCTCCCCCACTTTGCCGCGCACGCCATCGGTACCGAAATACTGCCTCGTCACGCCGATCCTCCACCGCCGCGCAGCGCGGCCCATACTTTGACGACATCGCAGGTCTCGACGACATCGTGGCAGCGAATGATACGCGCTCCGCCCTCAAGTGCCGCGAACGCCAACGCGAGACTGCCCGCCAAGCGCTCATCGACCCCCCGTCCCGTGAGGGCGCCGAGCATCGATTTTCGAGAAAGCCCAGCCAAAATCGGCACATTCGTCGCGGCGGAGATTTTTGGCAGATTTCGCAGCAGCGCCAGGTTGTGATCCAAGGTCTTTCCGAAGCCGAAACCCGGGTCGACCAGCATTCGGTCTAGACCAATCCCGGCTTTTCGACAGGCCTCGATACGTGTCCTCAGAAAGCCGATGACCTCCTCGACGACATCACCGTAGGTCGGCGCCTGCTGCATCGTGGCGGGTTCGCCCTGCATGTGCATGAGACAGATGGCCGCTGAGCCCGACGCGGCCGCCTCGAGGGCGCCGGGTTGCTGCAAGGCGCGTACGTCGTTGACGAGATGCGCGCCCGCCGCGAGCGCCGCGCGAATGACCTCGGGTTTGCTGGTGTCGATGGAAACGATCGCGCCTCGAGAGACCAGGGCGTCGATGATCGGCAGCACCCGACGCATCTCGTCGTCCGCCGAGACGGGACTCGCACCCGGTCGCGTTGATTCACCGCCGACATCAATGATCGAGGCGCCAGCCCCGATCATCGCGTCCGCATGCGCAAGTGCCGCGGTGAGGTCGACGAAACGCCCGCCATCGGAGAAAGAGTCCGGCGTGACGTTGAGCACGCCCATGACGACGGGAGTCGTGAGATCGAGCTCCCGACCGGCGCAGTTCAGGCGCACTCGAGGATCGAGCCGGTCAGCCGGCGCTACCCTCGCCCGCCGGTGATCCGATGTCGGGCTGAGGTGCGGGACGCGCGTCACTACCCTGCGAGCCGTCCTTGGGGCCGCCCTGTACGGAGTCGTCCCATCCTGAGGGCGCACTCGGCGGTCGACCCGCCATGATCTCTTTGATCTGACCCTCGTCGATCGTCTCGAATTTCACGAGCGCTTCGGCCATCGCGTGCAGTTTGTCGATATTCGTCGTGAGGATGTCGCGCGCACGCTGATAATTGCCTTCGATCACGCGACGGACCTCCTGGTCGATGGCAGCCGCAGTCTCGTCTGAAACCTGCTTCGTCTGCGTGACCGAACGTCCGAGAAACACCTCGCCCGACTCCTCGGAATAGGTGAGCGGACCCAGCTTGTCCGACAAGCCCCACTTCGTAACCATGTTGCGCGCGAGATCGGTGGCGCGTTCGATATCGTTCGACGCGCCCGTCGTCACCGAATCGGCGCCGAAGATCAGTTCTTCGGCGATACGACCGCCGAAGAGCGTGGCGATGCCGCTCTCGATCCGCCGCTTGCTCATCGAGTAGCGATCTTGCTCCGGCAAAAACTGCGTCACGCCGAGCGCGCGCCCTCGCGGGATGATCGTGACTTTGTAGACCGGATCGTGCTCGGGCACGGAAATACCGACGATCGCGTGACCAGCTTCGTGGTAGGCGGTCATGCGCTTCTCTTGTTCTGTCATCACCATGGAGCGCCGCTCGGCACCCATCATGATTTTGTCCTTGGCGCGCTCGAACTCGTCCATGCCGACGACGCGCCGATTGGCCCGTGCCGCAAAGAGCGCCGCCTCGTTGACAAGGTTGGCGAGATCAGCGCCCGAGAATCCCGGGGTACCGCGAGCGATCAGCGCCGGCTTCACATCGTCGGCGATCGGTACTTTGCGCATGTGAACTTTGAGGATCTGTTCGCGACCACGAACGTCGGGCAGCGGCACCACGACCTGACGATCGAAACGACCCGGACGCAGCAAAGCCGGATCGAGGACGTCGGGACGATTGGTTGCCGCGATGACGATGATGCCCTCGCTGCCTTCGAACCCGTCCATCTCGACGAGCAATTGGTTCAGGGTTTGCTCGCGCTCGTCGTGGCCGCCGCCAAGACCCGCGCCGCGATGACGACCGACCGCATCGATTTCGTCGATGAAGATGATGCAGGGCGCGTGCTTCTTCGCCTGCTCGAACATGTCGCGCACACGCGAGGCGCCGACACCGACGAACATCTCGACGAAGTCAGAGCCCGAGATGGTGAAGAACGGCACCTTGGCTTCGCCGGCGATCGCGCGGGCGAGCAAGGTCTTGCCCGTGCCCGGGCTACCGACCATCAGCACGCCACGCGGGATCTTGCCGCCGAGCTTTTGGAACTTGGACGGATCTTTGAGGAAGTCGACGATCTCACCGACTTCCTGCTTGGCTTCATCGACACCTGCCACGTCGGCGAAGGTGACGGCCACCTGATCCTCGCTCAGCAGACGCGCGCGGCTCTTACCAAAGGACATCGCACCACGGCCACCGGACCCACCCTGCATCTGGCGCAACATCCAGACGAAGACGAGGATCAGCAAGAGCGCCGGGGCCAATTGCAGGATGAGCTGCGAGAGGAAGTTCGGCTGCTTCGGGGCGCGACCGATGATGGACACGTTGGCCTTGGCGAGCGATCCGATGAGCGCCGTGTTATCGGTCTCCGGGTTGTAGAGTTCGAAAGTGCTCTTGTCTTTACGCGTGCCGCTGATGGTGTCCCCCTGCAGGACCACAGTGTCGATACGGCCGTTTCGGACCTCTTCGAGGAACGAGGAATAACTGACCTCGGATACCGGCGCCGAGCGCGGTACGAACTGGCTGAACAGCACCAGCACGGCCACGGCGATCAGAGCCCACACCACAAAGTTCTTCATCAGGTCGTTCATAGTCGTTCCTCGGGGGGCGCATTCCGTTGCGCCGGACTGTCAACGTACACCATCGGCCCCTGCCCGACCAGCCACCTTGGCGCTAAACCGGATGGTCGCCCAAGCCTTAGATGAGGCCATCCGTCCCGGGTTCAAGCGCGAACCCCGACTTCGCGCCTGAATTGGCGATTACAATCGCCGCCCATGACACTCACCGACAAGCAGCGCCGCTACCTGCGGGGCCTCGCCCACCCCCTCAAACCCGTCATCCTGATCGGTAACGCAGGGGTCAGCGCGGCGGTCGTCGCCGAAACACGACGCGCCCTGCAAGACCATGAACTCATTAAGGTTCGGATGACCGGCGCAGAGCGTGAAGCGCGCGATGCGGCGCTCGAGAATCTTGCCCGGGACACGAGCAGCGTATTGGTGGGCCGAATCGGTCACGTCGCGACGCTTTACCGCAAGCGCGCCGACCTGCCGAAAATCGTGCTGCCGGATTGAAGACTGACGTCGACGGTATCGGCCCGTCGCGTACCGCTCACTCGTAACGGACCGCCACGATCTCGTAGCTGCGGGTTCCGCCCGGGGCGGCGACCTCGACCACATCGCCCTCGGACTTGCCGATGAGCGCCCGGGCGATGGGTGAGGTCACGGCAATACGCGCCGCGCGGATGTCGGCCTCGTCCTCGCCGACGATGGTGTAGGTCACGGTCTTTCCGTCATCTTCACCCTCGAGATCGACGGTCGCGCCGAAGACGACCTTCCCGGTGTTGGTGAGTTGCGCGACGTCGATGATGTCGGCGGTCGACAGTTTCGATTCGAGTTCGGCAATGCGGCCCTCGATGAAACCTTGCTGTTCGCGCGCAGCGTGATACTCGGCGTTCTCCGAGAGATCGCCGTGGCTACGGGCTTCGGCGATCGCCTTGATGACGTTCGGCCGGTCTTCGGACTTAAGACGCTTGAGCTCGGCGCGCAACAACTCTGCGCCGCGGGCGGTCATGGGATTACGCTTCACGCGATCTCCTCCTCAAAGAAAAATCCGGCTTACGCCCGAACTTCCTGGTGGAGGTCCTGCAGCCGGTTGACGTCGACCTGATCCAAAGAGTCTAGAGCGTCGCAGGTCGCGAGCGCGGCGGCAAGAGTGGTGTAGTACGTCACCCGCCGCTGGACCGCCTCCCGACGGATCGAGTGTGACTCACTCACCGCCTGCTTGCCCTCGGTGGTGTTGACGATCAGGACGATCTCGTTATTTTTGATCATGTCGACGCAGTGGGGACGACCCTCCCGCACCTTATTGACCACGCGCACGGGCAAGCCCGCCTGGCCAATCACCCGAGCAGTACCCTCGGTCGCGACGAGATCGAAACCCCGCGCGAGCAATTTTCGAGCAAGCTCTACGACGCCCGATTTGTCGCGTTCTCGAACGCTCAAAAAACAACGTCCCGACCGAGGAAGAACCACGCCCGAAGCCGCCTGCGCCTTGGCGTAGGCCTCCCCAAAACTGCGCCCCGTGCCCATCACCTCGCCCGTCGACTTCATTTCGGGCCCCAAAATGGGATCAGCCTCGGGGAATTTCACGAAGGGGAATACGGCCTCTTTGACCGAATAGTACGGCGGCACGCGCTCGTGCGTGGCGCCGAGCGATTCGAGAGAGCGTCCGGTCATTACACGGGCGCCGACCTTGGCGAGCGGCAACCCGATCGCCTTCGAGACGAAGGGCGCCGTACGCGAGGCACGCGGGTTGACCTCGAGCACGAAGATCGTCCCGTTCTGTATGGCGAACTGGATGTTCATCAGGCCGACGACATTGAGCGCGAGCGCGAGCTTGCGCGTCTGCTCACGGAGCTCTTCTTGCAGCGCCGCGGAGAGACTATTGGGTGGAAGTGAGCAACCCGAGTCACCCGAGTGAACACCCGCCTGCTCAACGTGCTCCATGATGCCGCCGATCAGTACGCGTTGACCGTCGCAGACCGCGTCAACGTCGACCTCGATCGCGTCATCGAGGAA
>JBEAXT010000059.1:0-15903 GCA_041159695.1 Pseudomonadota bacterium
ATGCGATTAATGCAGCACGATCGGCTGCGCTGAGCTCCACGAGATTTCGGAACACGAGCAATACGCCGTCCTCGCCGACGGCCGCCTCGATCTGCGGGATCGAGGCCTTCGCTTCGAGTCCCGTCAGCAAATCGGAGAGCGGCGTGATCAAAGAATCGAGGGGGCTCGCAAGGACTTCGCAGCGCTCGAGCGCAGCGATATACGGCTTTTGTCGCTCCCTAAAACCGACCAGCACGCGTCCGCGCTTCGGGACCCACTTCGCGCCGAGGCGCGCCCGACGACGGTAATTCCAGACCGGACCCGCCAAGGGCTCGAGCCAGCGCTCGGGTTCGACCCGACCGATGCGCAGGAGCGATTCGGCGAGCTCCGATTGCTTGGCCGCCAGCTGCGCCACCGGATCGAGATGCTGCATCGCGCAGCCCCCACAAATGCCGAAGTGCGCACATTTTGGGTTGACCCGTGAAGGCGAAGGGTCGAGCACCTCGACGAGTGCGCCCTCATCGTGCTGACGATGTCGACGTACGCGCTGAAACACGATGCGTTCACCCGGCAGCGCCCCGGGCACGAACGCGGTCTTCGCACCGCGCAGTACGCCCTCACCATCGTGATTGAGCGCCGCGACACACCCCTCTTCGGGTGGACCCGGCGGCTTTGCGCCCCGACTCACGCGCTCGTCTGCGGCCACGCCGCCAAAAACTCTTTGAAGTGCGGCTCGCTCGAGGTGCTGAGCAACTCACGCACTCTCGCCTCCTCGGCTTCGAGCTCGGCCGCATCGATATGCCCGCGCATCAGTTGATAACGCAAATAGACGAGCCAGGTATTGAGGACGTCGGTTTCGCAATAGCGTCGGATGCCATCGAGATTGCCTGCGGCATAAGCGTCCCACACTTTGTCGCCCGAGAAGCCGAGCTTGCCCGGTAGGCCCAGCAAATAAGCCATATCCGAGAGGCTCGCTTTCGCGCGCGGCTGGAAGCCCGACAACACGTCCATGAGGTCGGTGTGACGCTCGTGGTACCGGCTCAGGTAATTGTTGAACCGGAAACTTTGATCTTCGCTACCGTTTTCCCAATAACGTCGGGCGATGACCCGATGCTTGAGCGCGCGGTAATGGAGTACGGGCAGATCGAACCCGCCACCATTCCAGGACACGAGTGTCGGGGTATACCGATCGATGCCCTCGAAGAAACGCGTCACGAGCTCACCCTCATCCGACTCGAGATCACCGAGGCTCCAAACTTTGAGCGTCTCACCGCGACGCAGTACGCAGGAGATCGCGACGATCCGGTGCTGTTCGTGGGGCAGGAACTCGCTACCGCCGTGCTGGCGGGCGTGCGCGAACATCGCTTTGGCGATCTGTCCGTCCGAGAGCCCCTCGAGACCGAACACGGTCCGGCCGAGGTCGATATCCGGAACGGTTTCGATGTCGAAAACGAGGACAGTCATGAGCGTGCCGCCAGCATGAGGGCCTTCATGTCGCGCACCGCTGCGGGAAGCCCGGAGAAAACTGCGCGGCCCACGATCGCGTGGCCGATGTTGAGCTCGACGATCTCAGGAATCGCCGCGACCGGCTTGACGTTGTCGTAGTTGAGCCCGTGACCGGCGTGCACTTCCAAACCCAGCGTCTTGGCCAGACGGGCACCGGCGCGCAGGCGCTCGAGTTCCCGCGCCTGCTCGGCCCCGCTCGCTTCGCAATAACGCCCGGTATGAAGTTCGATGACGGGCGCGCCCACCCGAACGGTCGCCTCGATCTGCGCAGGCTCGGGATCGATGAAGAGCGCGACGCGGATACCCGTAGCAGCGAGCAAGGCACAGCTCTCGCGCAGACGACCGATTTGACCGACCACGTCGAGGCCGCCCTCCGTCGTGATCTCCGCGCGGCGCTCCGGCACGAGACAACAGTCGGCCGGACGAATGCGTCGGGCAATCGCGATCATTTCGTCGGTGACCGCCATCTCGAGATTCATGCGAGTTTTGAGCAACGGCCGAAGCGTCTCGACGTCGGCATCTTGGATGTGACGACGATCTTCACGCAGATGCAGCGTGATGTTGTCGGCACCGGACTGTTCGGCGACGAGCGCCGCCTCGACGGCACTCGGCTCTCGTCCCCGTCGTGCCTGACGCAGCGTCGCCACATGGTCGATGTTGACGCCGAGTTCGATGGTCGCTGTCATGAGGCCTCAATTCTCCTTGTTTCGACGTCGCCCGATCACGGCTCGCGCCACGGCTCGGGTGCGTAGGTCTCGACCCTCGAGCGCATGATCGAGCGCCAAGCGCAGGACGTGCCGCGCGGTCTCGAGCACGGCCGCATCGTCGTACTGGTCTGCCGCGATGCCGAGGAGCTCTGCGCCGCGAAATACCGTGCCCTGCTGAGACCCACCCGTCACCTCGGTGAAGCCGAGTTCCGGGTGGAAATGATAATACGCATCGACCCGCAGCGCCTCGCCCTCACGCGCTTCGCTACGAAACTCGACGCCATAGCCGAGCAGGTCGAGCAACTGCCGCTCAAAACGGCGCAGCGCCGCGGCAACGCTCTCCCCTTGCCGCAGTCTGTTGAGCGTCTCGTGATAGAGGTCGAACACCAAAGGTTGAGGATCGTGACGCGTCGTGAGTTTCAGCACGAGCTCGTTGAGATACCACGCGCTGAGTAGCGCTGCGGCCGGCAGAGGCACGAACGCTTCACCGGTGTCGCGAGCGCTACTCGAGTCCGCCACACCGGCGGCCTCCACCTGCGTCAGTTGACCTGCATCGCCGCTGCCACTCCATGAGGCCAGCAACAGACGAAAGGGTTGCAGGAGCGACGCTGAGCGCGATTTCGGCCCGCGCACGCCACGCGCGAACAGCGTGAGTCGACCATGATCGCGAGTGAACACATCGAGCATGCGGCTCGTATCGCGCCACGGCCGGTGGTGCAGCACGTACAGCGGCGCGAGATCAACCCGACGGCCACCCTTGCCCATGCCCGATCCTCACTCGAGGCCAAGCGTGCGCAGCGCCTGCGCGTTATCAGCCCAGTTCTCGCGCACCTTGACCCAGAGCTCGAGATGGCAGCGACGACCAAGCAGCGCGACGATCTCGCGGCGCGAGGAACTGCCGACGCGCTTGAGACGCGCGCCCCCTGCGCCGATGACGATCGGCTTTTGACCCTCGCGATCCACCCAAATCACGGCGTGGATCACTTCGCGCTCGCTGTCACCCTCGACCTCACGCTCCATTTGCTCGATCTCGACAGCGATCCCGTACGGCACTTCCTGATTGAGTTCGAGCGTGAGCTTTTCACGAATGATCTCGGTGATGCGAAAGCGCAGATCGCGATCGGTACGGTCCGACTCATCAAAGAGCTGCGGGGACTCGGGCATCTCGCGACCGATCACCGAGACGAGCTCCTCGAGATTCTCCTCTCGGGCCGCCGATACCGGCACGATCGCCCGGAACGCATGCCGCTCGGCGAGCTGCTGAATGAAGGGCAGCAAACTTTCCCGGGGGCGCGCGAGATCGGCTTTGCTGACCACAGCGATCGCCGGACGTCCACTATCGCGGATGCGCTGCATGACCGCCTCGTCTTCGTCGGTCCAACGCAAACCCTCGACAACAAAGACGACGAGATCCGCGTCGGCGAGCGCCGAGGCAGCCGTGCGGTTCATCGCCCGATTAAGGGCGCGCTTGCCGCCTGCATGCAAACCCGGCGTGTCGACGAAGGCGATCTGCAGACCGGGACGATTGACGAGCCCGACGATGCGATGACGCGTCGTCTGCGGCCGCGGCGTCACGATCGAGAGCTTTTCGCCGACGAGCGCATTGAGCAGGGTCGACTTGCCCACGTTCGGTCGACCGACGAGCGCGGCGAAACCCGCCTTGAATTCATTGGAGTCCGACGCATCCGTCATGGCTTGACCTCAAGTTTCTCGAGGACACGCTGCGCGGCCTCCTGTTCGGCCTTGCGACGGCTCGAGCCCTCACCTTGTGTCGAAACCTCGAGCGCCGCCACCTCGCAACGTACCGTAAAGTGTTGCGCATGCGGCTCACCCTCGACGTTTTCGACGGTGTAGTTCGGCAGCCCGAAGCCCCGCGATTGCAGCCACTCCTGCAAACGCGTCTTCGGGTCTTTGAGTGCCGAGGCTTGCGGCAATGCCTCGACGAGCGGCATCCATAATCGATTCACGAGCGCGCGGGCCGCCTCGAAACCCCCATCGAGATACACGGCGCCGATCGTCGCCTCGAAGGCATCGGCCAGAATCGACTGTCGACGAAATCCACCCGTCTTGAGCTCTCCAGAACCGAGCTTGAGCTCATCGCCGAGCCCGAGCTGATGCGCAAGCCCTGCGAGGGGCTCGGCGCTGACGAGGCTCGCGCGCAGCCGACTGAGATCGCCCTCGTCAGCCTCCGGAAAACGCCCGTACAGCAACTCGGCCACGAGCATGTTGAGGACCGCGTCGCCCAAAAATTCAAGTCGTTCGTTGTTACGACCGGTCGCACTGCGATGGGTCAGCGCGGCCGTAAACAACGAGAGATCTTGAGCCGCATAGCCGAGCGACTGCTGCAACCAGCGCGAGGGCCAGTCCGGACGCTGCGCGCTCACTCGATTCTCGTGAAGATACGGGACCAATCGGGTCCGCCGCTACGCTGTAGATCCCAGTTGAACCAGATCGCACTCGCCCGACCGACGAGTAAGGACTCATCGACGAAGCCCCATACGCGACCGTCCGAGCTGTTGTCGCGGTTATCCCCCACCATGAGGTACTGACCTTCCGGCACTTGCATCACCCGGTCGCCGAGATCGGGGTTGATGCCTGCCGTCGACTCGTTACAGATATAACCTTGCGGAATACTGCGATTACAGGCGGGTAAAGCCGGCACGGCGAGCATGTCCGAGCTCAGGCAATGCAGCACACCATGACGACGCCCGTCGAGCACCTCCTCGGCGATCCGCATGTTTTGGTAGCAGCCATCCTCGTAGCGACCCTTTTGAACGAGTGGCACCGGCGTGCCGTTGATGATGAGCTGATCGTTGCGAACTTCGACGAGATCACCCGGCAGGCCGACCACACGCTTCACGTAGTTGACCATCGGATCGGCGGGAAAGCGGAAGACCGCAACGTCCCCACGCTCGGGCGAACCCACCTCCATCACCTTGCGATTCACCACCGGCAAACGAACACCGTAGGCATATTTATTGACCAGGATGAAGTCGCCGTCGAGCAAGGTCGGCATCATGGAATCCGACGGGATGCGATACGGTTCATAGAAAAACGATCGCAGCACCAGAAGCACTGCCATCACCGGAAAGAAACTGCGGGCGTAATCGACGGTACCCGGAAGTTGCAGCGACGCCGGATCGCGACCGGCTGCTTGTGCATCGCGAGAGCGACGCGGCGCCAGCACCAAGCGATCGACCGCCCAGACCACGCCCGAGACCAGCGTGATCAGGATCAACACCAAACTGAAATCCGCGCGTTGCGCTGACATCAGCTGAAAGAACCAGGCGATCACTACGATCGGGAGCGCCCCGTAAAGCACCCGCATCACGAGCGGATCGGGCTTGGGCTGCCCATCGACCAACACGAGCTGTCGTTTCGGTCGAACGAACCAATCGTCGATGACGCAAATCGTGGCGACGGGCACTGCGAGCAGCGCCAAGGTCGAAATCAGCAGTTCGAGCATGAGATTACTTCCGTCCGACTTTCAGCACCGCGAGGAAGGCTTCCTGCGGGATTTCCACCGACCCCACTTGCTTCATGCGCTTCTTACCTTCTTTTTGCTTCTCGAGGAGTTTGCGCTTGCGGCTCACGTCACCACCGTAACACTTGGCGAGCACGTTCTTGCGCAACGCCTTGACGGTCGCGCGGGCGATCACGTGAGTGCCGATGGCCGCCTGCACGGCGACCTCGAACATCTGCCTTGGAATGAGCTCCTGCATCTTATCGACGAGCTCGCGACCGCGCTGGTAGGCATTTTCGCGGTGGACGATGATCGAGAGCGCATCGACCTTGTCACCATTGATCAGGATGTCGAGCTTCGAGAGCGGCGCCGACTGGAAGTGGCTGAACTCGTAGTCGAACGACGCATAGCCTCGGCTCGCCGACTTCAATCGATCGAAGAAATCGAGCACGACCTCGGCGAGCGGCAGCTCGTACTGCAGCGACACCTGGTTGGCGAGATACTGCATTTTCTTTTGCGAGCCGCGTTTTTCGGTGCACAGCTGCAGCACACCGCCCACGTAATCGGGGGGCACCAGAATATTGGCGATGATGATCGGCTCGCGGATCTCCACCACCTTGTTAGGCGGCGGAAGTTTCGCGGGGTTATCGACATACTCGTTGGTCCCGTCGGTGAGTCCCACCTCGTAGACCACGGTCGGCGCGCTCGTGATGAGATCGAGGTCGTACTCGCGCTCGAGCCGCTCCTGGACGATGTCCATGTGCAACAGCCCCAAGAACCCGACGCGGAATCCGAAACCGAGAGCGCCCGAGACTTCGGGCTCGTAGTGCAGCGCCGAGTCGTTCAGCCGCAGCTTGGCGAGCGCATCGCGAAACGACTCGTAGTCGTCGGCGTTCACCGGGAACAGGCCCGCGAAGACTCGCGGCTGCACTTGCTTGAATCCCGGTAAGGGCGACGAGCAGGGCTTGTTCTCGAGGGTGATGGTATCGCCGACCGGCGCGCCGTCGATTTCCTTGATGCCGGCGATCACGAAACCCACCTCGCCGGCACTGAGCTGCGGCGCCGCCATGGATTTTGGCGTGAACCGACCGAGCTTATCGACGAGCCACGCGCGGCCCGTGGACATCACCCGAATTTTCTCTCCCGCTCGAATCGTGCCGTTGACCACACGCACCAGCGAGACCACGCCGACATAGTTGTCGAACCACGAGTCGATGATGAGCGCCTGCAATGGCGCATCCGGATCACCTTTCGGCGCTGGAATACGTTTGACGATGGCCTCGAGGAGTTCAGGAACATTCTCCCCCGTCTTGGCCGACACGCGTACGGCATCCTGCGCATCGATACCGATGATTTCCTCGATCTCGCGAATGACTTTCGGAGGATCCGCCGACGGCAGATCGATTTTGTTGATAACCGGCAACACCTCGAGCCCCTGCTCGATGGCGGTGTAGCAGTTGGCGACGCTCTGCGCCTCGACGCCTTGCGAGGCATCGACCACCAACAACGCACCGTCACAGGCCGCGAGCGAGCGCGACACCTCGTACGAGAAGTCGACGTGTCCCGGGGTATCGATGAGATTGAGCTGGTAGCGCTCGCCGTCCGCCGCGTTGTAGTAGAGCGTGACGCTCTGCGCCTTGATCGTGATGCCGCGTTCGCGCTCGAGCGCCATCGAGTCGAGCACTTGATTCTGCATCTCGCGGGCCTGCAAGCCCCCACACAACTGGATGAGGCGGTCGGCGAGGGTCGACTTGCCATGGTCGACGTGCGCGATGATCGAAAAATTGCGGATGTTCTGCATCGTGTCCGAGGTGATCTCCCGGGACGACCCCGGGACTTTGCAAAGGCGGCGAATTATACCGACTGGCGACCGCCGCGCTCGAAGAGTTGGCCCACCCTCAGCGCACCCTCAGCGCGACCTCACCAGACGCTCGATTTCGCCCGGATCGAGATGGGTGACGGCCACCGGCACCCCATCCCAGAGCAGTACCGGAATTTTGTGGCCGTAGCGACGCAGGAGCTCGGGATCGGAGTCGACGTCCAGAGCCTCGACGGGTGGCAAAGGCAGCGTGGTGGAGAGCCGGAGGAGGTCTTCAGCGAACTCCTCGCAGAGCCCGCAGCCCTCTCGCGTGAGCAACGTGAGCTTGCCAGGAGCGGCTCGGGCGTCGGTCACGGGGTCGAGGGCTCAGACGGACGCCGCGGCTGCTCGGGCGTGCCGGGCTTACCCGGCTCTTCCGGACTGAGTTCGGCCGCAATGATCTTGGCCGTTTGTACGGGTACCTCGCCCACGACGACCACATGATGTCCGTGCACGAACGTGGAATACGCCGTCGAGGCGCCGATCTGACGCTCGAGCGCGATTTCTTTGGCGGATTTCGGCGGTAATCGTGAGCCGATGAATACCGATACCGAGGCGAGACCGTCCGAAAGCACGAGATGCGACACCGGCTCCTCGGCTCCCGGCAGCGCCTGCCGCGCCCGCTGCGTCAATCGAAAACCGCGCGGCGTGGTACGAAGATTCCAGATGGAGGCGCTGTCGGTCACCGTGCGAAAGCGAACGCCCCGATCGCTGTCGATGCGCCGAAAGCCGTCGATCGAAACGCCCGGCGAAAACGTAGCGTCGGGGATATCTTTGAGGAGACTGAGATTCGAGAACGAGATCCGCTCGAGCACCTGACCCCGGCGATCGTAGAGCTCGGATTTCAGGGGCAGCTTCGTACGCGAGTCGATCCAAACTCGAAACCCGTATCGATATAGATCGAGCGGGACGAGCGTGACGAGACGCGCATCGCGCTCATGGACCCGCGCCCGCTGCACGGGTTCGAGTCGATAGAACTGCGCCGTTCGGTCGTCGAACCGCGGAAAACTCGGCAATAAACCGCCACCACGGGGCCGACGCTCGATGAGCACGGTGCGTTGGTCGGGCAGGATGTAGGAGAGCTCATCGCCGAGCCGGATGAATTCGCGACCCGAACCATCGAGCGACACCAGCCGCTCGGCCACCTCGCCATCACGCACGCGATGATGGATTCGCAGCGACTCCGACACGCCTCCGCGCTCGTGGAAGAACGTTCCCTCGTAACTGTTCTCGGCGAGCGCCCGATTCATTTTTTCGAGCCACTCTCGCGCCTCATCGGCCAATGCGGCCGCGGGCGCAACAAGCACAAGTATCAGCGCGAGCCGCCAGATCTGGGTTGTCTGCAAGCGGCTCGACATGGTTATCGACTCACCTCAGACGCCGGCGCCATCACGATAGCGGGCTGCGGCGAGGCAATCACCGCGGAGATCGCTGAATGGCGCAGCATCGGCGACGACACAGCGCTGTGCGCACCGACGTAGCTCGCGAGCTCGAAGGCGGGCGCCGAACCTCTCGCTCCACCCTCGCGTAACGGGGGTGTGACATAACTTTCGGGCTCGACGGTCGATGCGCTCGCGGGCGTCTCGCGCGATTCGCCGGCAGCACGCGAGCCGACCGTTGGCGTTACAGAAGCGATGACGATCGTTCGGTCCTCGGGCGCCGCCGGAATCACGACTTCTTTGACCGTGCTCGCGACCCCTGGAGTGGTCGTGACCGCGTCGCTGGCGTCCTTGTTGAGGCCGAACACCCACAGCACCCCGATCACGGCAATCGAGGCCGCTAAGCCTGCGCTCCCGAGGGGAATCGCCCAACGCGACCACGCCCCTGCCGACGAGCCGGAGACTGCCGAAGATCGTGTGCCGCCGGACGCGCGGCCCGAGATGGCTGCCGCCACTTTCGGAGCGAGCCGATGGCCGGCCATGTGTTCGCTACGCATCGCTGCGCCAATCAACGCATAATTTTCCCAACTTCGGCGTAGATCTTCGTCCCGCGACAGTCGTCGGGCGACGAGTTCGCACTCGGCCTGCGGCAGCTCGCCGTCGTACATCGCCGACAGCTGGCTCGCCCGTTCCTCGTTATCTTTGATGGTCATCCGATCACCTCTCCGCGCCCTAGCCCGCCGTCGAACACTTCGCGTAAGCGGGCGTCGATCGCCTCGCGCGCACGGAAGATTCGCGAGCGCACGGTTCCGACCGGGCACTCCATAGCAGCGGCAATTTCTTCGTAAGACAAACCTTCGAGCTCGCGCAGCTGAATCGCCGTGCGCAGATCTTCGGGGAGTGAGTCGATCGCCGCCGTCACCGTCGAGCGGATTTCTTCGGTGAGCGCGAGCGCTTCGGGGGTCGCCGTATCTTTCATGTTGGCCACCACGTCGTAGTTCTCGTCGTCATCGGAACGATCGACTTCGTATTGGATCGGGCTGCGGCCGCGTGAGGCGAGCACGTTCTTGGCCGTATTGATGGCGATGCGGTAGAGCCAGGTGTAGAAGGCGCTGTCGCCGCGAAATCGCGGTAACGCTCGGTAGGCTTTGATGAAGGCTTCCTGGGCAATGTCCTCGGCCTCGGCAGGGTCTCGTACGTAACGCAACACCAGCTTCACGACCTTGTGTTGGTAGCGCCGCACCAGGGCATCGAAGGCCCCGGCATCCCCGCGTTGAGCGAGTTGCACCAGACTGAGATCGCTTTGCTCGGTACTCATGACCGATGCATCACAGGCTGTTACAGGGGCCACGAGCATTGCGTCCGATCAGACCGGAGCAATTCGCAAAAGTTCGCAGAGGACCCATACGCGGCAGTTTAACCGCTTGGCGGATGACCAGTTACCCCTCTCGGATGCGCGCGATCACACCTTGAATATCCGCTTCCGGGTGGGCCTCACCGGCCAGCAGGTAACGGGCGAGTTGCGGATCCTGCAGATCGAGGAGCCCCTCGAACGCCCGAATGTCAGCGTCGCCGGCCGCGGCGCCGTATCGCTCGAGCCAACGCTCGAGGAGCACATCGAGTTCCTTCATGCCGCGTCGGCAACGCCAACGCAGCCGACCGATCTCGCTCAAGCGTGCTCGCGCTCGGCCATCATGACCTTGATCTCGGCGATGGCTTTGGCCGGGTTGAGATCCTTCGGACAGGCCTCGGTGCAATTCATGATCGTGTGGCACCGATACAGCCGAAACGGATCTTCCAGCGCATCGAGTCGCTCGCCCGTGGCGTCGTCTCGGCTGTCGATGATCCAGCGGTAGGCTGCCAGCAAGGCCGCCGGGCCGAGGTAGCGATCACCGTTCCACCAGTAACTCGGGCACGAGGTGGAGCAGCAGGCGCAAAGAATGCAGGCCGAGGGGCGGTCGATCTTTTCTTGATCTTCAGGGGACTGCAGCCGCTCGCGGTCGGGCGGAGCCGGCGTACGCGACTGCAGCCACGGCTTGACCGAGGCGTACTGCGCGTAGAACTGCGTCAAGTCGGGCACGAGATCTTTGACCACCGGCATGTGTGGCAACGGATAGATCTTCACTTCGCCCTTCACGTCGCCACAACTCTTGGTGCAGGCGAGCGTATTGGTGCCGTCGATGTTCATCGCGCAACTGCCGCAGATCCCCTCACGGCACGAGCGACGGAAGGTCAGGGTCGGATCGATCTCGTTTTTGATCTTGATGAGCGCATCGAGCACCATCGGTCCGCAGCGGTCCATGTCGACCTCGAAGGTGTCGACGCGCGGGTTCTCCCCCGAGCCCGGATCGTAGCGATAAACCTTGAACGTGCGAACGTGGGTCGCCTCGGCGGGCGCCTTGTGCACCTTGCCGTTGCGGTTGATACGCGAGTTCTCGGGCAGTCTGAGCTGAACCATGGTCTGTAGATCCTCAGGCGATCAGTAAGTGCGAGCCTTAGGCGGAATCGGCTCGACGTCTTGAGTCAAAGTATTGAGGTGTACCGGGCGGTAGTCGATCTGGGTGCGGCCCTTGTCATCCACCCAGCACAGCGTGTGCTTCATCCAGTTGACGTCATCGCGCTCTTTGAAGTCTTCACGCGCATGCGCGCCGCGGCTCTCCTTGCGATTTTCTGCTGAGCGGACCGTCGCCATCGCCTGCCCGAGCAGGTTGTCGAGCTCGAGGGTTTCGATGAGGTCGGTGTTCCAGACGAGGCCGCGATCGCTCGTACGCACATCGGCAAACGATTCGTAGGTGCTCTGCAGTTTGTCGCAGCCTTCTTGCAGCGAGCTGCCCGTGCGGAAGACGGCGGCATCGGCCTGCATGATCTTCTGCATTTCGAGGCGCACCGCCGAGGTCGGACGACTTCCGTTGGCGTGCAGGAAGCGATCGAGGCGCGAGAGCGCGAGGTCGCCCGCATCTTTTGGCAGCGGCTTGTGCGACTCACCCGGCTTCACGATCGATGCCGCGTGTCGGCCCGCTTCGCGCCCGAACACGACGAGATCGAGCAAAGAATTCGAACCGAGACGGTTGGCGCCGTGTACCGACACGCAAGCGGCCTCACCGACCGCCATGAGCCCCGGCACGACCGTATCGGCATTGCCGTTTTTGAGCGTGACCACTTCACCGTGGTAATTACAGGGGATACCGCCCATGTTGTAGTGCACGGTCGGCAAGACGGGGATCGGCTCTTTATTGACATCGACGCCCGCAAAAATACGTGCGGTTTCCGCGATGCCCGGCAGTCGCTGCTTGATGACCTCGGGGCCGAGATGCTCGAGGTGCAGGTGGATGTGATCGGCGTCCTTGCCGACGCCACGCCCCTCGCGGATCTCGATCGTCATCGAACGCGACACGACGTCACGCGAAGCGAGATCCTTCGCATTCGGCGCATAGCGCTCCATGAAACGCTCACCCCGCGAGTTGGTGAGATAACCCCCCTCACCTCGCGAGCCCTCAGTAATTAGACAGCCCGCACCATAGATGCCGGTCGGATGGAACTGCACGAACTCCATGTCTTGCAAGGGCAACCCGGCGCGCAAGGCCATGCCGCCGCCGTCCCCCGTACAGGTGTGCGCCGACGTACAGGAGAAATACGCCCGGCCGTAGCCACCCGTTGCGAGAATCACGAGATGGGCGCGGAACCGATGCAGCGTGCCCTCAGCGAGGTTGAGCGCCACGACGCCGCGGCACTCGCCGTTTTCCATGATGAGATCGATCGCAAAATATTCGATGAAGAACTCCGCCTCGTTCTTGATCGACTGCTGATAGAGCGTGTGCAGCATGGCGTGTCCGGTGCGGTCGGCCGCTGCGCACGTGCGCTGCGCGATACCTTTACCGTACTGCGTCGTCATGCCACCAAACGGCCGCTGATAAATACGGCCATCGGGCGTGCGCGAGAACGGCACACCGTAATGCTCGAGCTCGATGACGGCGGCTGGCGCCTCTTTGCACATGAACTCGATCGCATCTTGATCGCCGAGCCAGTCGGAACCCTTGATGGTGTCGTAGAAGTGATACCGCCAGTCGTCCTCGCCCATGTTGCCGAGAGCCGCCGAGATACCCCCTTGCGCGGCAACCGTATGGCTACGCGTCGGGAATACTTTGGTGATGCAGGCCGTCGACAGCCCCGCTTCGGCGAGCCCGAGCGTCGCGCGAAGTCCCGCGCCACCGGCGCCGACGACGACGACATCGTAGGTGTGATCAATGAACGTGTACGAAGGCATCTCGGATCATCCCGCGGAAAAAGTGGTGAACGCGATGCGCAACACGGCA
The DNA here is from genome assembly GCA_041159695.1 of Pseudomonadota bacterium. Classification (GTDB taxonomy): domain Bacteria; phylum Pseudomonadota; class Gammaproteobacteria; order Steroidobacterales; family Steroidobacteraceae; genus UBA964. The sequence continues at coordinate 13,206 of JBEAXT010000059.1, forward strand.
TAGCTGCACGCGACCGCGACGACGATATGAAAAAACGTGTTGGCGAGTAGCGCCGAAACCTTTGCACCCTTGTGGGGGATGTAGTCCTCGATCACCACCTGCACACCGAGCGAGGAGTGCCAGGTGACGGCACCGACGAACAGCAACAGCCACACCGGGTTGAAGCCCGAGGCGACCCACGTACGCACGGCGCCGAGGTCGGTGGTCGGTAAGTGCATGAGCTGAAACGCGAACCAGATGGTCAAAGGAATGAGCGCGATGGCCGTGACGCGCTGCACCCACCAATGGCTGACACCCTGCTTCGCCGAGCCTCGTCCGAGCACTTTGCCGAGCGGGCTGCGCAGACTCATCGCGGCACCCCGGCGAAGAACGCCGCATACAGCGACGCGCCCGCGAGCAGTATCGTCGCGATCACGACGATCGTAGCGCTGCGTCGCGCCTCAGGCTTCTCGAGACCTCGCCCGAGATCCCAATTGAGATGACGCAGGCCGTTGAAGAGGTGATAACTGAACGCGATCAACACGCCGGCCAGCAATAATTTCCCGAACCCACCTCCGAGCACGGCGACCACCGCCGCATAGGCCTCGGGACCCGTCGCTGCAGCGATCAACCACACCGCGAGGGCGATAAGCCCTGCAGAGAGCGCGAGACCCGTCGCACGGTGCAGAATCGAGGTCGCCATGGTGTACGCAAATTTGTACACGCCGAGATGGGGAGACAGGGGACGTTGACGCATCGCTAAAAGATTCCCGTGGTTCAGAAGTCGATGCAGCGGCCATTCTTTTCCCAATCGCCATAGCGAGTGGGTTCGGGGCCCTTGGGTCCGCCGATCTCGGCCACCGCCACGGGCTCGGCCAACCCCGCGGGCGGGCTGACTACCAGAGAGATTTCGGGCGACGATCGGGCCGCGGACGCGGGCCGATCCACCCCCTGAGGATCATTCTGCATCGGGGCCGAATGATGCCAGAATCGAGGTACCAAGACCACAGTTAAGATCCTGAACTTGATGCACAATTTTCTTTAACACGTATCGTGAATCACACCGCCCCCACCCCACTCGTCTCGCTCGCGCATCTCGGCCTCATCGCCGTACGCGGCGCGGACGCCCGAAAGTTCTTGAACGGTCAGTTGTCGCAAGATCTGCTGCACCTCGCCCCCGACCGCGTCGAACTCGCCGGTCTGCATAACCCGCAAGGTCGAATGACCGCGCTGCTGCGTCTCGTACCCGTCGGATCGGAGGACGTGCTCTGTGTGCTACCGCGCACCCTGCTGCCCGACACGCTCGTCACGCTACGCAAGTTTTTGTTGAGAGCCAAAGCCACGCTCAGCGACGACACGGCGCACTGGCTCATCGAAGGCCTGTCCGAGGACGCGTCACTGCCCGCCGCGATGGGCAGCGCGCGCACCGAAGGCTCGGCGATCGTCTGGCGTCACGCAGCGGACGGGCGAGTGATACGCCTCCGTCCCCTCGAACACGACGCAGCGCCCCCGAGCACTACGGCGAACGAGGCAGCACTCGCCGCTTGGCGTCTCGCTGATATCGCCGCGGGTCTTCCCGAACTCTCCGAGTCCACTCGCGGAGAATTCGTCGCGCAAATGCTGAACCTCGATGCGCTTGGTGGCATCTCGTTCACGAAAGGTTGCTATACCGGACAAGAGGTCATCGCTCGCGCCCACTACCGAGGACGTGTCAAACGGCGTGTGCAAAGATTTCGGATCGTCGGCCCTGCGCTATCGTCCGAGCCGACTTTGGAGCCAGGTCAAAAGATTCGGTTGATCGAGGGTGCGACGACCCGTACGGCGCAGATCGTGAACGTCGCCCACGGCCCGGCGGGGACGGAATGCCTTGCCGTGACGACTTTCGGCGCGACCGCGCAGGAGACTGTCGCACCTGACGCGACCGATGCGTCGCTCGATCAAGCCCCGGGGAAAAGCGACGAGATGCTCCGATTCGAGGCCGTCGCACTACCGATGAGTTACGCGCTACCCGAGTAGGCTCGCCCTACTCCGGGCGCATCTGCGGGAATAGCAACACGTCGCGGATCGACGGCGAGTCCGTCAGGAACATCACGAGACGGTCGATCCCGACGCCAAGACCGGCCGTCGGCGGCATGCCGTACTCGAGCGCACGCACGTAATCGGCATCGTAAAACATGGCCTCGTCGTCGCCCGACTCCTTGCGAGCCACTTGCGCCTGAAAGCGCGCGGCCTGATCTTCGGCATCGTTGAGCTCCGAGAATCCGTTGGCGAGTTCGCGCCCGCCGACAAAGAACTCGAAGCGATCCGTGAGGAACGGATCGGCATCGTTGGCCCGCGAGAGCGGCGAGACCTCGGCCGGATACGCATAGACGAAGGTCGGTTGCTGCAGCGTGTGCTCGCCCGTCTTTTCGAAGATTTCGATTTGCAGCTTGCCCGCGCCATCGCCCGGCTTCCAGGGAATACCGAGTTTTTCGCATGCGGTACGCAGATAAGCGACATCGCGAAGCTTGGCGCGATCGAGCTGCGGATTTTCACGCAGGATGATGTCCTCGACTGTGATCCGCGCGAAAGGCTTCGATAAGTCGTATCGTTGGCCCTGCGAATCGAACTCGAGCGCTCCGACCACCGCTTCGGCCGCACCGCGCATCATACGCTCCACGAGATCCATGAGATCGTGGTAGTCGGCATACGCCTGATACAACTCGAGCATCGTGAACTC
>JBEAXT010000193.1:0-9296 GCA_041159695.1 Pseudomonadota bacterium
CCCGACCCTCGATACGGACTTGCCGATACAGGTGGTCCCAATGCATGACGATGGCGACGCGCGGGTGTGCGTCGATCTCGTGACCCTTGCGTGAGTCGTAGTTCGTAAAAAAACAGATATAGCCAGGGTCGATCACGATTTCTTTGCACAGTACGACGCGAGCCGAGGGCTGGCCTGCGGCGCCCACACTCGCGACGACCATCGCGTTGGGATTCGGCTGATCCCGTCGAGAGCGCGCCAAGTCGAGCCACGCGGCGGCGATCGGCAGGGGGTCGGAAGGCAGTGGATCGGGCAGGAATTGGACGGGTACTGGCATGACCAGAATGGTAACGCCTTACGAACCCTGCGTACGAGCTGTCGGCGAAGGGCAGTTATAGTAGAGATTGTCCGGGGGCACTGCTTGGCCCCTCCCATTGCCTTTCAGAGTCCAAGTTCATGGCTACCCTCGACGAGCTTCGAAAGCACCTCGACGACATCGACCGCCAACTGATCGAGCTGATTGCGGATCGGCAGCGGACCAGCGGCGAGATCGCCCGAGTCAAACGATCCACGGGCCACGCCACTCGAGACTTTGCCCGAGAGCGTGAGGTCATTCTCGGGGCCCGTGCCGAGGCGCAGGCGCAGGGGGTCTCGCCGCGTATCGCCGAGGATCTCATGCGGATGCTGATCCGCAGTTCACTCACGACGCAGGAGCGCTCGCGAGTGGCCGCCGTCGGGCAGGGCACGGGGCGACGGGCGCTCGTGATCGGTGGCGCCGGCAAGCTCGGTCGCTGGTTCGTCGATTTCCTTGCCTCACAAGGGTTCGAGATCGACGTGAGCGATCCTACCGGAGCGCCCGAGGGAACCCGAGACATCGGCGACTATCGGCATGCGGAGCTCGACCACGATTACATCGTCATCGCGACGCCGCTCGGCTACACGGATACCGTTTTGCGCGAACTCGCGATGCGTCGGCCACGCGGTGTGATCTTCGATGTCGGGTCTCTGAAGTCGCCGTTGCGCGGCGGTCTCATGGCGCTCAAGTCCCATGGTTGTCGCGTCGCCTCGGTCCATCCGATGTTCGGTCCCGATACGGAGTTGCTCTCGGGTCGGCACGTGATCTTCATCGATCTCGGCCATGACGAAGCACTCGCTGCAGTCAAAGAATTATTTACTGCAACGATGGTCGAGCAGGTGGTGATGAGTCTCGATGAGCATGACCGCCTCATCGCTTATGTGCTCGGACTTTCGCACGCGCTCAACATCGCGTTTTTCACTGCACTGGCCGATAGTGGCGAGGCCGCCCCGCGGCTCGCCAAACTTTCGAGCACGACTTTCGATGCTCAGCTCGACGTCGCCACTCGCGTCGCGCAGGAAAGCCCGCAGCTCTATTACGAAATTCAATCGCTCAATGATTACGGTGCCGAGTCGCTCGAGGCGCTCGCCAAGGCCGTAGAGTCCCTTCGACGCTCGGTACTGTCTCGTGATGCCGCTGCCTTCACCGTACTGATGGAAAAAGGCCGGGAGTATCTCGAAGATCGCAAGTCGATGACGGAGCGGCGCGCCTGAGACGCCGTCATTCGCATGACTGATCACATCGACAAGGACGGTTTTCGTGCCAACGTGGGGATCGTGCTCATGCAGCGCGACGGCCGGGTGTTCCTCGGCAAACGAGCCGGCGGTAAAGGTTGGCAGTTCCCGCAGGGTGGGTTACGAGCGGGCGAACCCGTGGAGGAGGGGATGTATCGGGAGCTTGCCGAAGAAATCGGTCTCGGTCCTGAGGATGTTCGAATCGTGGGCGTGACGCGTCGATGGCTCCGATATCGTCTGCCCGTGCGTTATCAGCGTCGCGATCAGTTGCCGTTGTGCATCGGACAAAAGCAGCGCTGGTATTTGCTCGAAAGCCAGACGGACACCCCGCCCGTTCGTTTCGATTGCACGAGCGAACCCGAATTCTGCGACTGGAGATGGTCGGATTGGTGGGATCCGGTGCGTGAGGTGATTCACTTCAAGAGACCGGTTTATCGACGCGCGTTGCACGAGCTTGGGCGACTAGCGTTCCCGACGGGGCTACCGTCTTATCCCGATTGGTGGGCTGAAGGCTGATGTCATGACGACGCGAGATCCTCATCGTCACGTCGTTCTCCGTGGTGTGAGTCCGACACGCTTGCGCGTCGTGGCAGTCATCGTGATCGCAATGCTGACTCTCGCGGCGTGGGCGTTGTTTATGCTCGGTCGCTCAGGGATCGGCCTAGGTGACACCGGCCCCTCGAGCACTCCAGCAAGCCTGCGACAAGCCATCCGCGAACGAGACGAACAAATCGACACCCTTCGGCGATCGGTCGCCGAACTCGAGACGCTGAAAAGCGCTCAAGATCGGGAACGACAAGAAGTGAGCCGAACCATCGGCGAATTGCAGGCCGAGATCGCGCGGCAGCGCCAGCAACTCGACTTTTTGAAAGGCGTCGTGTCGAGTGCAGAGCCTCCGGCAGAGGTCGCCATCCGTAATCTGCGGCTCGATCGTGATCCGGGAACGGGGCGTGTTCGAGTGCGGTTGTCGATCGTGCAGCCCGGCAACCCCCGTTCCATGGTGTCCGGGCAAGTCAAAGTCATCCTCGAAGGTTCGCGTGAAGGGCGTGCAGCCCGAATCATCCTCTTCGAAATACCTTACGATTTCAGGTACTTCGAGAATATCGACCGTGAACTGTCCCCGCCGGTCGACATCTTGCCGGAACGGGTGCAGATCGAGATCCAGCCGTCTGGTAGGTCGAGCCGCCCCGTGGTTCAATCGGTGCTCTGGCCACTCGAGCCAGGTGGGGAGTAGAGCATGTTCGGACGAAGTAAGGCGCCCCGACTGTCGGGCCGCATCGATACCCTGCTGGGTCGAGGCACCGTTTTGACCGGCGACTTGGAATTCTCAGGCGGGCTTCACGTCGATGGTGCTCACCACGGCAATGTGCGGGGTCTCGAAGGCTCTACGCCTGCCACACTGTGGGTCGGTGAGCCCGGAAGAATTCACGGAAACGTCGAGGTTGCCGTCGCGGTGATCAACGGCGAGGTGATCGGCAACGTTCGAGGGTCGGACCGTGTCGTGCTCGGCGCTAAGGCTCGGGTTAGGGGCGACGTGTCGTACGGGGTCATTGAAATGTCGCTCGGCGCCCGCATCGAAGGGAGACTGGTGCCGTTGGCGTCTGCCTCTGCCGTCGAGAGCCCCGCGATACTCGATGTTCAGGTGGGTGAAACGTCTCGGAGCGATAATGTGGTCCGTCCCTTTGACGTCCGACAGGGTCGGCACTAGCATGCGCGCGACGAAGCCCATGAAGATTTTTTTGAGGATCCGATGATGACGACCGTTGCAGAGGATTTGCCGCTCGATATGCCTCCCGCGCTGGTGTTTACCGATGCGGCGGCACGTAAGGTAAGTTCGCTGATCGAAAGTGAGGGCAACCCCGCGCTGATGTTGCGCGTATTCGTGCAGGGCGGCGGCTGCTCCGGCATGCAGTACGGGTTCGAGTTTGACGAGCAGGCTCAAGACGGCGACACCATGGTCGAAAACCTCGGCGTCAAGCTGCTCGTCGATCCGATGAGCCTGCAGTACCTCTCGGGCGCCGAAATCGACTACCGCGAGGGACTCGAGGGCGCGCAGTTCGTCATCCGTAATCCCAACGCCACGACGACCTGCGGTTGCGGGTCCTCGTTCTCGGCGTAAGTACTTCGCATTCGTCTCAAGGCCTGACGTGAGCCGAGCGAACGGTCGGGCTGCACCTGAGCTCTTGGCGGCCGTCGATCTCGGTTCCAACAGCTTTCACATGGTTGTCGCCCGGTATATCCACGGGCAGCTCACGGTCATCGATCGTCTTCGCGAAAGCGTACGTCTCGGCTCTGGCCTCGACGAGGAGGGTCGTCTCGATCGAGAGGTCGCTGCGCGAGCGCTCGCCTGCCTCGAGCGCTTCGGTCAGCGACTGCGCGAGATTCACCCCGACAAGCTGCGCGTCGTAGGTACGAATACCCTTCGTCGCGCCCATCGAAAGCAGTCATTTCTCGAAAAAGCGCGCGCGGCGCTCGGTGCGCCCATCGAAATCGTTTCGGGGATCGAGGAGGCGCGTCTCATTTACTCCGGTGTCGCGAACACCTCGCCGATGGGTGAAGGCAAGCGCCTGGTCGTCGATATCGGCGGCGGGAGCACTGAGCTCATCATCGGTGAATCATTGAATCCACTTCGTCTCGCAAGCACCGAACTCGGCTGCGTTACGTTGAGCGAGCGCTTTTTCGCGGGAGGGCGAATTTCCCGAAAACGATTCGATCGTGCTCGGGTCATGGCGCGAGGCGAGCTCGAGCCCATCGAACAGAGCTATCGGAAGATGGGATGGCAAGCTGCGATCGGCAGCTCCGGAACGGTGAAATCGGTCGCGGATGCGATTCGGGAGATGGATCCCGCAGCCCAAGGCATTACGGCCGAGGCGATCGAGGCGGTACTCGATCTGACACTTCGTTCGGACCATGTCCGAGATGTGCCGTTCGAATCGCTGAGCGAAGATCGTCGTACCGTATTCGCAGGGGGACTCGCGATTCTCGCCGAAACTTTTTCGAGTCTCGGCATCAAAAAAATGGATGTATCCGATGGGGCGATGCGCGACGGGTTACTCTACGATCTCGTAGGTCGTATGACGCAAGAAGACGCCCGTGATCGTACCGTTCGGGCGATGCAAGCCCGTTATCATGTCGATACCGCGCAAGCTGAGCGTGTCGAATCGACGGCCATGAACTTTCTCGAGCACATCGCCGATGCGTGGCAGCTCGAAGACCCGGTCGCCAACCAGCTTCTGGCTTGGGCTGCGCGGTTGCACGAGATCGGACTCGATGTGTCGCACTCTCGTTATCACCAGCACGGCGCGTACCTATTAGAGAACGCCGACATGCCCGGATTCCCGCGAGAGGAGCAGCGCGTGCTCGCGCGGATCGTTGGCGGACATCGACGCAAGCTTTCTCTCGAAGGCCTAGAAAAGCTTTTACCTCCCTGGGATCGACGGGTGTTACACCTCATCGTTTTGTTGCGCCTTGCGGTGCTATTGCATCGCGGACGCGGGCGAGCGCCGCTACCCGAGCTCACCCTCATCGCGCGCGGGCGCAATATGCTCGAGGTCCGATTTCCGGTTCGTTGGCTGCGCGATCATCCGCTGACCGTCGCAGATCTCAGTCAAGAAATCGACTTGCTGAAGGCCGTGGATTTCCGTCTGCGCATCTATTCTTCGAGAGGTCTGCCCGCCGTGTAGGCAGTGAGGAGTTCGTTCTGCGCACAGACTCTGGGCATTCCCCGATCGGTAGCGCGATGATAATTCCCGTCCTGATCGAGCTCCCACGCCTGGGTGTTGTCTCGCAGATACACTTCGAGGTCGTCGAGAATGCGCTTTTTGTATTTTTCTCGGCGAATCGGGAATGCGATCTCGACACGCCTGAAAAAATTACGATCCATCCAATCTGCACTGCTGCAAAAAATTTCCGGATCGCCGCCATTTGCGAACCAGAACACGCGCGAGTGTTCCAAAAATCTCCCGACAATCGATCGAACTCTGATGTTCTCCGAAATGCCGGGGACACCAGGGCGTAGCGCACATACACCACGAACAATCAGATCGACCTTCACGCCGGCTTGCGAGGCCTTGATCAGCGCTGCGATGGATTCGGGCTCGACCAGTGCGTTCATTTTCAAGATGACCCGGGCAGAACGACCCGCCTTGGCGTGCTCCGACTCTCGCTCGAGCCGCGCGAGCATCGCGCGGTGAAGTTCGAAAGGCGATTGCAGCAGACAGGTCAGGCGTGGAGTCCGTGTGAGGCTCGTCAACTGCAGGAATACCTCGTGTACGTCCTGGCCGATCTCCGGGTCGCAGCTGAAAAGGCCGTAGTCGGTATAGGTCCGTGCAGTTCGTGAGTGGTAGTTGCCGGTGCCGAGGTGACAATAACGACGAATACCGCCTCGTTCGCGTCGAGCGACCAGCGAGAGCTTTGCATGGGTCTTGAAGCCGACCACGCCATACATCACGTGTGCGCCCGCTTCCTGCAGGCGATCGGACAGTTCGATATTAGCTTCTTCATCGAAACGAGCCCGAAGTTCGATGACGACCGTGACGTCCTTCCCTGCGTGGGCCGCGGCGACCAAGGCATCGACGATGGCGGAGTCGTTGCCAGTTCGATAGAGCGTTTGTTTGATGGCGAGAACTAGCGGATCACCCGCTGCTTGCCTCAAAAAATTAACGACGGGCGCAAATGATTGATACGGATGATGCAGGAGCAGATCGCTTTGTCGAATGGCTGCGAACATGTCGGGACCGTCGTTGAGACGTCGCGGCAGACTCGGGCTGAAAGGCGGGTACTTGAGGTCGCCTCGATCTGCAAGTTCGTAAATGGCTGACAGGCGGTGCAGATTGACGGGCGAGGGTACGGCGTAGACATCGAGCGAAGAAATACCGAATTGTTTTGCCAGAAAATCGACGAGATCGCGCGGACAGTCGTCTGCGGTTTCAAGCCGAACCGCAGAACCATATCGACGCTGAGCGAGCTCACCCTCCAGCGCGCGCCGAAGATCGTCCGCTTCTTCTTCATCAATGAAAAGGTCGCTGTTTCGGGTTAATCGAAATTGGTGACAGGCGATGATGGTCATGCCCTCGAAGAGTCGCGGTACGAATTCCTCGATGATCGTCGACAGGAGCACGAATCGTTGCGGCTGTCCGCTTTCAGCGGGCAGCGGAACGACACGCGGCAGCGATCGAGGTGCTTGCACGACGGCGAGAGTCGCCTCGCGACCAAATGCGTCCTCGCCCCTAAGGCGTACGATGAAGTTGAGGCTCTTATTCTGAATCCGAGGGAAGGGTCGGGACGGATCAAGTGCGAGCGGAGACAGGACGGGTTCGACCTCGCTCTCGAAATAGGCCGCAAGCCATTCGCGCGTGGAGTCCGGCCAGTCACCCTTCGGGACGAGCGCAATGCCGACCTCCCGTAACGCCGGTAACAGGATGTCACGCAAGCAGGCGTATTGTTCGGCGACGAGCAGGGTAGCTCGGCGATGGATAGCGGCGAGCTGCGCTGAGGGCGTCAGCCCGTCGGGACTCAGGCTGCTGGGCGAGCTTTCCTGAAGCTGCTTGATACCGGCGACACGAATTTCGAAAAATTCGTCGAGGTTACTCGACGAGATACATAGAAATCGAAGTCGCTCAAGCAGGGGAACGGACGCGTCGAGCGCCTGCGCGAGTACGCGCTGGTTGAATTCCAACAAAGAAAGTTCGCGATTGATGAGAGGGGCCACTTCGAGGGCCGCCTCGTTCGCTGCGCTATCCATGGTCTAAGTAGACCACGAACATCAAAAAAGGTTGTTACAACGCCGCCCCGCGAGCAGCGGTTTTGGCCCCAGCGCGGTCGGCGGGCAAATTATTGACTTGATTTGAGGCGACCTGATCCGGCCCCGAGCTCATGGCGGCCAGTAAAGCCGGTGTCACACGGCCAGCATCAAGACTTGCGAGCAAGGGGCCAGCGCGCTCGCGGAAGGTCGCCATGAGCGTCGCGGGAATAGGCCGATCATTCGGGAGGGGTACTTTCTGTGGGTCTTTGTGGACCCCGTTCTGCAGGTACTCGTAATGCAGGTGCGGTCCGGTGGCGAGACCCGTCATTCCCACGTAGCCGATGACTTCGCCCTGACGCACCCGTTCGCCTTGGTTCAGGCCGCGCGCAAATCGTGACAGGTGACCATAAAGCGTCCGAACGTTATTGGCGTGTTGAATTTCGATGACCTTGCCGTAGCCGCCTTTGGTACCGACGAATCGAACACGACCTTCGCCCGCCGCTTTGACCGGCGTACCGATCGGAGCCGCATAGTCGACGCCACGATGCGCGCGCATCCGATTGAGCACCGGATGACGACGGTAAAGGTTGAAACGCGAACTGACTCGGGTGAACTCGAGCGGCGCTCTCAAGAACGCTTTACGCAGGCTGCGTCCATCTGGCGTGTAGTAGCCGAAATCGCCGTCTTCGGACTCGCCCTCTACCTCATTATGAGCAAAGCGGAGCGCGCGATAGACCGTTCCCTGATTGACGAATTCGACGGCGAGTACATCACCCTCGCCGAGGGGCGTTCCGTCCTGACTGAGCTCTTCATAAATGACCCGAAACCGATCGCCGGGTTGGATGTCGAGGACGAAGTCGATATCCCAACGGAAGATATTCGTGATCTTCATCGCCAGTGAGTCGCTGAGCCCCGCTTCACCAGCAGCTTGAAAGAGCGAATTTTTAATCGTGGCCTCACCGACACGGACGGTTTTCTCCAGCGGGTTGACGATGACCGAGCTGTCGAAACCGTCCTCGTCACGTTTGACCTGTAAGGTCTCACTGGGGCTCAGCTGGCGCTCGAGGCTGACCAACTGTTTATCGCGAACGCCGAACTTCAAGGTTTCGCCGGGATAGAGTCGATCGAGGCTTCGACGAATATCCGGCAGCGCACGCAGCGTCGCGAGATCCGTCACGGAGAGTTCGAGTTTGCGAAAGATACGCTCGAGGGTGTCGTTCGTGCCGACGATGACATCGATGGTTAACGGCACCAGAATGGCCTTGGTCGACGCCTCGGCCTCGGCGGCCTGGATTGCGTTGATGGCGCTTTCATCCAAACGGCCAAGGTCCGAAAGCCAAGATTCGCCACGCCACCAGGTGAGCGCGAGCACGGCAACGACGGCGCATTGCAGGCCACGGCCTTTCAGCCAGGCAAGGACGCGGTTTTTTGAGCCGACTTCCAGCGTCATGGACTACACTTCGCCGCCACGAGAGCGGCGAACGGTACCCGCGACCGCACATAGGGTCAACCCATCGGGCGGGGGTTTTCGCAGCGTGGACTCGGCCGGGCGAGGATAGAGGCATCGCTGCAACATGGTGAGCATTCAGCAACAACTCGAAGAAATCCGTCGGGGTAGCGCGGAGCTGCTCATCGAGGCCGAGCTCGTCAAAAAGCTCTCGCGCGGAAAACCGCTCAGGATCAAGGCCGGCTTCGATCCGACGGCACCCGACCTTCATCTCGGACATACCGTGCTCATCAATAAGATGAGGCAGTTCCAGCAGTTCGGGCACGAGGTGATTTTCCTGATCGGCGACTTCACGGGGCTCATTGGCGACCCGACGGGTCGTAACGCCACCCGGCCCCGACTCACTCCCGAAGATGTAGCCGCCAATGCGCGCACCTACCAGGAGCAGATTTTCAAGATTCTCGATCCGGCGCGGACGGTCATCGAGTTCAACTCCAAATGGCTGAGCAACATGCCGCTTCCAAAGTTTGTGGAAGT
>JBEAXT010000029.1:0-5481 GCA_041159695.1 Pseudomonadota bacterium
GTTCTCGCCGAGACCGATAATCATCACGAGGAAATCATCACGGCCCGCATTCCGATCGCCGAGTTTCGCAAGACCCGGCGCGTTCAGGAGCTGCCGATGGCCATCTTGTTACCGATCTTGCAGCAGTACCAACCGCTGTTTCAGCCCAACGCCTTTCTCGGCAAGCTGCCACAGACGTATCAAGAAGCCGGCGAGCTGGTCAGACAACGCATGGGTATGAAATGACCTGTCAGTCGATGCCGCGCTTATTTTGAGATGCCCGCGGCAAGATCAACGGCGTCGATACCCACCGGGTAGCGATGACGAATGCCCTTGGCCGGTGTCCAGCCCTCCTCCGTCACCACGAGCGCGAAGACGCCGAGCACCTGCGTATCAAAACTCGCGCTACGAGTTTTGGCGTCGTAACGCAGCGGCGCTGATCCGGCGGGAACAAATACAGGATCCCATCCGAGCGACGCTTCGTTGTAGATGAACGCTCGCAGTCGCGATACGTCGTTCGCCGACAGTTTGCGTTTGTCTACGATCGGCAGCGTGACCGTCGCGGGTCGATTCACGATGGTGCGATAAGGTCCCATCAGAATCGCAGGGCTCACGGCCTCGCCATGATCCCGCAAGCGCTCAACCGGAACGCGCTGAGAGCCAATGTAGGCTTCGAAGGAATCCCAAGCCGACACGAGGTTATCCGCCGGATCGCGGAAAGCCCGGTAATTCTTTGAGTCGAACGACTCCGGTTTGCCCGGATGCATATCTTTGGCGATCACGAGCTTCGCCCCTCGCAATGCGCCGACGTTCACCTGAACGCTACCGCCGCCCTCGCGATCGATTACAGCCCTCGCAGCGATGGTCATATTCGTGCTCGTCGGAAATACTCCGAAACGCTCGATGGCCGTACGGATATTGTTGGCATAGCCGATCGAGAATTCGCGCCCCCAGGCATCAAAGGTCTCGGAATACTGCAAGCGTGTGATCGAAGGATCCGCGGTATTGCAGTCGACGGGACTCGGCGAGTCAGCACGCTCGCACCACTCGACCCAGCGCTTGCCCTGTCGCAAGTCGGTTCGCGTATTGAGTGGTATCTGCTGCATCTTTCGAATGGCCAGTAAGGGATCGCGGCCGTCGTAGTACCAGTGGGAGAGCAAGACGAGAATCTCGCGGCGGCCGTCTCGCTTGGCCAAGTCGATATTCTCGCGCAACGTTCGGAAGCGATCCTCCGGATCCGTCGCCGTGAAATCCTGCGGTACCGACAGACCATAGGAGTAGTAGTTATCGAGCCGTACGTCTCCCGATTTACCGACCGGATTGAAGTGCAGGCTGTAACGATCGCCGAAATAGGCTTCGAGATAGCGCTTGAAGGAGATGTAATTGTTGTACGCGTTCTCGTGATACACCTCCTTCGACCATGGATGCGGCGCGGAGAAGGGGCCGACACCCGCGCGATCGGGGAAGGGCAATCCGTAGGTCGTGTAGAGCACAGCGACCTCTGAGCCACGCGGCAGTCGATCGAGATGCTTCTTGGCGACGTGCAAGAGCGCAAGATTGTATTCGGGCGTACGTCCCACTTGACGGGACTGCTGATACGTAAAGGTATCGCGAAATCCAGCCAAACACAGGGCGCGCTGGATATAGCCGCGCGTCATGAAATTGTTCGCGTAGTTGTTGTTGTCGGTCGTCTCACGGACGAGCACCATTTTTTTGAAGCCTTCGCGAGCAAAATCGAGCGCAACATCCTCCTCGAAACGCGAAAGCCCCGTGGTGGGCGCGTAGGCGCCGAAACGCACATCGATCTGATCTCCGAACAAATCATGGAGAACACGTTCGGTTGTGCGCTCGACCTCTTCGGTCATCGGTGACAAGCGCGGCGTCAAATCGTCATGCAGGATACTGAAGTCGGTAATGCCTGATGCCATCGAGATCTCATCGGCATCGCGGATGCCATTCGGCATAGCGAGCGGATTAGGTCCGGGGCCCCGGGGGCTCGAGCCGATCATGAACACACCTTCGAGATAATTCGTTCCGTCCCGTGGGTCGATCGCCCAGAACGACCGCTGCTGCGGGTTTCTCATATCCTTGGCCGGTGTGATGAGCCCCGGTGTATCGGGGAGATCTTTGACGACGAGTCTCACCTTCGGGTCATAGATCGAGACCCAATGCACACCATCGGCTGAGCGTCGGTACAAACCCATGGAGTCGAACGCGCCTTCGAGCCCGCGCGTTTTGAAACCGAGCGCGTAAGGAATGAGGCCGAGTTGCTGGCGGAACGGCGGGGCTCCGACGAAATCCTCCGTACAGGGCACGTCCGCCGTGGCGGCACTTGCGCCGAAACTGCGGTTGATGACCTCGCGGCGATAGAGCGGATCAATGCCTTGCGGTTCGGCCCAGTCGGTGATCAGAACCGCAATCTTCTCCTTGTTTTGCGCAGCCGCGGCGTCCGAGGCCAACAGGGTCGTCGCAACCAATGCCGAAAGCAGAATGACGCAATGTCGCATGTGATCCTCCCTCAGTTTAGGTTAGCCTCGCATCTCCCAACGAGCAGACTGGAAGATGCATCGATGACCGAAAACACGATCTCGACCGCCCTCGCCGCCCTTCAATCACGGGTGGGTCAGGAGGTCCATGTCAGTGACTGGATGACGATCTCCCAAGAGAGAATCAATGCCTTCGCCGCAGCGACCGATGACCCTCAATGGATTCACGTCGACGTCGAACGTGCCACGCGAGAGTCGCCTTACGGAGCGCCGATCGCCCATGGTTATCTGACCCTGTCACTCAGCGTTCCGCTGCGCGGCTTGGTGGACACCTCTAAACCCATCGCCCCTGGCGTTCGTAACGTCATCAACTACGGACTCAACAAGCTCCGCTTTCCGAATGCCGTCCGAGTCGGCTCAAAGATTCGTGGCCGCTTCACTCTGCAAGCCGTCGAGCAGGTGGCACCCAACGTGCTGCAAATCACGGAGCAATACACCGCAGAAATCGAGGGCGCGCCGAAACCGGCTTGCATTGCCGAAAGCGTGATGCGTCTGGTGTTTTGATCGCAGGACATGAAGTCCGTTTTTCTCGATTTCGCGACGCTCGGGAGCGGTGAGCTCGATACGAGTCGCCTTGAGAGCGCTGCCCCGGCGCTCACGCTGCTGGCTGCGACCGCGCAGCACGAAGTGCTCGAGCGGATCGCGGGGCACGCCATCGTGATGACCAATAAGCTTCGGCTGGATAGAGCCATCATCGAGGGTTCGTCCGATTTGCGACTCATCGCCCTCTCAGCGACCGGGACCAACAACATCGATCTCGAAGCGGCACGCGAGCGTGGCATCGCGGTATGCAACATCACCGACTACTGCACGCCCTCCGTCGTTCAGCACGTGCTCGGCGTGTTGCTGTCGCTGACTCATCATCTTTCCGATTACTCGCGCGAGGCGCGCGATGGGACTTGGGCGAAAGGCTCGCAGTTCACCCTCCTTGGGCATCGCATCCGTGAACTTCGCGGACTTACGCTGGGTGTGATCGGTTGGGGTGTTTTGGGTCGAGCCGTCGCGCAGGCCTGTCAGAGCGCTCTCGGCATGCGCGTCGTCGTCGCCAATCGCCCGGGTGGCGCACCGATCGAGGGACGCGTCGATCTCGACGAGTTGCTGCGTATCTCCGATGTGGTCACGCTGCACTGTCCGCTGACCCCCGCGACTGCAGGCATGCTCAATGAATCGCGACTCGCACTCATGAAGCGCGACGCGATCCTCATCAATACCGCCCGAGGCGGATTGGTGGATGTCGAGGCGCTCGCGATCGCGCTGCGCGCCCGCCGGCTGGGCGGCGCTGCCATCGATGTCCTGCCCGTAGAGCCTCCGGTGGGCGGCAGCCCGTTGTTCGCGCCCGATCTGCCCAATCTAATTGTCACGCCCCACACGGCCTGGGCAGCGGTCGAGTCCCGACAGCGGTGCCTCGACGAAGTGGCCGCGAACGTCGCGGACTGGCGGGCGGGCGGACGTCGTCACCGGGTGGTGTGACGATCTTTGAGGCGCCTCCCGGGAATTCCCAATGGCATCTCCATGTCCAAACGGTAGAATCGCCGGCCCATCCCCGGACCCCGAAGTTGCCCGATGACCCCCACCCCCCGCGCCGTCATATGCTCACTATTAATAGTCGCCACGCTGGCGCTCGCGGGCTGTGGTGAAAGCGGGCCGACGGGTGCTGCCGGTAACGATCGCCCGGCGGGCTCCGGGGGGCCACCGCCTGCGAAAGTCATCACGGCCGTCATCGAGCGTCGGCCCTTCGGCCCTCAGATCGAAGCCGTGGGCACGGCGCTCTCCAGAGAATCCGTCGAAATCACCTCAAAGACGGCGAACATCATCACGCGCATTCGATTCGTCGAGGGACAGCGCGTCGCGGCGGGCGCAGTACTCGTCGAGCTCGACCGCGCGCAGGCGGCTGCGGCACTCGCCGAAGCCGAGGCCAATCTGGCCGAGGCGCGTAACCAGTTCAATCGCGGACGCGACCTGTCGGTCACTCAAGCCCTCTCGAAAGCCCAGCTCGATCAGCTCGAAACCGCCGTCAAAACCGGCGAGTCACGGGTCGATGCCGCGCGTGCGAGACTCGAAGATACCGTCATTCGGGCGCCCTTCGCGGGGCGCACCGGTCTGCGTAATGTGAGCCCGGGCAGTCTCGTAAACCCCGGCACGGTCATTACGACACTCGACGACTCGTCCGTGATGAAACTCGAGTTCACGGTGCCACAGTCATTCCTCAAAGATCTTTCGCTCGGCTTGCCCGTAGAGGCTCGCGCGGAAGGTCTGGGCGAACGACTTTTTTCCGGCAAGGTGACCGCCATCGATTCGCGCATTAACCCTGTTACTCGCGCTTTGACGGTGCGGGCGGAGTTGTCGAACTCCGATGGTGCGCTGCGACCGGGCTTATTTATGAGCGTCCGGCTGCGTGGCAAACCCGTAGATACTCTGATGATCCCTGAAGAAGCCCTGGTCCCCGAGCAAGGCAAAACGTATGTTTTCGTCGTCGAAGACGGCAAGGCGATGCAGCGGGAAGTACGCACGGGCGGCCGCGAACCGGGACGCGTAGCCATTCTTGAAGGCCTCGTTGGAACCGACATCGTCATCGTCGAGGGGACGCAGCGCGTTCGTAACGGCGGCAAAGTCATCGCCGAGCCGCGCGCATGACACTCTCCGAGTTTTGCATCCGACGCCCGGTCTTCGCGACCGTGCTCAGCCTGATGCTGGTGATCTTTGGTCTCGTGACCCTCGAAAGATTGCCCTTGCGCGAGTATCCGGACATCAATCGTCCGGTCGTGTCCGTCACCACGATTTATCGCGGCGCCTCCGCAAACGTCGTCGAAAATAAAGTCACTCAGGTCATCGAAGATCGGATTGCCGGTATCGAGGGCATCCTCAAACTCGAGTCGGACAGCGCCGACGAGCGATCGAGCATTCGTGTCGAATTCGACGTGGCGCGAGACATCGACGATGCCGCCAACGATATCCG
>JBEAXT010000041.1:0-7373 GCA_041159695.1 Pseudomonadota bacterium
CTGCAGCGGCGTCACCGACACGTAACCTTCGGCGACCGCATTGAAGTCGGTTCCCTCACCATCGTCCTGACCCTCGCCTGCCATACCCACCCAGTACACCTCACGGCCGCGCGGATCCATGCTCTTGACCGAACGCTCGGCGCGATGACGATGCCCGAGTCGGGTCGATTTAAAGCCGCGAAGTTCGCCGAACGGGCGATGCGGCACATTGACGTTGAGGATCATGTTGCGATCGAGCGGATGCGTGAGGAGTCGCTCCACGATGAGTCGCGCGACTTTGGCCGCCGCCGAGTAATCCATCTCGCCGTGCTCGGGACGGCGCAAAGAAAGCGCGACCGTCGGTAAACCCAGAAAACGCCCTTCGATCGCTGCAGCGACCGTGCCCGAGTACAGCACGTCGTCGCCCAAGTTCTCGCCATTGTTGATACCCGAGACGACCATGTCGTGCTCGAAGTCGAAGAGCCCGGAGATGGCGAGATGCACGCAGTCGGTCGGCGTGCCGGTCACGAAATGACAGTTCGTCTCGTACTCGGTCACCCGCAATGGGTGCTCGAGCGTGAGCGCGTTGCTGGCACCGCTGTGGTTACGCTCTGGGGCAACGACCGTCAAATCAGCGAGACCCTGGAGTGCCCGACGCAGAGCAATGATGCCCGGCGCCCGATACCCATCGTCGTTGCTCACGAGGATTTTCATCGAGCTGTATCTTGGAGACCTGTGAAGGCAGACAATATACTGAAACCCCGGAATCCGAGGTAGCAGGATGCGCAAGCCCTCAGAGGACGACATTCGGGCGTTTCGCGATGCGGTGAAGGGAACTCGACCGCTCCAAGTCACGCCGCGCGTGCGCCCGAACCGCCCCAAACCCAAGCCCCGCGCGCAATTTCGTCGTCTCGGTGAGGCCGAGGTGCTCGAAGACAGTCTGCAGCTTAGCCCCATCGACCTCGAGGTCGAATTCGGCGAGGAGCTCACCTACCGGCGCTCGGGCATTCAGGATGCCGTGATGCGCCGACTGCGGCGCGGGTATTACCGCGTCGAGTCGGAGCTCGACTTGCATGGTCTCACGGTCCCGGAAGCCAAGGCCGCGATGCGCGATTTTCTCGCCCGCACCATTGCAAGACAGTGTCGTTGTGTGAGGGTGATCCACGGCAAGGGCTTGGGCTCCGGGCCGCGCGGTCCCGTCATCAAGCAGGCGGTGAACGTGATTTTGCGGCGTACCGATGCCGTGGTCGCCTTTTGCACCGCTCGTCCGGTCGACGGCGGCACCGGCGCGATCTACGTCTTGCTCAAAAGCTAACGCGCTCGCTCAAAAGCTGACGACGTCTAAACTGACGACGTCTCAACGGACGACGTCTCAACGCGACGCGAGCAACCTCGCCATGCGTTCGCGAGTTTCGTCAGTCACCCAGCCCTCGGCCATCAAGGACTCGAGCGATTCGGGCGGCGAGTCGAAGAGGCGTCGCAGATCGGCGCGCACCAGGCTCCGCGTTCGGGCGTAGGTTTTGGGTGGTAGCGCGATCAACTCCTCGGCGAGCGCCAGCGCTCTCGGGACCACCTGATCGGCAGCGACCACCTCATCGACGAGTCCCGCCTCGAGCGCCTCGTCGCTGCGCAACATCACGCCTCGAGGCAGCAGTGCCGCGGCACGGCGCGTACCGACGAGCCGCTCGTACACGCGGTAAATGAGCTCGCCCGGATAGAGCCCGACCTGCACTTCGTTGAGCCCGATCCGAAACTCTCCGGCCGCCATGATGCGGTAGTCGCAGAGCACCGCAATCACCGCACCGCCTGCAGGGCTATGGCCGGTGATGGCCGCGATCACGGGCAGCGTCGAGTCGACGAGCCGCCGTTGCAGCGCGGCGAAGGCGAGCACGAGACCTTTCGCAGAGCCCTCTCCACCCGTGACTTCGCGGACATCGAGTCCCGCGCAAAAAAGACCCGGCGATCCCGAGATGACGAGCGCGCGCGGCGCCGAGGCCGCCTGCTTCGGGTCTGCCGCAGCGGCTGCAGCCTCCATTATTTTTTGATCGAGCGACTCGATGAGCGCACGGCTCAGCGCATTGACGGGAGGACGCGCCAGACGAAGTTCGCGTACACGTCCGTGATCTTTGATCTCAATCATGCTCATCCTCCGAATGACCCGCGGCGTTCTCGACCTCGAGCAGCTCGCGCAGGACCGCCGTCGCAAAACTGCCCGGGCGCAACCGAAAACTCAAGCGCGCAGTGCGCGACGGCTCGAGCCATTCCAAGTGAAGATCGCGCACGGCGACCCGCAACGGTCGACGGGCGGGCTCGAGACCCGCCTCCGTCAACGGCGTCACGAACTGCGGGAAACCGGCGAACACTCGGGCCTCGAGCTCGGCCACCTCTCCGGTGATACCGCTCTCGCCCGCGCCGAAAAGCGGGCCCGAGGGATGGATATCGAGCAGCGCCAAACGCGAACGAATCGTCTCATCGACCGCCTCGACGACGAACGTCGAGTTACGGCCGTCGAGGTTCGCGCGCTCGCCGATGTGAAGTTCGGTCCAGCTGCCATCCCGTACCCGCTCGGCGAGTACCGCATTAAAGAGCAACGCCCGCATCGCCGACCAGAGTAGCCCCGCGCTGCCACGGCGATTGCCCTCTTCGCGAACCTGCAGGTTCGATAAATCACGCCCAAAACGCTGCGGACCAAAATAATTCGGAACACCCGTCCGGGCGATGTCATTGACGCGGCGCTCGAGCAGCGCCACATCGCCCTCGAAGTCGCGCAGCACGAGATGGAACGTGTTACCGGCGAGCGCACCCCGCGGCAGCTTTCGATTGTGTACGTGCGCCTCGAGTACTTCGTAGCCCTCGCCCTGCACCCCGACCCAATCCGCCGGCGAGCGCGTCTCGCCCGAACGACTGCGCGCCGGGACCGTGAACCACTGCGTCGTGACGGCATGCCGATCTTTGAGGCCGGCGTAACCCACATCGAAATCGCGAACCCCCAAGCGCTTGGCGAGCTCGCGCGCCACCCAACCGGTATTCGCATTGCGCTTGCGGATGCGCAGCAGAAGATGCGGGCCCTGCCCTGCGGCCTCGAAGCCGAGCTCCTCGTTGACCTCGAAATCCTCGGGCTGCACACGAATGCGCGCACGACCCGCAACGGGCTCGACCGCGCGCGGCGGCGCGAGCGCAAGACGTTCGACCGAAATCACGCGCGTGCGATCAGGACGACCGCTTCGGCGGCGAGCCCCTCGCGGCGACCGAGATACCCCATCTTCTCGGTGGTGGTCGCCTTGAGATTGACGTCCTCGACGACGACGCCAAGCAGCGTCGCAATAGAGTGACGAATGGCATCCCGATGCGCCGACAAGCGCGGCGCCTCGCAGAGTAGCGTGAGATCGGCGTTCACGATCGAATAGCCCCGCTCGCGCAACAACTCGACGGCATGCGTGACGAAACGGCCACTCGCGGCGCCGCGCCATTGCGGATCGCTGTCCGGAAAATGTTGACCGATATCGCCAAGACCCGCGGCGCCGAGCAAGGCATCGCAGAGCGCGTGCAGCAGCACGTCGCCATCGGAGTGCGCGATCACACCCTGCGAGTGCGGCACACGGACGCCGCCGAGCATCACGTGATCGCCCGGCCCGAAGGCATGCACATCAAAACCTGATCCCACACGCATTACGCTGCTCCTCCCGACGAGCGAGCGACAGAGCCGGCCCGCGCACGCAGTATGCCCTCGGCGAGTGCCAAGTCGGTCATCGTCGTGACTTTGAGATTCGTGGACTCCCCGACGATCAGACGCGGGCTCGCACCGATCCACTCCATCGCCTGCGCTTCGTCCGTTGGAACTCGCCCCGCCGCGGCCGCCGCGCGTAAGGCCGACAGCAACGCACCGAGTCGAAACATCTGCGGTGTCAGCGCTCGCCAGAGGCCTTCGCGTGAGACCGTCTCGGCGCTCACGACGCCCGCGCCCTGCGCGCCGCCGCGCTTCAAAGTATCGGCGAGCGGTAAGGCGAGGAGCCCGCCGGCCAGGGTCGACGCCGCGGTTGAATCATCCCGCGCCACACCCTGTCGCAGCGCAGCGATCTCCGAAGCCGTGACGCAGGGCCGTGCCGCATCGTGCACGAGCACCCAGTCCGAGTCGCTCGCACCGCTTGCGCGCAGGGCTTCGAGCGCACCCCGCACCGAGTCGCTGCGTTCGGTGCCGCCCGGCGCCTCGATCACCGCACAGGAGAGTCGTGCCCGCACCGCAGGCCAGTGGGCATCGCCCGCCGCGAGTGCGATCACGAGTCCGCGACACGCGGCATCGGTGGCAAAGGGATGCAGTGCCCACTCGATGAGCGTGCGACCCGCGATGGGCAAATATTGTTTGGGGAGATCGGCGCCGAGGCGCTGGCCCCGCCCGGCCGCCGGCATGACGAGCCAGTACTGCGGGTCGCTCAAGACGAGAGGCTCAGCGCTGCGCCGTGCGCGTGGTCGGCGTCTCGCGCGATTCGGCGGGCGCCGAGATGACCTTGGGCACGACCTGATAGAAGGATTCGCCCGTCGCGATCATGCCGAGTTCGCTGCGCGCACGTTCTTCGATGGCAGTGAGACCGCTCTTGAGGTCGGCGACCTCAGCCGCGAGTTGTTCGTTGCGGCGACGCAGTTCGGCGTTGGTATCGGTTTGTTGATCGACGGCCTGACGCAGTCGGTAGGCCTCGCGGACGCCGTCGTCGGACAACCAGATGCGGTACTGGAGCAGTACCGTCAGGCAAACCAACACGCCGGCGAACCATTTCGTCATTGGCGAGGAATGGTAATCCCGCGTTGACACAAAAGAAACCCCTTCGCGTTCAGATCTTTACCGGGAAAGCCTCACGCCCCGCGTAACGCACCTTGCCGCCCACCTGCTCTTCGATGCGCAGCAGCTGGTTGTACTTGGCGATTCGGTCGGAGCGAGACATCGAACCGGTTTTGATCTGCGTGGCCGATGTCGCCACCGCAATGTCGGCGATGGTCGTGTCCTCGGTTTCCCCCGAACGATGCGAAATCACCGCGGAATATCCTGCGCCCGTCGCCATCGCGATCGCTTCGAGCGTCTCGGTCAGCGTACCGATCTGATTGACCTTGATGAGAATGGAGTTGGCGATCCCCTTGCGGATGCCCTCGGCCAAAATTTTGGTGTTGGTGACGAAGAGATCGTCCCCCACGAGCTGGCAGCGCTTGCCGAGCGCACGCGTGAGACCCGCCCAGCCGTCCCAATCGCCCTCGGCCATACCGTCCTCGATGGTGATGATCGGATACCGATCGACGAGCTTGGCGAGATACTGCGCGAACTGCGCCGCCGAGAACGCTCGGCCTTCGCCGTGCAGGTCGTAGCGACCGTTCTTGAAGAACTCCGAACTCGCGACGTCGAGACCAAGATAGATCTCGCGACCCGGCTTATAGCCCGCCTTTTCGATGGCCTGCAGCATGAGCTTCAGCGCCGCCTCGTTCGAGGCGAGATCGGGTGCAAAGCCCCCCTCGTCACCCACGGCCGTCGTGAGCTTCTTACCCTTCAGGATGCCCTTCAGGGTGTGGAATACCTCAGCACCCATCTGCAACGCCTGACTAAAACTCTTCGCTCCGACCGGCAGGATCATGAACTCCTGGATGTCGAGGCTGTTGTCGGCATGGGCGCCACCGTTGATGACGTTCATCATCGGCACCGGCATGACGGGCTTACGACGGCCTGCGAGATAGCGCCAGAGCGGCAGCCCCGCATCCGTCGCCGCCGCGTGGGCGGTTGCGAGCGACACGGCGAGCAAGGCGTTGGCGCCGAGTCGCGCCTTGTTCTCCGTCCCGTCGAGCGCGATGAGCCTCGCGTCGATGTCCTGCTGATCTCGCGCGTCACGCTTCACGAGCGCCTTGCGGATCGGACCGTTGACGTTACCTACCGCCTTGAGCACACCCTTGCCGAGATAGCGTCGCTTGTCGCCGTCACGAAGCTCGACCGCTTCGCGCGTTCCGGTCGACGCCCCCGAGGGCACCGCAGCACGACCCATCACGCCGCTCGAGAGGATGACATCCGCTTCAACCGTCGGATTGCCACGCGAGTCGATGACTTCACGGGCGTGGATTTCTTTGATTCGACTCATACTCGATCTTCCTCGAAGGGATGTTTCTTGACGGCGCGATCGAGCTCGACGAGCGTCGACAGCAAAGATTCCATGTGGGGCAAGGGCCAAGCGTTGGGCCCGTCCGAGAGCGCCTTGGCAGGATCGGGATGCGTCTCCATGAAAAGTCCCGCGACACCCGCTGCGACCGCCGCCCGCGCGAGCACGGGTACGAACTCACGCTGACCGCCCGAGGCATTGCCCTGCCCGCCCGGCAATTGGACCGAGTGCGTCGCATCGAAAACCACCGGACAACCGGTCTTGCGCAGAATGGCGAGCGAACGCATGTCGGAGACGAGATTGTTGTAGCCGAAGCTGAAACCCCGCTCGCACACCATGATGTGCTCGTTACCCGTCGAGCGCGCCTTGTCGACGACGTTCTGCATTTCCCAGGGCGAGAGGAACTGCCCTTTCTTGATGTTCACGGGCTTGCCTTGCGAGGCCACTGCGACGATGAAGTTGGTTTGTCTGCAAAGAAAAGCCGGCGTCTGCAACACGTCGACCACGGCTGCGACCTCGCCGAGCGGTGTGTCTTCGTGTACGTCCGTCAGCACGGGAAGTTTGAATTTTGTGCGGATGCCCTCGAGCACTTTAAGACCTGCCTCGAGCCCGGGACCCCGAAAACTCGATCGCGACGAACGGTTCGCCTTATCGAACGAAGCTTTGAACACATATGGCACACCGAGGAGCGTGGTGATCTCGCGCATGCGACCGGCCACTTCTTCGCAGAGCGCAGCGCTTTCGATAACGCACGGTCCTGCGATCAAAAAAAACGGCGATCGGGCTCCGACCTCGTATTGCGCGAGCTTCATGATTTACGTCCTGCGTGCTGCTTACGTGCCGCGGCGATGAACCCGGTGAAGAGCGGATGACCGTCGCGCGGGTTGGAGGTGAACTCCGGGTGGAACTGCGTGGCGACGAACCACGGATGATCGGCGAGCTCGACGATTTCGACGAGCTCATCAGGCGACATGCCGGAGAACGAGAGCCCCGCCGCGCGATATCGATCGAGGTATGTATTGTTGAACTCGTAACGGTGGCGGTGGCGCTCGCGGATCACGGGCTGCCGTAGATCGTGCGGGCGCGCGACCCCTCGGCCAGTTTCACATCCTGTCCGCCAAGGCGCATGGTGCCGCCGAGGTTCGATGTGTCGCTGCGCGCCTGCGCGCCACGCAGCGCGTCTTGCCATTCGGTGATGAGCGCGATCACCGGATTCGGCGTCTCGCGATTGAACTCCGTGCTGTTGGCCCCTGCGAGCCCGAGCAC
>JBEAXT010000050.1:0-13027 GCA_041159695.1 Pseudomonadota bacterium
TCGAAAGAGGCTGTTCTGACCGTCGCGACGAGCGTCGTGCCGGCCGCCACTTCGACCGTGATGATGGCGTTGCCGGCATAGATCGGTCGACGGAATCGCGTCGCACTTTCGACAGCCATGATATCGGAGGCTTGCGGCGCATCGAGTAGCGCAGCGACGCGCGGCATCAGATCTTTGCCGAACGTGGTCGAGGGACCAAAGACGTGGGTATAGCCCCGAGCGAGCTCTGCCATTTGCGGAGCGATACAGGCGGCGAGCGGATGTTCGTGCGCCGCATTCGCCACGGTGATGACTTCGGTAACGCCGGCAATTTGCGCGGCCGCGTTGGCGATCGCAACCGGGTCTGCTGCGAAAACCACGACGTGAATCTCGGCGCCCTGAATCTGGCTTGCGCACTGCACGCACTTCGCTGTCGCGGGGTTGAGTTTGCCGCTTTGGTGTTCGGCAACGATCAAAATTTTGCTCATGACGATCTCATTAATGATGGGGCGTTGCAGGTCGACTCAGACGAGCCCTTTACCGCGCAGCGCAGTAAACAGTTCGCCGACATCCTTGACCATCACGCCTTTGCTGCGCTGAGACGGCGGATCGAACTTCACGGCTTTCAGTCTTTCGGTCGGGGATACGCCGAGCGTCGCGGGGTCGATGGTGTCGAGCGGCTTTTTCTTCGCCTTCATGATGTCGGGCAACTTGACGTATCTCGGCTCGTTGAGCCGCAGATCGGTGGTGATGACGGCGGGCAGATCGACCTCGAGAACTTCGAGACCGGCATCGACTTCGCGCGTGACTTGCGCCGTCTCGCCGTGGATCTCGACCTTCGAGGCGAACGTGGCCTGAGGCCTGCCCCAAAGCGCCGCGAGCATTTGTCCGGTTTGATTGCAGTCGTCATCGATGGCTTGCTTGCCGAGGATCGCGAGCATCGGTTGCTCGCGCTCGATGACTTTAAGCATGAGCTTCGCTGCTGAGCCCGGATCGATGGCGGTATCCGTCTGGATGTGGACCGCGCGATCTGCGCCCATGGCGAGAGCGGTACGCAGTTGCTGCTGGCAGTCGACTGGCCCGATCGATACGGCGACGACTTCTTCTGCCAGCCCTTTTTCTTTGATTCGCAGTGCTTCTTCGAGCGCGATCTCGTCAAACGGATTGACGCTCATCTTGACGCCGTCGGTGATCACGCCGGTCCCATCCGGCTTGACCCGGATTCGGACGTTGTAATCCACCACTCGCTTGATCGATACCAGAATGCGTTTCATGAACAGGCAGGCTCCTCGACACGGGGATAGGCCCGAAGGCCCGGGCGCGATTCTACAGGCCCAAAGCCCCCGGGTTAAGGCGTCGCTGCGGATCGACGAGCTGCTTGAGACTGCGGATAAGTTCAGCCGTCTGGGGGTCGCGTCCGCGCATGTACGGATAGAACTTTCCGATCTGTAGGTGGATCGCGCCGTGACGCTGGAAGATGTCGGCGATACCGTGCTTCATTTTGTCGACGAGGGCTCGGCCTTCCGGGTTTTCCGCAAATTGGGGCAGGGTGTCCTTGTAGCCCGCGGGCATCAGGCGTTCTTGCGCGATGTTGTAGCCATCCTCCCAATAGAACACGGGCTCGTACAGGAAGGCGTTGGTCGCAACGGTCATGAACATGGCGCCGTAGCGGATGCGCAGTCGCTTCATTTCGGTCTCGTGCGCTTCGTAGTACTTCGAGATCTCCGCTCGGAATGCTTCCACGCGCGAGAACGGGAGAATGCCGTGTATCGGCACCCAGCGTTCACCGCGAGGACTACGAACGTTATAAAGCGGCATGAAAGGCATGGCATTGGCCACCGTCGGAACGGTCGCGGGTACCTCAGCCCCATGGGGTTGTAGCGCCGCCCTTAACTTCGCGACAGCCGCCCGGCACGCCGCATCGTCGACACCGTCGACGATCCAATGCCCAGAGAAGACCGCACCTTTGAGGAATCCACGTCCCGCGAACGCCATCTTCGTCAACTGAACGAGGCCATCCATCGGTCCGCGCGAGGTTTTCCAGACGGCGAGCGCAGACTGTATCGCGGTCGCCGCATCGGCCTTGCCGAGTTGACCTTGCTGCAGGGCGGGGTCCAGGCCGAAGTTCGTGAGATTCAGGCCGAGTTTTGCCGCGGCCTCCATACCGGAGGCTAGACTCGAGAAATCTTTGAAGCCGAACGACAGTCCCATCACGTGCGCATGACGCTTCATGAGCCGCAAAGCCACCGCTGTCTTGATGCCGAGTGCGCCGCAGTCACCCATGAATAGGCCAGTGAGATCGGGGCCGTACGATCGGAAGAACGGCGCCGAGTTGGCTGCGCCCCAAGAGCCCGTGCGCACGATTTGGCCGGTGCCGAGTACGACCTCGACGCCGAGGGTGGTTTCACCCGACACGCCGAAGACGCCCGTACCCCAGGTGACACTACCTTGAGAGAGCGATCCACCCACGGTGGCGGCGAGACCCGAGAAGGGTCCGAAGAACGGCGTACGCAAGCCCTTCGCGGATAGCGCTTCGTTCAGGGTGGCCCACGTGACGCCCACTTGAACGACCACGTACATATCGCGTTCGTTGATCTCGAGGATCTGATTCATGCGCGAGGTGTCGATGCTGATCGAGCCGACTTCGGTCGGGGTATATCCGTCCGTGTACGACGCGCCGCCTCCGCGCGGGACGACGGCGACACCCGCCGCGACGGCGAGTTGCACGACCTGGGCCACGTCGGCGGCGTTCGTCGGACGAACGACCGCCGAGGGAAGGGCGCCGGACTTGTAGATATCCGTCGAATAGAAGCTCCGTTCAACGGTATCCGTCAGCACGTGTTCGCGGCCGAGTAACGACTCGAGCCGAGTGATCAGCGTGAGCGTTTTGTCTTGCAGTTCAGCGTTCATGGGCGACGGGTCCTCTCAGCGGCCGCCCGATGCGAGGCGCGGCGATTGGTGGTGCGGAGGGTTGTGCTGCTGCTCCGAGAAGGTTTGTCGAATTTTTTGAGCCGTGTCCCGTAACTTCGGCAAAAAACGCTCGACGGCGAGCTTGAGTGGCACGGCGGTGCCACTGAAGCGGATCGTCACGGCCGCTAGAACACGGTCCTCGACCATGATGGGCACGGCCATGCTGATTTCGTCCGAGACTCGACGTGCACGGACCGCCGAGGCATAGCCCTGCATGCGTGCGTCGTTGAGGATCTTCATGAGCTCCGTCCGATTTTTGGCGAGCGAATCTTCTTCGCGATTCGAGCGGGCGAGAATTTCCAGTAGCGATTCTCGCTGCGTCGGTGAAGAGAACGCGAGGTATACGCGTCCGGACGAGGAGGTCAGCAACGGCACGCGAAATCCGGCCGAATAGCGCTCGACGGCAAGCGGGCTTCGGTGATCGGTGGATTCTCGAACCATCATAGACGTCCCGGAGAGCGATGCGATCGCCACCGGCCATACGATTTCTTTGCCGAGCTCGTGGATGTAGGGCCGTGCAATTTGGGTCACCCACGCTTCGTCGTCGTAACCGTCGGAGAGGCCGCGAACCATGATGGTCAGGCGGTATCGGTCGTCGGTCGCATCGCGATACACGAAGCCGGCGTGGCTCAGTGTCTCGAGAATGCGGTACGTGGTCGTGCGCGGAAGACGAATTTCCTGAGCGACCTCGGAGACGGTGGCGCCATTACGCAAGTTCAAGACGGTCAAGGCATCGAGGCCGCGGATCAAAGCGCGGATCGGACGAGTGGACTCCATTGTCATTACCCCCGTAATTCAGAGTCGAATCAGAGTGTAGAAGAGCGGTCCGGGGCTTGTCCACTCAGCGGTCGGGAGACCGAAGGTTGGATCGCTGGATACTCGGTCGCGTGGGGCCCATGACCATAATCGGACCCATACCGCGACGGGCTGCGGTAGGAGGGGGGCGGTGATGACACTCAGCCGAGGACAATTGTTGGCCTATGCGGCGCCGACGGTCGCGCTTCAGGCAATGCTCGTTCCGCTCTACAACTTTCTCCCGCCCGTGTACTACTCGGCGGCGGTGGGCATGGGCGCCTTTACCGTGGCTGTCGTGTTCGCCATCGGGCGATTCTGGGAAGCGTTGATCGATCCTCTCGTCGGCGCATTGTCGGATCGCACCTCGAGTCGTTGGGGTCGTCGACGCGTCTGGATGGTGGCGGGCGCGCCGATTGCCTTGGTAGCGGCATGGTTTCTTTTGTTGCCACCCGAGGGCGCCTCGGTTTTCTATCTCGCTATCTGGTTGGTGGTGTTTTATGCGGGCTGGACGATGGTCTACGTACCGCACCAAACCTGGGGCGGCGAATTGTCCGATGACTACGGCGAGCGTACGCGGATCGCGGGCTTTCGCGAGAGCGGCGCGTTCTTTGGTTATCTCTGCGCAAGTGCGGTCGGCATCTTCTACTGGATCTGGTTCAAAGGCGTGGCCTTTCCGAGTTATGCCCAGATCGTGCAATCGGTGGGTGTGTTCTTCGCCGTAGCCTTACCGATCGGCATTCTTTGGTGTTTTTCCAGAGTGCCTGCGAAGGCGGCGCAGACGGAGCGGACGCCGGGCTGGGGTGAGTTGCTCGGTATCTTGTCGCGCAACGCGCCGTTTCGACGCCTCACCGGGGCCTATTTCATTGACCGTCTGGCATTGGGCGTTTATTTCGGCGTTCAGCCGGCGCTGATTTCGCAAGCCCTCGGAATGCAGCAGCATGTGCTGACGGTCGCCATCGTCAATACCATCGCTGCGGTGCTGCTCGCGCCCAGCTGGATCGCGATCGCCAACAAACTCGGCAAGCATCGGGCGTATTGTGTTGCGAACTTGATCACGGCGGTGGGCTACATCTCGTTGTTTTTCATGCCGGACGGAGCGATCGTTCCGGTGCTGCTCGCGAACGTCGTGATGGCCTTCGGAAACGGCGGCACCATGATCACGCCACCCGCAATGACGGCCGATGCGGTGGATGCGGACGAGTTACAAACGGGCGTTGCCCAAATGGGTGGGCACATGGCGTTCTTGGCTTCCGTTTTCAAGTTCGGTATGGGCCTCGGGCTTTTCGTCGGCGTCGGTTTCATGGCGATCTTCGGTTACATCGACATGAGTCAGATACTCGATCCCGGGGTTGAGCAAGGGGTGAGACTCGGCGCCTCCTGGCTCCCGGCGCTGATGTTGTTGGTTCCCGTCTTCATGATGTGGCGTTACCCGATCGATAGCGCGCGACATGCCGAAATTCGTGCCGCGCTCGCGGAACGTCGGAGATCGCTCGCATGACGCGGATTCTGCTCGGCTTGCTCAAGGGTCTTGGTGGACTGATCGGCGCGATCCTAGCGCTGACGGTCTTGCTGATGCTGACGATCTGGGTCGCTGACCCGACCGTGCTCAAAAATCTCTTCTTTGGTCAGCCCCTCGGCCAGCCGGCGGCGGTGGAGAAATCTCAGCCGCAGGAAATCGTCGTGGGTCGCCCGCAGGACAACATTCGGGTGGCGGCTCCGCAATGGGCCGATCCGCAAGGGATCGTCGCGGCGGAACGATACGCCGAGTCGACGGACTCAGTCGCTTTGTTGATCTACCACCAGGGTGCGCTGCGGTACGAGAAGTATTGGCCAGGCTTCAACCGCTCGACGCGAACCAATCCCAATTCGATGCACAAGACCGTGCTCGGGATGCTGGTGGGTTCCGCCATCGCCGATGGGTTCATCGATTCGGTCGACACGCCGGCGTCGAAGTGGATCACGGAGTGGCAGGGCGATGCGCGTCGCGAGATCACCGTCCGGCAGTTGTTACAGATGTCGAGCGGGCTCGAGATTCCGATTTTCGGTACCTGGAAGTCCGCCAAAATTTTGTTCGGATCGGACCTCGCGTCGGGCGTGTTGAACCTCGCCAGCGAGAAAACACCGGGGAGTGAGTACCAGTACAGCAATGCCAATTCCCAGCTGCTCGTGATCTTGCTCGAGCGTGCGACCGGTCAGCGATACGCCACGTATCTCTCCAGTCGACTCTGGCAGCGTCTCGGTGCGGACGATGCCGGTCTTTGGATGGATCGCACGGGCGGTCTGCCGCGGGGTTTCTGCTGTCTGTTTGCGACCGCGCGCGATTGGTTGAGGGTAGGGCGTTTGTTTTTGGATGGGGGGCGCGTGGGTGACGATCAGGTCGTCCCGACCGAGTGGATCGCCGACATGGTCATGCCTTCGTCAAAGAATTCAAACTTCGGTTATCAGGTGTGGCTCGGATCGCCGCCGGGTACGGAGCGAAAGTACAACGACTACACCGTCAAGGCGTATCACTCTGCGCCTTTCGCCGCCCGAGATGTCATTTACATCGACGGATTCGGCGGCCAACGGGTTTACGTCGTCCCTTCGTTACAGCTCGTCGTAGTCCGCACCGGCGTATCGACGACATCCTGGGATGACGCCATCATTCCGAATGCGATTATTCGTGCAGTGTCGAGGGGGGTAGGTCAGTGAGTCGAAATCTTCGATGGTTGGAGCGGGGCCTTTCGCTCGCGATCTTCGGGCTGGTGCTTTTTCAGATGTACCAGTCGACTAAAGTGGGCGTCACGCCTCGCGGAACCGCTGCCCGCGAAGCGTTGCAACACCTGCATATCTCGAATGGACTCACGATTCTTGCTTTACTGATCCCGAGGCTCTGGCTCTGGGCAAAATTGCCGAGACCGTCTCGGCCGACGCGCGTTCCGCCGGCAGCCGACGAGCTTGCGCGCGGCTGTACGCTCGCGCTTTATCTGACTTTGGCGGGTTTCTGCATCACGGGTCCGCTGTTCGCGTGGTCCGAAGGTCATGCGACGTCGTGGTTCGGCATGTTCACGATACCGCCCCTGTTGCCGGCAAGTTATCGACTGTCGGTGACGCTCGGTTACCTGCACAGCGCGTTCGGCTTCTTGGTGATCTATCTTTTTGCGATCGCGGTGCTCGTCGCGTTATGGCAAGCGTTTCGTTACCGAATCGGTCCGTGGCGCATGCTGCCCGCGACCGATTGGGGTGGTTCGGACGCGTCCGATCTGTCCAAGGTACCGAGCGGTTGGCGCGCCGTTCACGCTCTCTTGCTGCTCATCGTTCTTTCGGTCTCCGCGTACACGCCGTATCAAATCTTTGGGGTCGTTCCGTTCACGACCTCAAAACAATTGGTGGCCTCGGGGCCGCCCCCTGAGGTCGATCCCTACCTCGATGTCGGTGCTGCTCCTCAGCTGAGTGCGCAATCGCAGCAGGACTTCATGTGGTGCCGCTTCTGTCACAGTTTCGAGCAAGGCGGTCCACACGCCGTGGGTCCGAACCTTCACCGTGTTTTTGGCCGTCGCGCGGCAAGTGCGCCCGGGTTTTACTATTCGGAGGCCTTCGTCGAGGCCGGCGAGAGCGGATTGGTCTGGAACGAGGAGACCATCGACGCGTTGATTGCCAATCCGGAGACATTTTTGGACGGTCGTCACCGGATGCGCTACAAGCCCATCACGGATCCTGAAGAGCGAAAGCAAATCGTGGGGGCCCTTAAGGCGGCGACGCGCTGAGTCGCTCTCTCTTTAAGCGCTGATTCTTTGGGCACTGACTCAGTCTAGGCGGGGCTCCTCAGTGCCGCGCGTGCCGCGTCTTCGCCGGCTAGGGCGCCGAGCGTGACGGCCATGCAGAGCCCAGCCCCCGGCAAATAGCCGGTGACTCGGGACCCGGAGATACTCCGAGCCGCGCCTCCGCCGGCGTACAGATTGGGCAGAGCGCTTCCGTCCTCGCGCAGGACGCGCGCGTTCTCGTCGATAAGGAGACCCCCCTGGGTGTGAAACAGAGCGCCTGTGACGCGTACCGCGCAGAACGGCGCCTTAAGGGGTGGCAGCGTATTATCGAATCGTCGGCCGAATCGGTCCTGCTCGCCGCTCGCCCGCACCGACTCGATCTCGCTGTTTTCTTTGCTCAAGGACCCCGGCTGAAGGTTGCAGAGGCGCTCGAGCTCCTCCCAGCTACCCGCCCGACGAATCGCGCCGACCTCTTCGAGTTGACGTTGATCGACGGAGTGCGCAAGACAGGCTTGGTGTCGATCCTCGTCAAAGATTACCCATGCGATCCCCTGCGGCTGTGCCAGCACCGGGACACACATGCCGGAAATGTTGGCGAGCTCGTGGGTGAAACGTCGTCCCTCGGCGTTCACGAGAAAACCGCCCTCAATCATGAGCGGATGCGGTACCACGACCTGCTGAGGTTCAGCGAGCGTACCGAGGCCCTGGTAGGCAGACATTTCGCGTACGGCGGCGCCGAGCGCGACCCCCCAGAGAATCCCATCCCCCCGATTACCTTCATGACCGAAATAACGCGCGTTCGCCATCTCGGGGATGTATCGCGCAACCATCTCGTGATTTCCGCCATAACCGCACGTTGCGATGATCAACGTGTCGCAGCCGAGATTTTCGATAACGCCGCCCGGGCGCTGGATTCGAACACCGAGTACGCGATCGTTATCGTCGGCATAGATCGCCGTGACATAGGCCTCGGTCATGATTTCGACCCCCGCGCGGGCGCAGGCGTTGGACAGCAGGGAGAGCAATTCTTCCCCCGTGCGGCCGGGCGGTAAATGCAGTCGCGGCCGAGAGTGACCGAGTCCCGTCCATTTGAAATCGACACTGAGTGGGATACGGTGCGTCTCGGTAAGCCAGTCGACGGTCGGTCCCGATCGCTCGCCGATCCGTCTCGCCAGGGTTTCGTCAGCTTCTCCGTCCGTCTTGGCGATTACATCGGCGACAAAGATTTCGGCGCTGTCATCGACGCCGTTATCACGTTGACTTCGACTGCCGACCGCGCAGATGGCGCCAAGCGACATCGAGGTGCTGCCCCACGGCCGCTTATCACGCTCCAAGACGATGACGTCCGCGCCCTGATCGCGGGCCGCGAGCGCCGCGGTCAGGCCGCAGGCGCCGGCGCCCACGATCACGACGGGAACGGAGAACTCAAACTCGGGAATCGAATCTCGTAGAACGGTCATGGTGCAAATTATGACCTGTCGCAACGGCACTGGTGCAAATAGAATTCGTCCAAGCGTTCAGGAGGATCTTCGAATGGCCAAAATCATCGTTCTCTTCAATCTCAAGGCGGGCGTCAGTGTCAGCGACTACGAAGCGTTCGCCCGCAATACCGATTTACCCATCGTTAATGCATTGCCCTCGGTTGATAAATTCGAAATCTTGAAAGCACAAGGGCTACTCGGTGGCGGTGCGTCGCCGTATTCGTACATCGAGATCATCGACGTCAATAGCCTGGAACAACTCGGCGCCGACGTATCGACCGACACCATGAAAAAAGTCGCAGCCACGTTTCAGAGCATGGCGGACAATCCGCTTTTCATCGTCACGGCGAATCTTTGATCGACTCCTCGATCAGCTCGATCCATTCGCCCGCGGGTCCGCGGATCACGCCGGCGCGACGACCGGAGTAGGGTGCTCCGGGGAGAGGCCGAGGGTCGCGGCGCCATGGCAGAGGAATGTCCAAATCGCGGGTGACGAAACTCACCATGGCAATGCCGGGCGGTAGGTCGCCCTCGCGACAGGGCCTCGGAATCGTCTCGGACGGATACTCATCGAGCTCCAACACGAAGCTCGACGACAAGGGCGCGAGGGCGAGCGCGATACGATGCTCATCGGGTAGACCAAGCGCAGCATTGAGCACGGGTACGCTCGATTGGAATGCGTCCGTCACGGTCATTCCAAGCTGCCGTCGATAAAAGGTTCGAAGGGCCTCCATCGAAGGACCTCCCAGCACCACGATGAAAGTTCGATCGACGAAGGCTCGAGCAGATGATTTGATGAACGTGCCGCCTTCGGGTGGGATCCTCGTGAAGTAGTTCAGTTCTCGGTCCGGTCCGATCGCCTGCATCGCGATGATCTTCGGATTCGAGTCGAGGGGAGCAGGGGCTCCGATTACCTCAAACGGCGAATCCGGCGAGAGTAGGCGATGTTCGAGTGCGTCCGGATCCAAAACGAGTATTTCGTTGGCGTTCCAGCCGTGGGTGCGCAATGGCGCGAAGCCCGGGGTCATCGGGCGTTCGATCAGCCTCAGCAAAACCTCTGTTCCAGCGGGGCTGCGAAGCAAGGCATAGGCGCTGCCGACGGCGGCTGGGCAGTCCCAGCATTCGGGCAGATCGCGATCGAGGTGTCCCCGTTCGACTCGGACATATCCGAGCCAATCGACGTATGCGCGCTCCGCCTCCGAGAGGTTGGCGACCGAGAGGGTCACGATTCGAATGGCGCGAAGCATAGAGGGAGTCTAGCCGGCTTAAGGGGTTTAGGTCGCACAGTGGACAGCCCGGCCGAGGGACGGGGTGTGGACTCCACCGTAGAGGCCCGCGCGGCGTATATTTACGGAGCGGCGAGAATCCCTAACGGGTGGAGGAGCGCAGATGAAGTTCATTGCCCATAAACGCAGTCGAGCGGTTCAGGCCTGGCTCAAACAGGAAATCGCCGAACAGAAAAAGCGATACAACAAAATCGTTGGTGAGCAAGAGGCGCTGACGCCGAAGCGTGACAAGTGGATCGCTGATTTCCTCTACCGAATACAGACGCGTGGGGTCCACGTTCACTACAACCAGATGCGTAAGGTCGCGCCGGAGGAGATTCCGGTGAAGCCGAAACGCAAATTCAAGGTTGTGTTCTGAGCGACGTAACGGGAGTACATCAACATGGCTAGACCGCATATCGAACCCTTCGTCGACCGCGACGTCCCGTTCAAGAAGATGACCCTGCCGGGTTTCCCGAAGGGTATGCACTACAAGATGCTCTCGCTCGACACCGACGACGGCGCGTGCACTATGACCTGTCTTTTCGAGCCGGGTTATCGCCAGCCGCCGGGCATGAGTTATACCGAGTACGAACTGTTCATCATGTCCGGCTCGATCAAGGTGGGCGAGAAAGTCTGGGGGCCCGGAAGCTATTTCTTTGTGCCGGCGGGTGTCGCCATCGAGGAGCTGACGTCGCCGCGCGGGGCCACGGGGCTCATTTTTTACAACTATGGCGAGCCGTCATTTGTCGAGTCGACCAGCGACCATAAAAACGCAGAGCGACACCGCTTTGCAGCGGTCAACTCCTACGACGACATGCAGTGGACCTCAACCAACTTTTATCCGGCAACGGCTCCGGGTTGTATGGTGAAGATCCTTCGCTTCGATCCGCGCACGCAGGGCTTCACGTTCCTGTACTGCATGACGCCGAATTTCTGGCAGGACAACATTTCCTATCACGATTGTTGTGAAGAGGCGTATCACATCTGGGGAACGTCCTGGATGATGCAGTTCGGCGACTTACCCACCGGCGGTTATTTCTGGCGTCCGCCGTACATCAACCACGGTGCCTTCGCCTCCAAGCTCGGGATCCTGGCGATTGGCCGTACGGACACCCAGCTCTACAACCATTTCCACTTCAATCCGTGGACCAACATCGAAGAAAACCGCGATCGGGCGGCCAATCGCATCATGCAGTGGAAGCCCGACCTGTATAAATGGATCAACACGCATGGGCATAACCATCCGGTCGACTTCGAATACGACCACGGTCATGCGCATGGCGACATGCCTCACCATCACGGCGATGGCCATGTCGAGCACAAGCACAAGAAAAAGCGCCGCAGGCGCTGAGATCGGTGTGCGCCACGGGGCGCAGCTCAGGG
The DNA here is from genome assembly GCA_041159695.1 of Pseudomonadota bacterium. GTDB lineage: Bacteria > Pseudomonadota > Gammaproteobacteria > Steroidobacterales > Steroidobacteraceae > UBA964. The sequence goes on from JBEAXT010000050.1 coordinate 11,620, forward strand.
AGAGGAAAGAGGGTCGCTACGGCGGCCCTTTTTCTTTGACTGGCGTCAGGCTTCCGTAGCGAGTACGCGTCCGCGCGTGCCGAACCCCTGGTGGGCTTGGCGTCCGTAGGTCGTTTTTTCGCTGCGTTTGCCGGTCAGCACTTCGAGCATTCCCTGGATGCGGCGCATGCGGGACGCGACGAGGGCGCCGTTGTGGTCGTTGAGGTCGCGGCAGCGGCGGGCGAGGTCGGCACACTCAGCCCATCGTGAGGGTAGGGCCCGCTCGGGATCGCAAACTTTGATGAGGCTCGCAAGTCCCGCGTTGTCACACGAGAAGCCATGGAGACGCAGTAAATTCTGGCGCTCACTCTGCAAGCGCAGAAGCGACAACATGCAATCTTGGCGCGAACGGCATGCGGCCTCGAGTCGTTCCGGCGAGTCATCCCGCAGCAAAATGGACTTCTCGGTCTCGAGCAATGTCTCGAGTTGCGTCAATAGACGCTGCTCGTCTTCAAGAAGACGAGACAGAATCTGCTTGATCTCCTCGCGCGTCGACATCGGTCGTTCGTCAGACGCGTCCGGACGCCTTGCCAAGCTCCCAATCCAGTTTCATCAACTGATCGGCGATCTTTTTGGAGTCGACCTGGTACTCGCCACGCTCCAGGGCGAGACGTATCGCCTCGACCTTGGCATCGTTAATACCGGAGGAGGCGGCGACACGTGCTTCGAGATCGGCCATTCTCCGCGCCGAGGCCGAAACCTCGACGTTCGGGCGACCGGTCCCGGTTTCCGGGGCATTACCCTCCACCGGTTTCCCGCGGGCGCCGGAGGGCGACATCGGGGTGACGGACGGACGAGGGTCCAAACCACTCATTTTGACTGTCATGGCAGCACTCTCACGTTCTGCTCATCGATGTTAACGGCAGGGTCGTCCGAAACTTTAGGGGTGCCAGCATAATTTGTGACGCCCGTCGCGCTTCGGTGGCTCCTTACCGGTCCACTCTCACTACACCCGGGGTATCGGCTCTCGCTTGGATCACCTTGAGAGACGTCGAGTGTCTTATGCGAACTGTTTCCCCTGCGCGTGCGTCGGCGAGGGCGACCCCGCTCGAGCGGATCTCGATCCCCGGCATGGCGGCCACGACCATGACGACCTCACCCCGCTTGATGGCGGGCGGTCGATCGAGGGCGTCCATGGGAATGACCGTGTCGGCGGCGATGGTGCGACGCACGAGCAGCCCGACCACATCGTCGATGGAGCTCGCACAACATCGGGCGGTACCCGGGAAGCGTCGGGTTTCGATACGAATATCCGAAGTACCGATCGACGATCCTAAGGGGATTGCCCGATTGGCGATGACGACGGGTGCTTCGGTGGACACACTGACCGGAACATTGACGGACCACTGCACCACGCCAGCAGGGCACG